>NZ_JBFAUW010000035.1:0-1209 GCF_040679495.1 Nocardia sp. NPDC052254 | reverse complement strand
TGTCGTCGCCGTTGAAGGATGTCTGGTCCCTGTCCCGCCACATGGTCGGACACTTCGTCGAAAACGTCGCCCCCTGCGGCACACTCCCCGGCGACGCCATCCACGGCGACATCACCACCATCACCCGCACCTGCCTCGAACTCGCCATCAGCCTCCTCGACGGCCGCGACATCCCCGAAAAAACCGAACGACTCAAAGACGCCGCCGCCGCCTGGGCCCGCGAAGGCGTCCCCATCGACACCATCCACCACGCCATCCACGAAGGCTTCAAAATCGGCTTCGACCTCGTCGTCACCAACGCCACCACCCGCAACACCAACACCACCAACGACGAACCCACACTCACCCTCACCCACACCGACTACACCAACCTCCTCACCGGCGCCAAACTCCTCGTCGAAATCCTCGACACCATGACCACCGCCGTCTCCGGAGCCTACGTCCGCGAACTCCGCGCCGTCGTCTCCGAACACCACAACGCCGTCCACACCCTCACCAGCGCACTCCTCGGCGGACACCCCACCAGCACCATGGCCCGCGAATGCGGCATCGAAATCGCCGACAACTACCACATCCTCGCCCTCCACATCCCCCCACACCCCGACCAACACAACCCCCACCTCGACCCCACCATCATCGCCCGCCGCAAACTCCGCCGCATCCAAGCCGCCCTCGCCACCGGAACCCACACCACCACCCTGTCCCTGCTCTCCACCGACGGCGGCACCCTCCTCATCCCCACCACCCACACCACCACCGACCTCGACCCCCTCATCACCCACCTCTCCCACGCCGCCAGAGTCCCCATCACCGCCACCACCACCACAACCACCACCACCGACATCCCCACCGCCACCGACCAAACCCACCAACTCCTCGACATGGTCACCCGCCTCCAATCCATCCCCGGCCTCTACCGATTCGACGACCTCGCCCTCGAATACCAACTCACCCGCCCCGGCCCCGGACGCGACCACCTCGGCACCCTCCTCAACCCCCTCGACCACCACCCCGAACTCCTCACCACCCTCCAAACCCACATCGCCAACAACCTCAACCGCCAACGCACCGCCCGACTCCTCCACGTCCACACCAACACCGTCGACTACCGACTCAAACGCATCGCCCAACTCACCAACTTCGACCCCACCCAAGCCAGCGGACTCTGGTACCTCCGCAGCGCACTCGTCGCACGCACCTACACCACCA
>NZ_JBFAUW010000034.1:0-2135 GCF_040679495.1 Nocardia sp. NPDC052254 | reverse complement strand
GCGTATGTGCCGGTGGCTGTGGATCAGCCGCCGCGGCGGCGGGCCGCGATCGTCGAGCAGGCCGGTGCCGCGGTTGTCCTCACCGACGACACCGGGCGGTTCGCCACCACCGCGCGTCACGGCGACTCGGGATCGGACGACGTCACCGGGGTGCCGGTGGTGGCGATTGCGGATGCGCGACAGCATGATCGGGCACCGGTGTACCGGGGTAGTGGTGACGATCTTGCGTACGTGATTTTCACGTCGGGTTCGACAGGTGTCCCGAAGGGCGTCGAGATCGAACACGGGCAGGCGGTGAACACGCTCGCCGATCTGCAGGATCGTTACGACCTCGGCCCGCGGGATCGCGTGCTCGCCGTCGCGGCAGTCGATTTCGATCTGTCGGTGTTCGACCTGTTCGGTGTGCTGGGCGCCGGTGGTGGTGCGGTGATCGTGGCGGACGAGGATCGGCGAGATCCGGTCCGCTGGCTGGCGCTGGTGCGCGAACACGGTGTGACGGTGTGGAATACGGTGCCGGCGATGCTGGACATGCTGCTCACGGTCGCCGAGACCGGGCCGGGGCTGCCGTCTGCTCTGCGGCTGGCGCTGGTGTCCGGGGATTGGGTGGGTCTGGATCTGCCCGGCCGCCTCGCCGAGCTGTCGAACCGCTGCCGTCTGGTTGCCCTGGGCGGCGCCACGGAAGCATCGATCTGGTCGAACTTCTTCGAGGTCGAGTCGGTGGATCCGCGGTGGACTTCCATTCCCTACGGTCGGCCGCTGCGTAACCAGCAGTTTCGTGTCGTCGACGAGAATGGCCGGGATCGTCCCGATTGGGTTCCGGGTGAGCTGTTGATCGGCGGAGCCGGGGTCGCCCGCGGTTATCGGGGCGCCCCCGACCTCACTGCCGCGTCGTTCTTCGAGGACGGTGGTATCCGCTGGTATCGGACCGGAGATCTGGGCCGGTACCGGTCCGACGGGGTTCTCGAATTCCTCGGCCGGGCCGATCGTCAGGTCAAGATCCGCGGGCACCGGGTGGAACTCGGTGAGATCGAGCACGCCATCACCGCCCACCCCGAGGTGCGGCGGGTGACAGCCCTCGCGGTCGGCGAGCGGACCACGGCGCGCTTGGTCGCTTTCGTCGAACCGCTTGTGCCCGCGAACATCTCGAGTTTCCTCGCCGACCGGATTCCCCCCGGATGGGCCCTTGCGCTGATCGCTTTGCCGCACCCGCCGCTGACCGGCAACGGAAAAATCGACCATGCCGCCTTGGTGCGGCGAGCCGAAGCGGAGACGGCCCCCGGCCGGGACGGCGACACGCCGGGAGAGCCGGTCCGCGCGGGGCTGGAAACCAGGATCGGGCAGATATGGCAAGAGCTGCTCGGCGGCGTCCTGCCCGACCGCACAACCAATTTCTTCGGTGCCGGTGGTGACTCCCTGTCGGCGACCCGCCTGGTGAGTCGCCTCGCCCGCGATCTCGGTATCACCGTCACCCTGCGCGAGTTCTTCACCGACCCGACCGTCGCCGGTCTCGGCCAGCACCGAGCCGAGATCACCCCGGGGACCGAGCAGTTGCAGCGCGTGGCCGACGGCTCCACGCTGATCCCCGACCTCACTCATCGACGGGAGCCGTTCGCACTCAACGATATTCAGGTCGCGTACTGGCTGGGCAGGTCGAGCGACTTCGATCTGGGCGGTATCGGTGCGCAACTGTACTTCGAATACGACCGGACCGACCTGGATGTGGATCGGTTGGCACATGCGTGGAACCGGGTGATCGAGCGGCATCCGATGTTGCGTGCGGTGATCGGCGCCGACGGTATGCAGCGGGTCCTGTCCGACACGCCTGAATATCGGATCGAAACAGTCGATGCCCGTGGTGATTTCGACGATGCGGCCGCGGCGCTACGGGACGAGATGTCAGGCGGAGCCCTGGATGCCGCCCGCTGGCCACTCTTCGATATCCGGGTCCTGCGCGAGGGCGGAAAGGCCCGAATATGCGTGGTTTTCGACAGCCTGGTGATCGATGGGTCGAGCGCTCTGGTGCTGATCTCCGAATGGGCACGCTGGTACGCAGATCCCGGGCTCGAACTGGCGCCATTGGCCGTCGAGTTTCGTGATTACGTGGTGAGTTGTGCGCCGTCGGTGGGGGAGGTGCG
>NZ_JBFAUW010000033.1:0-5060 GCF_040679495.1 Nocardia sp. NPDC052254 | reverse complement strand
GTGCGTGTGTTCTTTGAGAACTCAATAGTGTGTCGATGAATGTCAGTGCCAAATATTTATTTTGGTTCCGATTCTCGCCCCCCGTGTGAGGGTCGGACATTTTTGTCAGCTATTTTTCCGGCTGGCGTTTAAGTTAGGTTTTCGGACTCTGGTTCGAGATTATTCTGATTCGCTCTTCGGAGTGTTTCTAGAGTCTTCAACGGAGAGTTTGATCCTGGCTCAGGACGAACGCTGGCGGCGTGCTTAACACATGCAAGTCGAGCGGTAAGGCCCTTCGGGGTACACGAGCGGCGAACGGGTGAGTAACACGTGGGTGATCTGCCTCGTACTCTGGGATAAGCCTGGGAAACTGGGTCTAATACCGGATATGACCACGAATCGCATGGTTTGTGGTGGAAAGATTTATCGGTGCGAGATGGGCCCGCGGCCTATCAGCTTGTTGGTGGGGTAATGGCCTACCAAGGCGACGACGGGTAGCCGACCTGAGAGGGTGACCGGCCACACTGGGACTGAGACACGGCCCAGACTCCTACGGGAGGCAGCAGTGGGGAATATTGCACAATGGGCGAAAGCCTGATGCAGCGACGCCGCGTGAGGGATGACGGCCTTCGGGTTGTAAACCTCTTTCGACAGGGACGAAGCGTGAGTGACGGTACCTGTAGAAGAAGCACCGGCCAACTACGTGCCAGCAGCCGCGGTAATACGTAGGGTGCGAGCGTTGTCCGGAATTACTGGGCGTAAAGAGCTTGTAGGCGGTTCGTCGCGTCGATTGTGAAAACTTGCAGCTCAACTGCAAGCTTGCAGTCGATACGGGCGGACTAGAGTACTTCAGGGGAGACTGGAATTCCTGGTGTAGCGGTGAAATGCGCAGATATCAGGAGGAACACCGGTGGCGAAGGCGGGTCTCTGGGAAGTAACTGACGCTGAGAAGCGAAAGCGTGGGTAGCGAACAGGATTAGATACCCTGGTAGTCCACGCCGTAAACGGTGGGTACTAGGTGTGGGTTTCCTTCCACGGGATCCGTGCCGTAGCTAACGCATTAAGTACCCCGCCTGGGGAGTACGGCCGCAAGGCTAAAACTCAAAGGAATTGACGGGGGCCCGCACAAGCGGCGGAGCATGTGGATTAATTCGATGCAACGCGAAGAACCTTACCTGGGTTTGACATACACCAGAAAGCTGCAGAGATGTAGCCCCCCTTGTGGTTGGTGTACAGGTGGTGCATGGCTGTCGTCAGCTCGTGTCGTGAGATGTTGGGTTAAGTCCCGCAACGAGCGCAACCCTTATCTTATGTTGCCAGCGCGTAATGGCGGGGACTCGTGAGAGACTGCCGGGGTCAACTCGGAGGAAGGTGGGGACGACGTCAAGTCATCATGCCCCTTATGTCCAGGGCTTCACACATGCTACAATGGCCGGTACAGAGGGCTGCGATACCGTGAGGTGGAGCGAATCCCTTAAAGCCGGTCTCAGTTCGGATCGGGGTCTGCAACTCGACCCCGTGAAGTTGGAGTCGCTAGTAATCGCAGATCAGCAACGCTGCGGTGAATACGTTCCCGGGCCTTGTACACACCGCCCGTCACGTCATGAAAGTCGGTAACACCCGAAGCCGGTGGCCTAACCCTTGTGGAGGGAGCCGTCGAAGGTGGGATTGGCGATTGGGACGAAGTCGTAACAAGGTAGCCGTACCGGAAGGTGCGGCTGGATCACCTCCTTTCTAAGGAGCACTTCTCCATGACGCATCACAGAGGTGAGTGTGGTTGTGGCAGAGACCGTTTAGTCCTCGTATGTAGGGCTGCGGACGCTCATGGGTGGAACACTGACTGGCTTCATCGCAGACGGGAGAGGCTCTGTTCTCTTCCGCGATGGATATACCGACACACTATTGGGTCCTGAAAGAACAGGCGCGAGTCTGGACTTTCTGGGAAATCAAGACGACTTGCTCAGATCTTCTGAGATACCGGCCTTCGTTGGAGGGTGCTGGTCCTGAAATCATGGTTTGGGTGGGTGTGTTGTTTGAGAACTGCACAGTGGACGCGAGCATCTTTGTTAGTAAGTGTTTAAGAGCGTACGGTGGATGCCTTGGCACCAGGAGCCGATGAAGGACGTAGGAGGCTGCGATAAGCCTCGGGGAGCTGTCAACCGAGCTGAGATCCGAGGATTTCCGAATGGGGAAACCCAGCACGAGTGATGTCGTGTTACCCGCGCCTGAATATATAGGGTGTGTGGAGGGAACGTGGGGAAGTGAAACATCTCAGTACCCACAGGAAGAGAAAACAATAGTGATTCCGTGAGTAGTGGCGAGCGAAAGCGGAAGAGGCTAAACCGGTTGTGTGTGATAGACGGCAGTCGTTGCATGGCCGGGGTTGTGGGACCTGCTTTCTCAGATCTGCCGATCTGGGCGACAGTCAGAAAAGATCGCGTTAGTCGAATTGGTCTGGGATGGCCGACCGTAGACGGTGAGAGTCCGGTAGACGAAAACGTGTTCTCTGTTGTAGCAGGCACCCGAGTAGCAGCGGGCCCGTGAAATCTGCTGTGAATCTGCCGGGACCACCCGGTAAGCCTGAATACTCCCTGGTGACCGATAGCGGACTAGTACCGTGAGGGAAAGGTGAAAAGTACCCCGGGAGGGGAGTGAAATAGTACCTGAAACCGTGCGCTTACAATCCGTCAGAGCCTTCGCATCTTTGTGGTGTGTGGGGTGATGGCGTGCCTTTTGAAGAATGAGCCTGCGAGTCATCGGTGTGTGGCGAGGTTAACCCGTGTGGGGTAGCCGTAGCGAAAGCGAGTCCGAATAGGGCGTTTGAGTCGCATGTCATGGACCCGAAGCGGAGTGATCTACCCATGGCCAGGGTGAAGCGACGGTAAGACGTCGTGGAGGCCCGAACCCACTTAGGTTGAAAACTGAGGGGATGAGCTGTGGGTAGGGGTGAAAGGCCAATCAAACTCCGTGATAGCTGGTTCTCCCCGAAATGCATTTAGGTGCAGCGTCACGTGTTTCACACTGGAGGTAGAGCTACTGGATGGCCTAGGGGGCCCACAAGCTTACCGAAGTCAGCCAAACTCCGAATGCCGGTGTGTGAGAGCGTGGCAGTGAGACTGCGGGGGATAAGCTTCGTAGTCGAGAGGGAAACAGCCCAGATCGCCGGCTAAGGCCCCTAAGCGTGTACTAAGTGGAAAAGGATGTGGGGTCGCTGAGACAACCAGGAGGTTGGCTTAGAAGCAGCCACCCTTGAAAGAGTGCGTAATAGCTCACTGGTCAAGTGATCCTGCGCCGATAATGTAGCGGGGCTCAAGTACACCGCCGAAGCCGCGGCACTCAGTCATACAGATCGCCTTCGGGCCAGTCGACTGGGTGGGTAGGGGAGCGTCGTGTAGCCAGGGAAGCAGCGGGGTGACCTAGTTGTGGAGGCTGCGCGAGTGAGAATGCAGGCATGAGTAGCGAAAGACGAGTGAGAAACTCGTCCGCCGAATGACCAAGGGTTCCTGGGCCAGGTTAATCCGCCCAGGGTGAGTCGGGACCTAAGGCGAGGCCGACAGGCGTAGTCGATGGACAACGGGTTGATATTCCCGTACCCGTGTATCCGCGCCCAATGGCGAATCAGTTGTGCTAAGTGCCCAAAAGCGGATGGACCTCCTTCGGGAGGCCGGATGTGGCTGCGCATGACCCTGGCTGTAGTAGTCAAGCGATGGGGTGACGCAGGAAGGTAGCTGGGCCCGGTGGTGGATTACCGGGTGTAAGCCTGTAGGGCGAGACATAGGCAAATCCGTGTCTCTTGTGCCTGAGAGGTGATGCGTAGCCGTTTGAGGTGAATTCAGTGATCCTATGCTGCCGAGAAAAGCCTCTAGTGAGTTGGTACACGGCCCGTACCCCAAACCGACACAGGTGGTCAGGTAGAGAATACTAAGGCGATCGAGATAACTGTGGTGAAGGAACTCGGCAAAATACCTCCGTAACTTCGGGAGAAGGAGGGCCACGTCTGGTGATGGAATTTACTTCCGGAGCTGGGGGTGGTCGCAGAGACCAGAGAGAAGCGACTGTTTACTAAAAACACAGGTCCGTGCGAAGTCGTAAGACGATGTATACGGACTGACGCCTGCCCGGTGCCGGAAGGTTAAGAGGACCGGTTAGCTCGTAAGGGCGAAGCTGAGAATTTAAGCCCCGGTAAACGGCGGTGGTAACTATAACCATCCTAAGGTAGCGAAATTCCTTGTCGGGTAAGTTCCGACCTGCACGAATGGCGTAACGACTTCTCTGCTGTCTCCACCACAGACTCGGCGAAATTGCATTACGAGTAAAGATGCTCGTTACGCGCGGCAGGACGAAAAGACCCCGGGACCTTCACTATAGCTTGGTATTGGTGTTCGGTACGGTTTGTGTAGGATAGGTGGGAGACTGTGAAGCGGGCACGCCAGTGTTTGTGGAGTCATCGTTGAAATACCACTCTGATCGTATTGGACCTCTAACCTCGGGCCATGATCTGGTTCAGGGACAGTGCCTGGTGGGTAGTTTAACTGGGGCGGTTGCCTCCCAAAATGTAACGGAGGCGCCCAAAGGTTCCCTCAGCCTGGTTGGCAATCAGGTGTTGAGTGTAAGTGCACAAGGGAGCTTGACTGTGAGACTGACAGGTCGAGCAGGGACGAAAGTCGGGACTAGTGATCCGGCACCGGCAAGTGGAAGCGGTGTCGCTCAACGGATAAAAGGTACCCCGGGGATAACAGGCTGATCTTCCCCAAGAGTCCATATCGACGGGATGGTTTGGCACCTCGATGTCGGCTCGTCGCATCCTGGGGCTGGAGTAGGTCCCAAGGGTTGGGCTGTTCGCCCATTAAAGCGGCACGCGAGCTGGGTTTAGAACGTCGTGAGACAGTTCGGTCTCTATCCGCCGCGCGCGTTAGAAACTTGAGGAAGGCTGTCCCTAGTACGAGAGGACCGGGACGGACGAACCTCTGGTGTGCCAGTTGTTCTGCCAAGAGCACGGCTGGTTGGCCACGTTCGGAAGGGATAACCGCTGAAAGCATCTAAGCGGGAAGCCTGTTCCAAGATGAGGTTTCTCACCCCCT
>NZ_JBFAUW010000032.1:0-5529 GCF_040679495.1 Nocardia sp. NPDC052254 | reverse complement strand
GTCGCAGCCGTCTTCAGCAACACCGCATCCGACGAATCCAAACCGAATTCCGCCGTCTTCCACTGCAACTGATTCGCAATCGCAGCATGCGACACGGCCACGCCCTTCGGGCGACCCGTCGAACCCGACGTGAAGATCACATACGCCGTATTCGAAGCCCGCAGCGGCGCAACCCGATCCACATCGGTGACCACAGCGGTCGAGTAGCCGGACAGATCTGTCCCATCCATCCGCACCACCGGAGCGACCGAGGTGTCGAACGCGGTCTCGGCATCGGTCAGCACACAGACCGGTGCCGCTGATTCGAGGATGTAGTCCGTGCGCTCGGCCGCCTGATCCGGATCCACCGGCACGTACGCCCCACCGGCGACGGTCACGGCGTACATCGCCACCACCAGATTCACCGACCGCCGCAGCGCCAGGGCGACCCGATGCTCCGGGCCGACTCCCGCCTCGATCAGCCGCCGCGCCAGGGCGTTGACCCGCTGGTCGAGCTCTGCATAGGTCAGGGTGTCGCCGTCGGGATCGACGAGCGCCTCGGCCTTCGGCTGACCGGCCACGGTCGCCGCGAGCAGTGTGGCCAGTGTCGCTCCGCCATCCACGACGTGATCGGTGGCGTTGCGAGTGATCACCAAGGCATGGCGCTCGGCCGGATCGAGCAGGTCGTAATCGCCGACCTCGCCGCGTGGCGAGGTGACGATCGCGGTGAGCAACCGCTGGAACCGGTCCACAAAACCTTGGACCGTTTCCGGCTCGAAAAGGTCCGTGGCATAGGTGAAGACGCCGTCGATCCCTTCCGGCGCACCCGAATCGCTGTAGGTGTCCGCGACGATCAGATGCAGATCGAACTGCGACAGCTGGGTGTCGAAGTCCACGCCCGAGACCTTCAGGCCGGGCAGCTCCAGACTGGTCTGCGCCAGATTCTGGAACGACAGACCCACCTGGAACAGCGGATGCCGAGCCGTCGAACGAACCGGATTCAGCACCTCCACCAAACGCTCGAAGGGCACATCGGCATTCGCGAAAGCCTGAATATCCGTCTCACGCTGACGCGCGAGCAGATCCAGGAACGAACCACCCGCGTCCACCCGCGTGCGGAACACGAGGGTGTTCACGAACATCCCGACCAGGTCGTCCACCGCCGCCTCGCCACGACCCGCGACCGGGGTGCCGATCGCGACGTCGTCGGTACCCGACAACCGCGCCAGCAGCACAGCCAGCGCCGTGTGTACCACCATGAACAGCGTCGCGCCCTCGGCGCGCGCCAAATCCGCCAGCGCACGATGAGTTTCCGCATCGATACGCACCGCGACCTTGGCACCGGCGAACGACTGCCTGGCCGGCCGCGGATGGTCAGCGGGCAGATCCAGCTGATCGGGCAGCTCCGCGAGCTGACTCCGCCAGAAGGCGACCTGCGCGGCCGACAGCGACTCCGGATCGTCCTCGCTGCCCAGCACCTCACGCTGCCAGATGCTGTAGTCCGCGTACTGCACCGACAGCGGCGCCCACTCCGGCGCAGCTCCCGCCGCGCGAGCCGCGTACGCGGTCATCAGATCCCGTGTCAACGGCGCCATGGAGGAACCGTCGGCCGAGATGTGATGCACCGACATCGCCAGCACGTGGCTGTTCTCGCCGGTGCCATCGGTCAGCTCGTAGAGCCGCACTCGCAACGGCACTTCCGTCGTCACATCGAAGACACCCGAGAAGAAGCCGACCACGACCGACTCGATCTCCGACGAGGCGACTGCCGACACTTCGAGCTCCGGAACCGCCTGCGCCGCAGGCAGAATCACCTGGACCGGCCGACCGTCGACCTCCGGATACACGGTGCGCAACACCTCGTGCCGTGCGACCAGGTCACCGACCGCCGCGCGCAGCGCGGCGACATCCAGGGCACCGGTCAACCGCACCGCGACGGGCACGTTGTACGCCGCCGACTGCTGGTCGAACCGGTTCAGGAACCACATCCGCTGCTGCGCCAGCGACAACGGAATCCGCTCCGGCCGCACCTGGGCCGTCAACGCCGGGCGACCGCCGTTGCCCGCGCCCTGCTCCACCTTCGCGGCCAGGCCCGCCACCGTGGACGCCTCGAACACCGTCCGCACCGGCACCCGCGCATCGAGCGCGGCGCCGATCCGCGTCGCCACCTGCGTGGCCAGCAGCGAGTTGCCGCCGAGGGCGAAGAAATCGTCGTCCTTACCGGCACGCTCGACACCGAGTATTTCGGTGAACACCCCGGCCACGATCTCCTCGATCGGAGTCGAGGGGGCCCGGAACACCGCGGCCTCGAACTCGGGCTCCGGCAACGCCTTACGGTCCAGCTTGCCGTTCACGTTCAGCGGCAGCGCGTCGAGCACGACCCACGCGGCCGGCACCATATAGGACGGCAGTGCGTCCTGCAGCGCCGTATTCACCTGTGCCACATCGACATCCGCACCGGGCGCCGGGACCAGGTAGCCGACCAGGCGATCACCGAGGCGCTGATCGGACAGGGCGATCACCGCCGCCGCACCGATCTGCGGCAGCGCCAGCAGCGCTGCCTCGATCTCGCCCAGTTCGATCCGGAAACCACGGATCTTCACCTGGAAGTCGGTACGACCCCGATACTCGAGCTCACCGGCCGAGGTCCACGCCGCGAGGTCACCGGTGCGATACATCCGCGCACCCGCGCCGAACGGGTCGGCCACGAAACGCTCGGCGGTCAGATCCGAGCGACCGAAGTACCCCCGGGCCAGCTGCGCGCCCGCGAGATACAACTCACCCGATACGCCCGCCGGCACCGGACGCATCCGCGAATCCAGCACGTACACCCGGGTATTCCACTCCGGCGCGCCGATCGGCACCGATGTGACATCGGCGCCGGTCACCTCGTGACTCGTGACCGACACCGCGGCCTCGGTCGGGCCGTACAGGTTGTACAACCGCGCGGAGTTGGACCGGCGGAACTTCTGCGCGGTCACGCCCGGCAGCGCCTCACCGATCGCCAGCACCCGCCGCAGCGACTCCGGCAGTACGCCCGCCGATTCGGTCAGCAACGCGTCCAGCATCGATGGCACCACATGCAGGGTGGTCACCGATTCGCGGCGCATCAGCGCATTCAGATATGCCGGATCCTGATGACCGTCCGCAGCGGCGAGGACCAAGCGCCCACCGCAGACCGCCGCGGTCCAGAATTCCCACACCGACAGGTCGAACGTCGCCGCCGTCTTCAGCAGCACGGCGTCGTCGGCGCCGAGTTCGAATTCGTCCACCGCCCACAACAACTGATTCACGATCGCGGCATGTGGTACGGCCACACCCTTGGGGCGGCCGGTAGAACCGGACGTGAAGATCACATACGCCGTGTGCTGTGGCCGCGCGGCCGTCGGCAGCTCGGCGGCGGTCAGCGGCGCACCGTCGGCCACACCGAGCTCGTCGAGGCGCACCAGCGGCGCCACCTCGGTATCGAACCCGATCTCGGCGGCGGTCAGCACGCAGACCGGTGCCGCGGTACGCAGGATGTAGTCGGTGCGTTCGGCGGGCTGATCCGGATCGACCGGCACGTACGCACCGCCGGCGGTGGTGACCGCGTACATCGCGACCACCAGATCCACCGAGCGGCGCAAGGCCAGCGCCACCCGCGTCTCCGGTCCCACACCCAGCGAGATCAGATGCCGGGCAAGCCCGTTCACCCGCTGACCCAGCTCGGCATAGGACACAGCGGTGCCCTCGCCGTCCACCAGCGCGACGGCATCGGGGGTCGCCGCGATCCGATCCGCGAGCAGCGAGGCCAGCGTCGCGTCGGCGTCGATCTCCCGATCGGTGGCGTTGTGACCGGTGATGAGCTCCCGGCGCTCGGCCGTCTCCAGGTACTCGAGGTCACCCACCGGCAGCTGCGGTGCGGCGACGATCTCACCGAGCAGCCGCACGAAGCGATCGACGAAGCCCTGCACGGTCTCGGCGTCGAACAGGTCGGTGGCATAGGTGATGTGACCGCCGATACCCGCCGGCGCACCGGACTCGTCGTACCGATCGACCACGATCAGGTGCAGGTCGAACTGTGAGACCTCGGTCTCGTTGGCGAGTCCCTGCACACTGAGGCCGGGCAGTTCGAGAGCGGTCTGTGCCAGGTTCTGGAACGACAGACCCACCTGGAACAACGGGTGCCGAGCGGTGGATCGGGCCGGATTGAGTACGTCGACCAGTCGCTCGAACGGGACGTCGGCATGCGCGAACGCCTGCAGGTCGTCCTCGCGCTGCCGCGCGAGCAGATCCGTGAACGACGCACCGGGGTCCACGCGCGTGCGGAACACCAGGGTGTTGACGAACATACCGATCAGGTCGTCCACGGCGGCCTCGCCGCGACCCGCGATCGGGGTACCGATCGCGATGTCGTCGGTACCCGACAACCGGGCCAGCAGCACGGCCAGCGCGGTGTGCACGACCATGAACAACGTGGCGTTCTCGCCGCGCGCCACATCGCCCAGGGCCCGGTGGAGATCCGCATCGATGCGGACATCCACACTGCGACCGGCCAGCGATTGTGTCGCCGGACGCGGACGATCCGATGGCAGATCCAGCTGATCGGGCAGGTCGGCGAGCGCCCGCTGCCAGTACGTGATCTGCTGGGCCGCCAGCGATTCCGGATCGCCCTCGTCTCCGAGCAGAGCGCGCTGCCAGATGCTGTAGTCGGCGTACTGCACCGCCAGCGGCGCCCAATTCGGCGCCTCGCCCGCGGCGCGGGCGACATAGGCGGTCATCAGGTCCCGGGTCATCGGGACCGCCGAGGAACCGTCTCCGGTGATGTGATGAATCACCATCGCGAGTACGTATTCCGGCACATCGGTGGTGCCCGCGGGTTCCACCTCGAACAGCGCTACCCGGACCGGTACCTCCGTGGTCACGTCGAAGGTGGTCGACAGGAACTCGAGTACCGCATCAGCGGCCGCGTCCGCGGCGATCACCCGGCGCTCCGGCTCGGGCACCGCATGACCCGGCGGCAGGATGACCTGCACCGGACCGTTGTCGGTCTCCGGATACACCGTCCGCAGCACCTCGTGCCGCTCGACCAGGTCACCGAGTGCGGCGTACATGGCCGCCACGTCCAGGTTCCCGCTCAGCCGCACCGCGATCGGCACGTTGTACGCGGTCGAATCCGGATCGAACCGGTTGAGGAACCACATCCGGTTCTGCGCCAGCGACAACGGAATCCGGTCCGGACGCGGACCCGCCGTCAACGCCGGCCGAGCACCCATACCGGCGTGCTGGGCGACCTTGGCGGCCAGTCCGGCCACGGTGGCCGACTCGAACAACGTCCGCACCGGCACCTGGGTGTCGAGCAGCGCGCCGAGACGGGCCGCGACCTGGGTGGCCAGCAGCGAGTTACCGCCGAGGGCGAAGAAGTCGTCATCGGCGCCCACCCGGCGGCCGCCGCCGATCGTTCCCAGGACCTCCTCGTAGACGGTCGCGACCGCTTCCTCGATCGGCGTCGAGGGCGCACGGAACACCGCGGTCTCGAACTCCGGCTCCGGCAGCGCACGCCGATCCAGC
>NZ_JBFAUW010000031.1:0-8856 GCF_040679495.1 Nocardia sp. NPDC052254 | reverse complement strand
GTCGCCGGGGAGTGTGCCGCAGGGGGCGACGTTTTCGACGAAGTGTCCGACCATGTGGCGGGACAGGGACCAGACATCCTTCAACGGCGACGACAGCGGCTGACCTGCCATGGTCAAACCCGCTCGCGCCGGAGCGGCAGCGGAGGCGGGCGTGGCCCGAGAACCCGGCGTGGCAACAGACATTGGCGAATCTTCCTTCCCCGCCCGTTAACTGCACTGCCTTTATAACGTAACCGTAACGAGACTGTGTTGGATGTGTTTCGCCGATCCTCGTGACAAATGAGGAGATCGATCGGGCGCGCTCTGGTGAGTGGTCACAACCCGGTGGCCGGCCGGAAGGGAACCGCCAGATCGGCCGGCCCGCCGATCAGTAGTCGCTTGAGCACCTTTCCGGTTTCGCCGCGGGGCAGCGCCGGCAGGAAGGTGACATCGCGGGGCACGGAGAATCGGCTGAGCCGATTGCGAACGTAGGTCCGGATCATGTCCGGGTCCAGACCCGATCCTTCTCGCTTGACGATGAATGCCGCCAGCCGCTGGCCGAATTCGCGATCCGGCACGCCGACCACCGCCACGTCGGTGACCTGCGGCAGATGCGACAGCGCTTCCTCCACCGGACGGGGGAAGACGTTCTCACCTCCGGAGATGATCATCTCATCGTCGCGCCCGGCGATGAACAGCCGCCCGTCGGCATCCAGATAGCCCAGATCCCCGGTGTCGAGCATGCCGTCGGTCTCCTCGGGCGGCGCCGAATTGACGTAACCGTCGAACAGCATGTGATTGCCGACGTGGATCCGGCCGGTCGCGCCGATCGGGACGGGTGCCCGATCCGGCCCCAGGACCGCCAGTCGCGTGCCCAGGGGCGGTCGGCCGGCGGTGGCCGGCGCGGTCCGCAGATCCTCCGGTGTGGCGATGGTCGCCCACGAGACCTCGGTGGATCCGTAGACGTTGTAGAGCACATCGCCGTACGAGTCGGCGAAACGCAGGACGGTGGCACCGGCCAGCGGCGCACCGCAACTGGCCGCGACGCGCAGGCAGGAAGTGTCGTGACGGGCCCGCACGGGGATGGGCAGATCCAGAATGCGCTGCACCATGGTCGGCACCAGAATCACGATGCCGGCCCGGTGCTCGGCGATGCGCCGCAGGGTGTCGCCGGCGTCGAACTGGGCCGGCAGGATCACCGTGGCCCGCAACGCGGTACTCAGCTGGAGCGCGGCCAGGCCCCAGGTGTGGAACAGCGGCGCCGGTATGAGCATGGTGTCGTTCATCCGCAACGGGATTCGCGACAGCAGCGCGGCGACGGTGGCGAACCCTTTGGCATGCGGTCGCCGGGCGCCCTTGGGAGTGCCGCTGGTCCCGGAGGTGAGCACGATCAACCGGCCGGGTCGCGCCGGCCTGGCGAATCGTGCACTGCCGGAATCGATCAGATCGTCGATGGTGGTGCGTCCCGGAGTGCCCGCGTCGGTGGCGATGCGCTCGATGTCGTCGTGCAGATAATGGATCAGCGGATCCAGCTCGGCATCGACGAATACGTGCGCCAGGCGGTGCCGCTGCACGATCTCCTCGATACGCCGCGCCGACAGCCCGGCATTCAACAGGATGGTGTCCACCCCGAGTTTGCCTGCCGCGACCATGGTTTCGACCATCCCGGCGTGATTGCGCGTGAGCAATCCGATGGCATCACCACTGCGTAGCCCGAGCCTGCCCATTCCCGCTGCCAGTGCGGTGCTGCGCCGATCGATCTCGGCGAAGGTGCGGCTGCGTTCGTCGTCGACGATCGCGATCCGGTCCGGAGAATGCGCGGCAGCGGCCGCGTAACCACCGGCCAGATTGAACCCCCAGCGGGCCAGTCCGCGCAGCTGACCGATACTGCGATCCGGGCGTGCGGTGTGCACGACTCCGGTGCCCACGATGCGCCGGGCCACCTCCGCGCGCCATCGCAGCGACGCGTTCTCGCCGTTGACCAGCACCGAAGTCGGTGCGGCCGTGGTCAGTTCGCGCAGTCGCCGCAGACCGGCGTCGAGCCAGGCCGGCGCGTCGGCGGTCGAGGCGGCGCCGGCCGGTGGATGCATTCGCCCGGCGGCGAAACAGGTCACCACGACCCGGGTCCCCCCGTCGATCGCGCGCAGCCGGATCGAGGCGAAGCTGCCCGTCGCCGCGCAGCGCAATTCGAAACCGGAGCCCGGGTGGCCCGCGCGCAGCGTCACCGACAATGTCCGGATCTCGGTGTCGGCGGTGCCGACGCGCAGCTGCCACACCGGGTCGCCGGCGATGGTCTCCACGCGGTCGCAGGCGCCGATTCCGGCGAAGATGCGCGAATACAGCTGCGGGTCGGTCAGCAGCTTCCATACCTCACTGCGTGCGACCGGCAGCTCGACAGCGGCGTCGAAAACCTCGGTAGTCACCTTCTGCACACTTCTCGCGGGCCGGTCCTTCGAGTGCACCGGCGGGGAAGTCCTTTGTAACCGGGATCGAATCCGGGCAGAAGATGCCTTGTGAGAAGTCCTGGATCGATCGGCGCACCGATTGTGAGTTTGCGGTCCGTGTGCCCGCTCGCACGGGGTTTCAGCCGTGAGATGTATCGCATTTCGGGCCGGAACGTCGCACCGTCCGCCGATCGTTGACCCATCGGCAGCTCCGTATCGACGACACCGGGCCGCCGGAGAGGGTGTGTGCGTGTGATGGGCGGGCGATCCGGGCGGTGGCCGGCGCTGTGCGCGGCGATCGTGACGCTGGTGGCCTCGATGGGGCTGCTGTCCGGACCGGCAGCGGCGACGAGCCCGCCGGACGGCTCCCGGATCGAGCGGATCATCGAGACCGACGCCAGACATGCGACCCTGCAGGTGTATTCGGCGGCGATGGACCGCACGATCACCATGCGGGTGCTGCGGCCCGAGCGCGGCGCGCCGGCGAGCCCGGTGCTGTACCTGCTCAACGGCGCCGAGGACGGCATCGGCCCCGGCGGCGTCGAGACCTCCTGGGGCACCCGCACCGATATCGACGCGTTCACCGCGGGGCGCGATGTGAATGTGGTGAACATCCTCGACGGCCGCTACTCCTATTACACCGACTGGCTCACCGACGATCCGATCCTCGGCCGCAACAAGTGGACGACCTTCCTGACCCGCGAGCTGCCACCGCTGGTGGATACGGTGCTGCACGCCTCGGGCCGCAACGCCATTGCGGGAGTGTCGATGTCGGCCACCTCGGTGCTCGCACTCGCGGAATCGGCTCCCGGACTCTACGCGGCGGTCGGGTCCTTCAGTGGCTGCGCGCGGACCGGCACCGATCCGGGCCGCCGCTTCGTGCAGGCCGTAGTGGCCTCCGGCGGCGGCAACCCGTGGAACATGTGGGGTCCCGACGGCGCACCCGGCTGGCAGGCGGGCGACCCCGCCACGGCCTCGAATCTGGCCCGGCTGCGCGGGACCGCGGTCTACGTCACCGCGGGTGCACCCGGTTCCGAGGCCGGAACCGGGTTCGCCGCACCGGGTGTCGAGGACCCGGCCGCGGGCGGCATGCTGGAATCCGTGGTCGCGCGATGCACCATCGATCTGCAGCACGCGACCGAGGCCACGGGGATCGCGGCCACTTATCACTACACCCCCGGTGGCCTGCACGCCTGGCCGTATTGGGAGCGGTCACTGCACGAGGCCTGGCCGGAATTCGAACGCGCACTGGCCGGCTGAGCGCTGCCGCGAACCCATCCGGGACGGGTGCCGGTGCCGAATAGCCGAATATCCCAGCCCCGACGGAAGGTAATGTGATGATTCCCGACTTCATACATCAGCTGATCGGCGCCGTATCGAATTTCCTCGGATTGATGCTGCTTCCCTGACTCCCATCGGAGTGGCACGTCAGCGCTTACGGGCAACTCCCGCATAGCCATCCAGCGGCCGGACCTCGGGCAGCGATTCGTCCGGGTCCGGTCGCCAGCGCGCCAGATACTCCAGGCCCGGTTCCACCAGTTCCAGATCACCCAGCAGGTCCATGATTTCCGCCCGGGTCCGTAAGCGGTCACCGCGCCCGGTGACACTTTCGGTCACCGCCAGCATTCGGTCCATCTGCTCCGGCGGCCCCTCCGCGGTCAGATGCGACAGGGCCAGATAGCTACCCGGTGCGATGGTGGCACGAAGGCGCTCGAACATCGTTGCCGCGAGGGCGTCGTCGTGCACGAAATGCAGCATCGACACCATCAATACGGCGACCGGCCGGTCGAAGTCGATCAACTCCCGGACCTGTGGGTGGCCGAGAATACCGTCGACTTCGGTGAAATCACCGTGCACGGCAGTCGCGAACCGATTGTCGGACAGCAGTTTCCGGCTCATCGTCACCGCGACCGGATCGATATCGATATACACGACCCGGCTGTCGGATCCGGCCCGCTGTGCGATTTCGTGTACATTGCCCGCTGTCGGAATTCCCGATCCGAGATCGAGGAATTGGTCGACACCGGCGGCGGCGAGGAAACCGACCGCACGCTGCAGAAAGGCCCGATTGGCCCGAGCCGTGCGGGGCACCTCCGGAATGATTTCGATCATTCGCGCGGCCACCGAGCGATCCACCTCGAAGTTGGCGAATCCGCCGAGTAGATAATCGTAAACTCTTGCCGGGCTGGGTATCTGAGGATCGATGTCGTCGGCGGCCCAGTCGGGTAGCAGAGGTTGCACGCCGCTCATCCTAGGCCGCGGACCCGCGCCGGAACATCGGCCGAATGGAGGACCCAGCGATTGCGCCCGGCCGCTTTGGCCCGGTAGAGGCCGGCATCGGCGGCGTCGAGGAGTCGTTCGGCGTCGGCGCCGGCCACCAGGGTGACTATCGCGCCGATACACGCGGAGATCATCAGGCGGTGGCCGTCGACCGGGAGTGGATCGGTGAGCGCGGCCAGCAACTGACCGGCGATGTCGGCGACTCGCTCGGAATCACACGGAGGGCCGATCAGCGCCACGAATTCGTCCCCGCCCACCCGGGCCAGCAGCGCCTCGGGCACCGCGGCCGTCAGCCGATCCGAGACCGCCGCGAGCAGCCGGTCACCCACGCCGTGGCCGTAGGTGTCGTTGACCGATTTGAATCCGTCCAGATCGATGAAACAGAGGCCGATACGGTCGTGTTGTCCGGCCTCGACCCCGATACCGGACAGCACCTCGACCAATTGCCGCCGATTCGGCAGTGCCGTCAACGGGTCGAGCCGGGCCTGGCGATGCAATTCGGCCTGCAATTCCCGGCGCTCGGTCGTGTCCTCTCCGACAGCCAGTAGATAGGCCGCCCGCCCGCCCTGCTCCGGCACCAGGGTGATCGCCCAGGTGGCCCAGCCCTGCACGCCCTCGGGGCGTGGATATCGCAATTCCATCCGCACGGTGCCGGTACCGATGCCGAGAAGATCGGTCACCCGCCGCCGCAATTCCGCCCGATCGTCGGGGTGAATCAGTTCGGCGACCCCGTGCTGGAGCAGATACTCGCGGGTGACACCGAGCATCGCCGCCATCGCCGGATTGAGGTCGACCACTCGGCCCTGGGCGTCCCCGATACCGATGGCGATCACGGCGTTGTCGAATACGATGCGGAATCGTCCCTCCGCCGCATTGCGTGCTTCGGCCATGGCGGCATGCAGCATTTCCTGATGGCGGGCACGGGTTGCCAGTAATTCCTCGGTATATCCGCGCGCCATCTCACCGAGCGCCGCTATGACCCGATCACCGGGCGGAAGCCAGGTGGTCGCCAGCTCCGCGAGCGTCGCCATCGTGCGGGCCAGAACCCGCGGATCGGTGAGGTTGGCGCGGACCAGTGCGGCGCCGACGTCCGCAGCGGGTGCGGGATCGAACGGCTCGTTCCGTACCAGCGTGATCAATTGCCGCAGCGAACCGCTCAGTAACCACTCGAGGTCGTACATCGACATGGGGACGAAACCGGTATCGGCGACGGCGATGCGCCATCGCCGCGCCAGTTCTCCGATTTCGGATTCCCCTGTCATGCGCACCACCCCCGCCTCGGAACTGCTCCCGGCGACGTGCGACCACGGCACCGCGTCGAACCAGGGAACCAGGTTACCGTGCGAAGCGGGCCCGCGAGATCACGACTGTGTCGTGATCTCGCGGGCCCGCTCGAGACTTATGTGATCAGGTCCGGTAAAGGCTGGATGCCGGCTACTTGCTCGCTTTGTGATAGGCGGCGACAACCTCGGAGGAAATGCGGCCACGCGCGGAGACGTTATAGCCGTGTTTCTTGGCCCATTCCCGGATCGCCACAGTCTGTTCGCGGTCCGCGGCAGACTTCGCGCGGGTGCCCGAACCGGCCTTCAACCGGCCGACCTTGCGGCCCTTTTCCGTCCAGGGCTCCAGCGCTCCTCGAAGCTTGCCGGCGTTCAATGTCGACAGGTCGATTTCATACGCCACACCATCGATCGAGAACTGCACGGTCTCATCCGCTTTGGACTTCCCGTCGTAATCATCGATGAGTGTGACGGTGACTTTCTTGGCCATGATCGAGCCCTTTCGCACTGACACGGAGCAACTGGGATTCTCTATACCGTACCGTATTGTATGCGGCCGTAGTCAATCCGGTGCTATTCGGGCGTTTCCGATCGTGAATGTTCCCGGAATGTGGAAAAGAATCGACATCATCGCAATTCGCGAGCCCCTCGCAATCGGTTATCGGAATGTGTGCCCGGTTCCGAGTGGGCTCCGCGACGAGGCCGTGGTGGGCCACCCGGCGGCGGCGTCATTGCATACATAGTGATGTGTGCATATGATGGCGATCGATCGGCGATGGAGAGGAGAGCTCGAATATGGGCGCCGGACACGCACACGGCTCGGGGCACACCCACAGTCACGCGCACGCGAGTCCCGACAGCGATCGCCGCTGGCTGGCCGGCGCGCTCGCGGTGATCGTGGCCTTCCTGCTCGGTGAGGTGGTCGTCGGTGTCCTGGCCGGGTCGCTGGCCCTGCTGTCGGACGCCGCGCACATGCTCACCGACGCCGCGTCGATTGCGTTGGCGCTGTGGGCGATTCGCCTCGCCGCCCGGCCTCCGGCGGGGCGGATGACATTCGGCTGGAAGCGGGTCGAGATCCTCTCGGCGCAGGCCAACGGTCTCACCCTGCTGGTGTTGTCGGCGTGGCTGCTGTACGAGGCGGTGCGGCGCCTGATCGAACCGCCGGCGGTCAGCGGTGGGCTGGTGCTCACGACGGCGCTCGTGGGCGTGGCGGTGAATCTCGCTGCGACCTGGATGATTTCGCGGGCGAACCGGTCCAGTCTCAATGTGGAGGGTGCCTTCCAGCACATCCTCACCGATCTGTACGCCTTCATCGCCACCGCGCTGGCCGGTCTGATCGTCATGACCACCGGCTTCGCACGTGCCGACGCCATCGCGACACTGATCGTGGTCGCGTTGATGGTGAAGGCGGGTGTGGGGCTGGTGCGCGCGTCGAGCCGGATCTTCCTCGAGGCAGCGCCGGCCGATATCGATCCCGCGGCGGTGGGGGCCGCGATGGCGGCCCGTGACGGTGTGGTCGAGGTGCACGATCTGCATATCTGGGAGATCACTTCCGGGTCGCCGGCGTTGTCGGCGCACGTCTTGGTCGAGCCCGGTCGCGACTGTCATGCCGTGCGTGAAGAGCTGGCGCAGTGGCTCGCTGCCGAACATCACATCGAGCACGCCACGCTTCAGGTCGACCACGCACAGCCAGAACTCATCGAACTCGGTGCGGGACCGAGCGCTCACTGCGCGCAGTCGCACGGGCCCGCGCATCGCGGAGCCCGGTCCCGCGAAAGTGATAATCAGAATTAACCGGACACCCCCTCCGACCGGCGCGAACGCCGCGGAATCGGCGGTGGATACTGGCTGCCGTGGGATGGACTGATACGCCGCTGACCGTGCATTCGGTGGTCGACGCCTGGCGCTGGGACACCTCGACCGTGGTGGTGACCGCGGCCCTGGCGGCCGGTTACGGGCTGGCCCGCCGGCGCGCGCAACGGAACGCAACGACCGAATCCGCCGGTCGCGGCGGTGTCTTCGGCGTGGTCGGGCTGGGGATCTGGCTGTTGACCGGGATCAGCGTCATCGGCGTCTATTCCGACACCCTGTTCTGGGTCCGGGCGTTGCAGATCCTGTTGCTGCTGTATGTGGTCCCGTTCGGACTGGCGTCCGGACGGCCGGTGACGCTGCTGCGCGATGCGCTCGGTCCGACCGGCCGGGCCAGGCTGGAGCGGGTCCTCGGATCCGGACCCGCCCGCGCGCTCACCTTCCCGCTGGTGCCCTCGATCGCGATGCTGGCCACGCCGTGGCTCCTGGTGCTGACGCCGTGGTACGAGGCCGTCCTGCGGGACGATGTGATCGACGCCCTCACTCGCCTGCTGCTGGTGGCGATCGGATTCCTGTACTTCTATTCACGACTGCAGACCGATCCGGTGCCACATCGCTATTCCCAGGCCGTCTCCCTGATGATCACCGTGTTCGAGTCACTCGCCGACGGTGTGCTGGGCCTGGTGCTCTGGTGGGGGCCACTGGTCGCGGTGGGCTACTACACCGAGGTCGGCCGTACCTGGGGTCCGGATCTGCGGATGGATCAGATCATCGCCGCGGGCATCATCTGGGTGCTCGGAGATGTGCTGGGGCTGCCGTATCTGGTCACGCTGATGCGGTCCTGGGCCGCCGACGAACGCCGCACTGCGGCCAGGATGGACGCCGAACTCGATGCCGTCGAGCAGAATTCGGCTGGAAGAGACCTGCCGGCACGACTCGGCTCGTCCGCATCCGTGGTCACCACGGATGCCACCGCGGCCATCAGGATGTTCTCCGTGGCGCCGACCGATGGGAAGTCCAGCCGGATACGGGCGCCCTGCAGTTCGTCGGCGCGAGCGACCAGG
>NZ_JBFAUW010000030.1:0-10033 GCF_040679495.1 Nocardia sp. NPDC052254 | reverse complement strand
CTTCCCCCGTCGGCAGGGTCAAGGTGACATCCTGCCAAATTCGCTGGGACCCGAAAGATTTCGTGACACCTTCGGTCCTGACCTCGACGCCCACGCCGACCTCCATAATTCTTCTGACGAGCGCCAATGGGCGCGTCACCGGTATTCAGCGCGGTGTGACGCGTCACACTGGGGTGCGGTCACTGTATCGCATGCCGCTGGTGCAGGACACCCTACCTGACTGGTCGGTAGAAATGTCGCTGGTGATGGGCTCGCTCGCGACGTCGGCCGCGATTCGCCAGGAAATATATGAAAAGGGCGGCCCCGCAATGGGACCGCCCTTTTCCGCGCAGAATTACCGCAATTACTTGACGGAGACCTTCGCGCCGGCCTCTTCGAGCTTGGTCTTGGCGGCCTCGGCGGCATCCTTGGCGACCTTCTCCAGGATCGGCTTCGGGGCACCCTCGACCAGGTCCTTGGCTTCCTTCAGGCCCAGGCCGGAGACGATCTCGCGCACGACCTTGATGACCTGGATCTTCTTGTCGCCGGCACCCTCGAGGATGACGTCGAACTCGTCCTGCTCCTCAGCGGCCTCGGCCGGAGCGGCAGCGCCACCGACGGCGGCGACGGCGACCGGAGCGGCAGCGGTGACCTCGAACTTCTCCTCGAACTTCTTGACGAAGTCCGACAGCTCCAGCAGGGTCATTCCGCCGATGGTCTCGAGCAGTTCGTCCACGTTGGCCATGGTGTTTCCTTTCGGTGGTTCATCCCGTCGGTCGTACACGCCCGAGGCGGGAAGAGAGTTTCTGGTTGATGTGCGGCACACAGCGAAGGAATCGCCGCGGTGCCTCGAGCGAAGGATTCGCCGCGGTGCCTATTCGGCGGCTTCGCCGCCCTCGGCGCGCTTCTTGTCTTCCAACGCGGCGAACAGGCGGACGACCTGGCCGGCAGGCGCGGCGAACAGGCCGGCCGCCTTGTGCAGGTTGCCCTTCATGGCGCCGGCCAGCTTGGCCAGCAGCACCTCGCGCGACTCCAGGTCGGCGATGCGCTCGACCTCGGAGACCGACAGCGCGGCGCCGTCCATGTAGCCGCCCTTGATGACCAGCGCCTTGTTGTCCTTGGCGAAGGTCTTGAGGGCCTTGGCGGCGTCGACCGGCTCACCCGTGATGAAGGTGATGGCGGTCGGACCGACGAACAAGTCATCCAGGCCTTCGACGCCCGCCTCGGCGGCCGCACGCTTGACCAGGGTGTTCTTGGCGACGGAGTAGGTGGCACTGCTACCGAGTGCACGACGCAGCTGCGTCAGGTTGCCGACCGACAGACCACGGTATTCCGTGATCACGGTGGCCGTAGCGCTCTTGAACTGCTCAGTGATCTCCGCGACCGCGGTGACCTTCTCGGACTTTGCCATACTTCGCCTCCTCTCTGGATGGTCGGTTCTGCGATGAACTACCGACTCCGGAGGGCGTCCGGCGACAAAGCTAACGCCCCGGTCGCAGAGCGAACCCGGGGCGTACGAGAAACTCGGCGCGAACAATGGCTCACGCGGTCCCTGACCTCGGCTCTCCCTGCGTGGGCCGCCGGCAATATCGCCGGACCTTCGACTGCCTGACGGCAGCCACCAACGGTCTTCGGTAGAACGATTGGGGGTGATCGCCAAACTGGCTGACGACCGCTGTTCAGAATAGCGGACCCGCAGCTGGAAACCAAAACGGGGGGAAGACACCGAATCCCGACAGCTCGTCACCCCCGAGCAGCACCCTACGAGACGTCACACCGGCGGTTTCGGCCCGCCTCGATTGTGGACTGACGGAGGGAAGGAGCGCAGCGACTGACCGGAGGAGGGAAAAATCGAGGCACAAGGGGCCGAAACCCGCGTCGGCGAAGCCGACGCAGATGATTCAGCCCACATGGAAAGAGCCGGTAGGGATTTCCCTACCGGCTCTTTCACTGTGGAATACCTACGCCGTTACGCGTCCTCTTCGGTGAGGTTGCGGGTGCGGTTCGGGTCCACCGGGATGCCCGGTCCGGTGTTCGTCGAAATCGTCACCTTCTTGACGTAGCGACCCTTGGCGGTCGACGGCTTCACACGCAGGATCTCCTCCAGCGCGGCGCCGTAGTTCTCGACCAGCTTCGTATCGTCGAAGGACGCCTTGCCGATCACGAAGTGCAGATTGGCCTGCTTGTCGACGCGGAAGTTGATCTTGCCGCCCTTGATGTCGTTGACGGCCTTGGTCACATCGGTGGTGACCGTACCCGTCTTCGGGTTCGGCATCAGACCGCGCGGGCCCAGGACACGCGCGATACGGCCGACCTTGGCCATCTGATCCGGGGTGGCGATCGCGGCGTCGAAGTCCAGCCAGCCGCCCTGGATGCGCTCGATCAGATCCTCCGCGCCCACCGCATCGGCGCCGGCAGCTTCAGCCTCCGCGGCCTTCTCACCGGCCGCGAACACGATGACGCGAGCGGTCTTACCGGTGCCGTGCGGCAGATTGACGGTGCCGCGCACCATCTGGTCGGCCTTACGGGGATCGACGCCGAGACGAACGGCGACCTCGACGGTCGCGTCGGTCTTCTTGGTCGAGGTCTCCTTGGCCAGTCGAGCGGCCGACAGCGGGGAGTAGAGCGCATCGCGGTCGACCTTGGCGGCCGCCTCGAGATAAGCCTTGCTTCGTTTTGCCATGTTGTGTCTGTCCTGTTCGTGAAGTCAGAAGTGGTTGTCGGGACTGGCCGTCCCTCCCACCGAATGGATCGAATACCGAGCCGACGGTCGCTGCGCGACTAGTCGGCGACGGTGATGCCCATCGAGCGAGCGGTGCCGGCGATGATCTTCGCGGCCTGCTCGATGTCGTTGGCGTTCAGGTCTTCCTGCTTGGTCTTGGCGATCTCACGGACCTGGTCCATGGTGACCGTGGCGACCTTGTTGCGGTGCGGCTCGGCGGAGCCCTTCTGCACACCGGCGGCCTTGAGCAGCAGCCGGGCGGCCGGCGGAGTCTTCAGCTTGAAGTCGAACGAGCGGTCCTCGTAGACCGTGATCTCGACCGGGATGACGTTGCCGCGCTGCGACTCGGTCGCGGCGTTGTACGCCTTGCAGAACTCCATGATGTTGACGCCGTGCTGACCCAGCGCGGGGCCTACCGGCGGAGCCGGGTTGGCCGCACCGGCCTGGATCTGGAGCTTGATGAGCCCGGCGACCTTCTTCTTCTTGGGGGGCATCTTTCTTTCCTTGGTCTAGGTTCCTTACGGAATTCCGTAAGCCTGTCCCGGGGTGTGCAACCCCGGAAATCTCAGATCTTCGCGACCTGCGTGAACGCCAGCTCGACCGGGGTCTCACGGCCGAAGATCGACACCAGCACCTTGAGCTTCTGCTGTTCGGCGTTGACCTCGGAGATGCTGGCGGGCAGCGTCGCGAACGGGCCGTCCATGACGGTGACCGATTCGCCGACCTCGAAGTCGACCTCGATGGACGGCTTGGCGACGGTCTCGGTGACGGTCTCGGATGAGCCAGCGCCGGCACCTGCCGCAGCGGCCGGCTTCTTCTGCTGCTGATCGGCCGGGACCAGGAACTTGACCACGTCGTTGATCGTCAGCGGCGACGGGCGCGAAGTCGCGCCGACGAAACCGGTGACGCCGGGGGTGTTGCGGACCGCGCCCCACGACTCGTCGTTGAGGTCCATCCGCACCAGGATGTAGCCCGGCAGCACCTTGCGCTGCACGTTCTTGCGCTGGCCGTTCTTGATCTCGGTGACCTGCTCGGTCGGGACCTCGACCTGGAAGATGTAGTCCTCGAGGCCCAGGTTCTGCACACGGGTCTCGAGGTTGGTCTTCACCTTGTTCTCGTACCCGGCGTAGGAGTGGATCACGTACCAGTCACCGGGGGCGCGCCGCAGCGCGGCCTTCATTTCGGCGACCGGATCGGAAGGCTCGTCCGCGGCGGCCGGCTCGGCGGCTGCCACGTCATCGGAGGACGCCTCGGCACCGTCCGAGACGGTCGCCTCGTCGGCGGTCGTCTCGGCCGCCTCGTCGTCGACCGGGAACTCGTCGGTTGTGCCGTTCTCCGGGGTGCTCACTGGGCACTCGCTTCCTGTGTCGTCACGTACATCCACTGCGCGCCGGAGGTGAATCCGGCGGATGGTTCCGTCCTCGCGCGGCGGGGACGGTGCAGGGCCTTCGGCCGCTCCGCAGGCTCTGCTCCGGCGCACACCGGCCAACTAGCCGAACAGCCAGTTGACACCCTTGATGAACGCCACGTCCAACCCGCTGATGAACGCGACCATGAAGACCACGAACACCAGGACAACGCTTGTATAGGTGACCATCTGCTTGCGGTTGGGCCAGATCACCTTGCGCAGTTCCGCAATGACTTCCCGCAGGAACTTCACCAGGCGCTTGAAGGGATTGCCCCGACCACTGCCGGCGTTCTTCTTCCCCGCCGACTTCTTGGACGCCTTACGCGATGCCGAGTCCGAACCCGATCCCTCACCACGATCGATCGTGGCCAGGGAGCCGGTGTCGTCCGAGGAGGATCCACCGCGAGCCCGGCGAGACGACCGCTTACCACTCGGCCGGCTGACCGCAGCGGTGTCATCGTCATCGGCGGCATGCGCGCCGTGGCGAATGTCCCGCTCGTCGCTCACGTGTACCCTCTCTCGTCGCTGGCATCCAGTGCAGGGGCGACAGGACTTGAACCTGCAACCTGCGGTTTTGGAGACCGCTGCTCTGCCAATTGAGCTACGCCCCTTCGGCTGGACTCATGTCCTCGTCCAGCACGATGGTTTATTCAGTTGTGCAATCCGAGGCCACACAACACGCGCGCCACTCCATCGGTTGCCGGCCCCGGCGGTCACCCGCCTGGAACCAGCCCCTTCAGAGCAGCGCGCAGTGGCTGGCGACCCCAGAAAACCGAGTGTACGTTACCGCCCCTGCGGATAGCCAATCGGGCCGACCGCGGTCCATCATGCCAGCTGCACCGTCGCCGTCGCACGTCCGAAGATCTTGCGGCCACCGGATTTGGCGACGATCGCGACGACCGCGGTGCGGTTCTCCGGATCGACCGATTTGACCTTGCCGGTGTACTCGACCTCGGCCGGCTCGTCATTGGGGACGTAGACCGGACTGGTGAAGCGGACGTTGTATTCCTTGACAGCGCCCGGATCTCCGAGCCAGGAGGTGACGAATCCGCCGCCCAGGCCCATCGTCAGCATGCCGTGCGCCACCACGTTGTCCAGACCGGCGAGCTCGACGACCTCGTCGCTCCAGTGGATCGGGTTGGCGTCACCGGAGACGCCGGCGTAGTTCACCAGATCACCACGGGTCAGCTTCACGATGCGGGTCGGCAGTGCGTCACCGGCCGCCACGTCATCGAACGAGCGGGTGCGGCTGCCGACGGTGACCTCGGGCACGGTGGTGACCGGGACCGGCGGCGGACCGGCCGGCGCCTCGACCCGCGGGCGATGCTCGGGCGCCTCACCCATGCCGTGCATGAGGATGTTGCGCACGGCGTCGGCGATATTGGGATCGACGTCACCGCCGCTGCGGCCGACAAGAGTGGTGTAGGTGGTGAGGACCAGTTCGTCGTTCTGCGCCGTGACGATGTTCTTGGTGACGATGATGTCGCCACCGAAGGCCTGCCGGAACGAGTGCAGGTACACATCGCAGGTGAGCTGGTCGCCGACCCGGATGGGACGGTGGAACTCCAGGATCTGGTCGGTCTGCATGATCTGGCTGAGGTCGTAACCGGTGACGACCTGCTCGAACAGCTTGCGCTGGGCCAGGATGCCGACCAGGGAGATGAAGGTCACCGGTGCGATCAGGCCCTCGTGGCCGTATTCCTGCGCGGCGCTCTCGTCCCAGTGGACCGGGTGGTAATCCTGGACGGCTCGCGCGTACTCGCGCACCTTCTCCCGGCCGACCTCGTAGTAGTCGTCGACGCGGTAGTGATGGCCGACCATCGCGGCGGCGTGGGCAGACGGATCGAACGGTTCGTTCTCGGCGTCCACCGGTTCGGTACTGATATTGCTTGTCACGGAAGTTGGGTCCCTATCCGACTCCGCTACCGGGAGTCTGCGGAGCGTGAAACTACCGCATGTACAGCAAATGCCGGAGCAGGTCGGGAAACCAGCTCCGGCATGGGGTGCTGCAGATGTCGGCTGGTGCCACGGAAGCCCAGGGAGGTCATCGATGAACCTCCCTGTATCCGGACGCCGACTACGCGCGCGGCAGCATGCACGCGAGGAAATCTAGCGAGATTCGCGGTGCGCCCGGTGGGTGCCGCAGTTCGGGCAGAACTTCTTCAGCTCCAGACGATCCGGGTCGTTGCGCCGGTTCTTCTTGGTGATGTAGTTGCGATGCTTGCACTGCTCGCAGGCCAAGGTGATCTTTGGCCGGACATCGGTGGACTTCGCGGCCACGATATGCCTTCTTTCGGGTCAACCTGACGGGGTATCAGTTTTGTAGCGATGGCCGGACTTGAACCGGCGACACAACGATTATGAGTCGTTTGCTCTACCGACTGAGCTACACCGCCATAGGGTCGGCTTGCGATGGCGCCTGGGCCCTGGAGATGCCGTCGGTCACCACCGGCAATCCGGCGAGCCCCCTAACGGAATCGAACCGTTGACCTTTTCCTTACCATGGAAACGCTCTGCCGACTGAGCTAAGGGGGCATGGCTACATTCGCTCCGAGCCGGAATGTTCGAACCCGGGGCGCTGAAGCCTTGAACGAGGTTACACACTACACGTAAGAGTTACCAAACCGGCAGCTCAGAGCTGTATTTTTGGCCTTCGCTTCGCTTCGGCGGGGTTTCGGCTGTATTTTCTGCGTCGGCTCCGCCGACGCGGGGTTTCGGCCCTCTGGGCCTCGATTCTTCCCTTCTCCGCTCCTCCGCTTCGCTCCCCCGCTCCGGCAGTCCAGAATCGAGGCGGGCCGAAACCCACCCGGGGGGATCATCCCGTGAGGTGCTGGTCGTTGGGGGCGTGGGGGGGTGGAGAGTCGTGGACTTGCCTTGGTCCATCCTCGAACGCGAAGAGGGCCCTTTCCGTATGGAAAGGGCCCTCTTCGAGTGGCGGATGAAGGATTTGAACCTCCGAAGCTTGCGCGGCTGATTTACAGTCAGCTCCCTTTGGCCGCTCGGGCAATCCGCCTTGCACGCTGTGTCAGCGCGTAGAGAGAATACAACGATCAGGGCGCCCGGATGCAAATTGGCTGGCCAGCGGGGTGCTTCTGCTCCGGCGAGGGTGTCGGGGTAGAAAGTCCCTACCGGAATACCGGGTGGATATGTGAGCCGTCAGACAGGAGTGCAGCGTGGCCGATTCGTCGTTCGATGTCGTCAGCAAGGTCGACCGGCAGGAGGTCGACAATGCCCTCAACCAGGCTGCCAAGGAGCTGAACACGCGCTACGACTTCCGCGGTACGGGTGCGGGTATCGAGTGGTCGGGCGAGGAGAAGATCGTGCTGACAGCCGAGTCCGAGGAGCGGGTGCAGGCCGCCCTCGAGGTGTTCAAGGAGAAGTTGATCCGCCGCGACATCTCATTGAAGGCATTCGAATCCGGTGAGCCGGCGGCCTCGGGCAAGACTTACAAGATCACCGGCACGCTGATCCAGGGGATATCCCAGGAAAATGCGAAGAAGATCACCAAGAAGATCCGTGATGAAGGCCCCAAAGGCGTGAAGGCGCAGATCCAGGGCGACGAACTCCGCGTCAGCAGCAAGAAGCGCGACGACCTACAGGCCGTCATCGCCCTGCTCAAAGGCGCGGATCTGGATCTTGCGCTGCAATTCGTGAACTACCGCTAGCGGTAGTTCCGCGGGCCCCCGGCCATGCTTTCCAGGCGCTCGATGCGCTCGCCCATCGGGGGGTGGGTGGAGAACCAGCGAGCCATCTTGTCGCCGGCCCGGAACGGATTGGCGATCATCAGATGCGATTGGGCGGTGAGCTGGGGCTCCGGTGGCAACGGGGCGGCCTGGGTGCCGCGCTCGAGTTTGCGCAGCGCCGAGGCCAGGGCCAGAGGATCTCCGGTGAGTTCGGCACCGTCCTGGTCGGCCTGGTACTCGCGGGACCGCGAGACGGCGAGCTTGATCAGTGTGGCGGCGATGGGGCCGAGCAGCGAGACCAGCAGGATGCCGATGATGTTCGGCCCCTCACCGTCGCGGTTGCCACCACCGAACATGCTCGCGAAGAAAGCCAGGTTGGCCAGGCCGGAGATCACGGCGGCGAGCGCGCCGGCCACCGAGGAGATCAGGATGTCGCGGTTGTAGACATGCGACAGTTCGTGCCCCAGGACCGCGCGTAACTCCCGCTCGTCGAGGATCTGCAGGATGCCACTGGTGCAGCAGACCGCGGCGTGACGCGGATTGCGGCCGGTGGCGAAGGCATTGGGGGCAGCGGTCGGGCTGATGTAGAGCCGCGGCATGGGCTGGCGCGCGGTGGTCGCCAATTCACGCACGATCTTGTACATGACCGGCGCTTCGAGTTCGGATACGGGCTGCGCGTGCATGGCCCGCAGGGCCAGCTTGTCGCTGCTGAAATAGGCGTAGGCGTTCATGCCCACGGCCAGCAGGATCGCGATGATCAGAATCGTGGGGTTGCGGAACATCGCACCTGCGAACACGATCAGTGCCGACAGGCCGACCATCAGCCCGAAGGTCTTCAAACCGTTCGCGTAACCATGCATGTCAAATCAACGAATGGTGACCACTCCGGGTTCCGGGATCGATGTGATCATCCGCGCCTGTGCGACATCGATCACAACCGCAGGAATCGGCCGCCACGACCGGTCCCGCGACGCTCAGCCCACGCGTTCGATGGTGTAGCGGACCAGATGTTCCAACGCGTCGTTGGCGGGCCCCTGCGGCAGGGCCGACAGTTCGGCGTGCGCGATATCGGCGTAACCCTGCAGTTTCTGCTTGGCCAGCGCCATCCCCCGCGAACGCGACAGCAGGTCCAGCGCCTCGACGACCTCCTCGTCGGACTGCAGGGGGTGCGCAAGCAGGGTGCGCAGGCGGTCACCCTCGGCGCCCTCGTCACGCAGGGCGTAGAGCACCGGCAGGGTGTGCACGCCCTCGCGCAGATCGGTGCCGGGCGTCTTACCGGACTGCTCGGATACCGAGGAGATGTCGATGATGTCGTCGGAGATCTGGAAGGCGGTGCCGACCGCGTCACCGAGACGAGCCAGTCGTTCGACATCCTCGAGACTCGCGCCGGAGAAGGTACCGCCGAACCGGCCGGAGGCCGCGATCAGCGATCCGGTCTTCTCCCACACCACCCGAAGGTAATGTTCGACAGGATCCTGAGACTGCTTGGCGCCCAACGTTTCCCGCATCTGGCCGGTCACCAGTTCGGCGAAGGTCTCGGCGATGATGCGTACCGCGTCCGGTCCGAGAGTGGACACCAGCCGAGACGCGTGCGCGAACAGATAATCGCCCGACAGGATGGCGATGCTGTTACCCCAGCGCGAGTTCACACTGGGGGCACCGCGGCGCATGGATGCCTCGTCCATGACGTCGTCGTGATACAGGGTGGCGAGGTGGACCAGTTCGACGACGGTGCCGGCGGTGATCAGATCGGGGTCGGTGGGTCGGGGGCCCAGCTGTCCGGTGAGGATCGTGAACAGCGGGCGGAACCGCTTACCGCCCGCCCGGGCCAGGTGCAGTGCGGCTTCCAGCAGGAAATCCTCGCCATCGGACAGCTCACTGACCAGTAACTTCTCCACCTCTTCGAGCCCGTCGCGGACGGTCGCCGCGAGCTCGGTATCGCCGAGATCGACTCCGGCAACCACGGTGCTCTCATCGCTCAGAGCCGATGCGCTCATGTCTTCTCCCAATGCCGCGTCCGTCCCCACACCGAAGAACCTAGCGTGTCGGCTCCGGGGCCCCCATGAACACCGTCACAGTATCTTTGGCCTCCGCTTCGCTGCGGCGGGGTTTCGGCTGTATTTTCTGCGTCGGCTCCGCCGACGCGGGGGTTTCGGCCCTCTGGGCCTCGATTCTTCCCTTCTCCGCTCCTCCGCTTCGCTCCCCCGCTCCGGCAGTCCAGAATCGAGGCGGGCCGAAACC
>NZ_JBFAUW010000029.1:0-32500 GCF_040679495.1 Nocardia sp. NPDC052254 | reverse complement strand
CAAACGCATCGCCCAACTCACCAACTTCGACCCCACCCAAGCCAGCGGACTCTGGTACCTCCGCAGCGCACTCGTCGCACGCACCTACACCACCAGCTGAAAACGCAGGTGAAATAACATTTTCGAAACCATCTCGAGAATCTCCGACTCCGCTTGCCAGCGCACCTCGTTGGGGGTAATCCTTCGAAGGTGACAGTCGATCGGACGCAGACATCCTCGAGCCGGCGCAACTGGGAAGAACTGCCGCCGACAACCCGGGCGGCAGTGGAAGCGGTGACCGGGCCGATCATCCGCGCCGATTCCGTGATCGCCGGATTCAGCAGTCAGCTCGCGACGGTCATCGAAACCGCGGCGGGCCGGACCTTCGTCAAGGGTGTGCCACAACGAGATCCGGAAGTGTGGACCCAGCACCGTGAGGCGGCGCTGGCCCGGCACGTCGGTCCGGTGGGCCCGCGCCTACGCTGGCAGATCGCCGCCGGAGGCTGGGATCTGCTCGGATTCGAGTTCATCGCAGGACATTTCGCCGACTACCGGGTCGACTCCGATCTGACGGCCACCGCCGCCGCCATGACGACGCTGGGCCGATTACGCTGCCCCACCGAGATCGAGCTCAAGGATGCCGAAGTCCGCTGGGGTGCATATCTCGACGAGGATGTGGACACCAGGGCCTTCGCCGGCGAGGCACTGCTGCACACCGATTGGAACTACAGCAACGTCATCATCGACGATCAGCACGGGGCCCGCCTGGTGGATTGGCCCTGGGCCACCCGCGGCGCAGCCTGGATCGATCCCGGCTGCTGGATCGTCTGGCTGATCTTCGCCGGTCAGGATCCGGCCGCGGCGGAGCGGTGGGCGACGCGGGTGCCGGCCTGGCATACCGCCTCCGAGCACGACCTGCGCCTGTTCTCCGGCGCACTGGCGGCGGAGTGGTCCGCCACGGCGCATCGGCGGCCCAACATGTGGACCTGCGGCCTGCGCGACGCGGCACACCGCTGGGCTGCCCACCGCAGCGCCGGATCCGGCGTCGCAGGCTAGCTCCGCACACCGCTCGCGGCGGCGATCACCCCGTCGAGATGACTCGCGGTGATCTGACGACCGGCATTGGCGACCGCCGTGATCATGGCACTGCCGAAGGCGCCCTGTCGATCGAACAGGGTCGCGGTACCGGCCGCGATTCCATTGCGGCTCAGGTGATTGTCGGCTTCCAGCCCGATATCGGCGCCCTCGGGCATACGCACCAGCGCCACCGTCAGATCGGTATTGATGAAGCCCACCCCGGCACTGGACCAGTTGGTCACCATACTGGTCTGCTCCGCGGCCATGGCGGCCAGCACGAACGGCGACGGTCGCTCGCCGTCGACCACATTCGCCGGATGCTGCCAGCTCCGCTTCCGGCTGCCGTTCTCGTGTTCGGAGGGCACCCGCGTCCATTGCCTCGATTCGTCACTGTGCCACAGCGGTGCGTTCGGCCCTTCCGACGGCGGTGCCACCTCCGGCGACGGAGGTTCCGGCTGCCGGTCGCGGCTCCAGATCTCACCCGGTGGCTGTTCGGAGGGTTGCAGCAGCACCACCGACGCCCGTGCCGTGGGCGCACCGTCCTGGACGACGACCGCATCGGCGAGCCGGATCCGCCGACCGTCGCGCACCCGGGTCGTCGCGACCGTGAGTTCGTGCATGCGGGCGGGTTTGAACAGATCGACCGTCAGCCGGACCGGAACGAATCCGTCGGTGGCGTGCCCGATGTCGAGAGCGCGCGCCAGCAGCCCGCACAGCGCTGGTCCGACCACCTGGTCCGAGGACCACTGGCTGACCGCCATCGGATTGGGCGCGAAGCCCGGTCCGTCCACCGCGAAATATCCGTGCGAGCTGTCCACTGCGCGCCTGTCTTCTCGGGCCGCCGAACAGACCGCAACATGCGCGCCGATCGCCTCGACGACAGCCCGCGCTCACCGTCGGCGACTGAATTACTGCTCCAGCAGATATAACACGACAACGGGAATCGGCCCCGAGCCGACCCGGCCGGACGGACATATCCGACATACGAGGAGGGCTGCCGGTACCTCCGGGTGACGACCGCAGCCAGGCGTACCAGATATATTTTCCGCCGAACCAGCCGCCCGGTCCGTTGGGAAAAACCACAGCAAGCCACCCGGCGGCACCCGCGCGGACACCCGGAACATCATCGCCGCCGCTATCGGAATCGGCCCCCACATACGGCTGCCGGCGGGGTCCGCGGACAGCCTCGGCAGCAACCCGTCAGCACCCGAAATCCCTGCCCTGAGCGGGAATTCGATGTTGCAGATGTGCTTGCATACGATCTCGACGTGACCCTAGACTCGGGTCGGTAAGGGAATGCAGGGGACTACCCGCGAGCCGCAGGGTGAACCGGAAGCCAACTTTTGCCGAAGGAAGTCGTGCGGCCTGGCGTCAGGGGCGCACCTATGAACCAAATCAGTCTCGGTCGACTCGGTGTCATGGACCGGAATGCGACCGAGCATCACATCTATTCGCGGGAAACCGCAACGTGTTTCGTCATCGATGCGGTCGAATCCACCGGCGCGGCCACACGCGATGATTTCGATATCGATCGCATCGTGGCCACCGCGCACGCGATGGTCAACGATTGGGATTTCGATGCGATGCAACCGGAGGCCTTCTGGCGCATAGCATCCAGCTGCATCAAGCAGTAGTCGAACAAACGCCAAGGGCCGCCGACCTTAGAAGGTCGGCGGCCCTTGGCGTTTGTTCGGTGATCGTGTCGCAGGTGCTCGCGCGGACTAGTCGCAATCGGGAAGTTCGGCCGCGGCCTTCTTCATCATCTCGCGCGACCGCTCCGGCGGCTCGGCCTGCACACTGAGCCGGTCCATGACCTGACGGTACAGCTCGAGATCCTGCTGGCGATCGAGATACAGTGCGCTGGTGAGCTGTTCGAGATAAACGATATCGGGCAGTTCGGGCTCGGCGAAGCGCAGCATGGTGAACGAACTACCGGCCGCGGCATGCCCACCCGCCGCATACGGCAGCACCTGGATGGTCACGTTCGGCTTGGACGATACCTCCACCAGATGGTCGAGTTGCGCGCGCAGAACCTGCTCGCCGCCGATGGGCCGATGCAGGACCGCTTCGTCGATGACGGCCCACAGCGTCGGCGCACCCGAACGATCGAGGATCTCCTGGCGCTTCCTGCGAAGCTCCACCCGCCGGGCAGCCTCGGCGTTCTCGTGGCCGAGTGCCACCACCGAGCGGGTGTACTCCTCGGTCTGCAGCAGACCGGGCACCAGCTGACCCTCGAAGGTACGAATAGATTTGGAGGCGTGTTCGAGGCCGAGGTAGGTCTCGAACCATTGCGGCAGCAGATCGCTGTAGCGATGCCACCACCCCGGCTGGTTCGCCTTGCTCACCAGATCGAGGAAAAGCTCGCGATCCTCTTCCTCGCTGACGCCGTACAGCGTCAGCAGATCGCGAACATCGCGCTCCTTGAAACCGGTACGCCCCAGCTCCAAACGACTGATCTTCGCGTGGGATCCACGGATGTGGTCACCCGCGGCCTCGCGAGTGATGCCGGCACCCTCCCGCAACTTGCGGAGCTGCCCGCCCACCGCGATCCGAAGCGCTGTCGGACCGCGTTCGGCGACAAGCGAATCCACACGGCCGATCCGGACGGGCTCTGCCATCATGAGGTCTACTCCGATGCTCGACGATCACCGGCAGTGAGGGTACCAATCACCGAAGCAGCTGGCCGAACATCAGGAAACACTGCTTCGTCGCGCACCGACACCGCGCCGAGTGCCATGGTACCGCCCGCTATGCCAGATCGTCGAACTCTCCACTCTTCGCGCCGCGCAGAAACGCATCGATCTCCGGGCGGGTGTACACCAGAACAGCCCCTTCGGGATCACGCGAGTTGCGAACAGCGACCAGGCCATTGGACAAATCGGCCAATTCGACACAGTTTCCACTGGGATTGCTGAACGTGCTCTTGCGCCACGCGGCATCGGACAGAAGGCCGGTCGATGTGGCCGTGGAATCGGTCATGACTGTCTCCAGGTTTCGTGGTGGCCGAGCTCGGCCACCACTGGCCGCCCTCGGCAGTTCCGGATGATCGAGCTGAACCTACCGTCAGCCCTTGCATATGTTCGAGCAAATGTACTTGCATTTGAAACCGACGATTTGAACGATAGCACGCAGGTTCGCCCGGATCGAGCCCTCCGGAAAAACTGAAAAAACCTGGGCGACATGCCCTTTTCCATTGACTCGTCATGTTTCCGATATGCCCTGAGCGGGGAATGATCAGCGTCCGAGCGGTCTGTTTTCAGACCATGAAGAAAAGCCGCCCGCACCGTGAATCGCGCAGATTTCGCCTACTTCGACCGTGCAGATGTACTTGCATTTGCTCCTTGCAGAGCCGTAAAATCGGTCGCACGACAGGGCCGGACCACGCCGGAGCAGATTCGCCGGAGGCAGTGGAAAGCCTTGTCGGACAATTACTTCCGCATTCTTCCGACGACGGTAGAGGGCATTCCATGAGCCACCTGCTTCAGCATTCCCGCATCTGCGATCAGCGCGCCGAACGCCGTACTGCCGGTGCCGATCCGGCCGGCGACTGCGCCAATGAGCCCCGCGAACTCACCCACCCCCGCGCCCGCGCCATTCTGCATGCCCACGACCGGCACATGAGCTGCCGGCAGTGGGTCGCCGCCGCGGCCTATCTATCGGCCGGACTGGACGACGAATAGCCCCTGTTCGGATCCGCCACCGGCGTTCCGTCAAGCCGGGTGAACGGACCGAAACCGGTCGCCGACACCGCAATTCCGCAACAGCGCTCGCAATCGCCTGTCACCAGGGATGATTCGCGATCTACCATGATGGGAATCGGACCCCACCACCTTGCGGATCGAGCACATCATGCTTCTTCTCGCGGTGCACGACGTCATAACAGCCCAGGTCGGCAACCCCACGCCGGAGAAACCTCCGGCGGCGGACAAACTTCTGCCGCTGGTGCGGTACTTCACCTGGTTCATGCTGCTGTCCGGAACCACGGCGATCATCTACGCCGGCGGTAGATTCGGCTGGGAGAAGTGGAGTGGCGGCCCGCTGGAGTCGCCGAAGATGGTGGCGGGCGCGCTGATCGGCGGCGTCATGGCGACCAGTGCGGGCACCCTGATGAACACCGTTCTCGGGCAGTAGATCCGGTCATTACCGACGATCCCGGCAGCGTGGATCACGCGGAACCCCGGTGAGTTCTCGCAACTACCGACGATTCGGTCATACCGGATCGGCAATCGGGTCGTACCGGCGCACACTGAGAGCCTGATTGCAGGTCGGCTCGAGGACGTCATGAAGATTCGCACGATCACACTGGCGGCCGTGATGGTCGCGATGCCGCTCGTCGCGGGTGGTTGCTCACACCAGAGTCCGGCACCGGTGAGCCGGGCGGCGCATCCGGTTCCACTCGCCCGGCAGGGTATTCCAGCGGTGGGACCCGGACCGTCCGGAACCTACAGCGTGGCACCGCAACCCGCTCCAGGTGGTTGCCACTACGGCAGGACCGATTCCGGACAACCACTGCCCGACCCCGGCTGCACACCCGGCGCGGTCAATCCCAAGGTCACCCCGGACACCCTCCGGTCGACCATCTGCGCGAGCGGCTACACCCGGTCCATTCGACCACCGGCGGCGATCACCGATCGGGAGAAGCAGGCCGATGCTCTCTCCTATGGGTACACCGGGAATCTGCACGACGCCGAATACGATCACCTGATCTCACTGGAACTGGGCGGTGATCCGAACGACCCGCGCAATCTCTGGGTCGAACCGCCCTCCCCCGGTCATCCGGCCGGATCGGGCCCGAGCAATCCCAAGGACACCGTGGAGAATCAACTGCACAGTCTGGTCTGCTCGGGCGCGGTCGGCCTGACGGCCGCCCAGAACGCCATCGCGGGTGACTGGACAACCGCACTGGCCGAGGTCGGGCACCCCGACGGTAAGTAGCCGGGCGGCCGATCGGCTCAGCCGGCGACGGATTCGCGCCGGCGGACCAGCTTGTTCACGATCGGATATCCGGCGCATACGAGCACCGCCCAGACCAGGCCGACGGCCAGGGCCGTGCGCCCGCTGTCGGTCCAGAACAGCAGCACCACGACCAGGCCGAGGAAGGCCAGTGCCACCACGGAGGTGACCGGCGCACCGGGCAGGCGGTAACCACTGGCCGGCAGTTCGCCGCGGCGGACCCGGACGCGATAGATCATGTGGCAGACCAGGATCATGCCCCAGACGAAGATGATGCCGATGGTCGACACCGACGTGATGTAGTTGAAGGCCTTGTCCGGCGACACGACATTGACCACGACGCCGATCACCATCATCGCCGCCGACAACAGGATGCCGGCGAGGGGTACCCGGCGACCGCTGAGCCCGCCGAGCGAGGCCGGCGCCTCACCACGCAGCGACAAACTGCGCACCATGCGGCCGGTGGAATAGATGCCCGAGTTGCACGAGGACAACGCGGCCGTCAACAGCACGAAGTTGATGATGCCGGCCGCACCCGGAATACCGATCTGCTCGAAGACCTCGACGAACGGACTGCGTCCGGCGTGGAAGACCTTCCAGCTCGACACCGACATGATCACCAGCAGCGCGCCCACATAGAACAGCCCGATCCGCAGCGGCAGCGAATTGATCGCGCGGCGCAGCGTCCGGCGCGGTTCGGCCGCCTCCCCCGCGGTCACACCCACCAGTTCGACACCCACATAGGCGAACAACACGATCTGCAAGGCGAGTAACGCCTGCCCGAAGCCGTTCGGGAACACCCCGCCGTCGGCCCACAGATTGGTCACCGTCGGATCCGGTGCGTGCCCGAAACCGAAGATCAGCACACCGATGCCGATGAGGATCATCGCCACGATGGCGGTCACCTTGATGGTGGAGAACCAGAACTCGCCCTCGCCGAACAGCTTGACCGAGATCAGGTTCGCGGCGAACAGCACCCCGAGCACCACCAGCGCGGTCACCCACTCGGGGATCGCGAACCAATATTTGACGTACTTACCGGCGACGGTGATCTCGGCCATGCAGGTCGCCACCCACACCGCCCAGTAGGTCCAGCCGGTGACGAATCCGGCGAAGCGGCCGAGGAATTCGTGCGCGTACTCACCGAAGCTGCCCGACACCGGACGGTAGGTGAGCAGTTCACCCAGAGCTCGCATGATCACGAAGATGGCCAGACCGGCGGCCAGGTAACACAGGATCAGGGCGGGGCCTGCCTGTTCGATGGCGCCGCCGGCACCGTAGAACAGTCCGGTGCCGATCGCACCGCCGATCGCGATCATCTGAATCGTCCGAGGATTCAGGCCGCGCTGGTAGCCCTCTTCACCCGCGGACGCGAGTTCCGGCGCATCCGGTTTCCGGTCGGTCGTCATATCGCAGCACCGTACCGGGTCTGCGACGAGCTGCGACCGCTGCGACCCCGCAGTGAACTAGTTCACACCCCTTGCTCCGAATTACTTGTAGCCCCACAATCATTGTGTGCCCACAACCATTACCGCGATGAGTCCGCGCCACAAGACGATCGTTCTGGTCACCTGCTGTCTGAGCCTGCTCATCTCGTCGATGGACGCGACGATCGTGAACGTCGCGATTCCGACCATCCGGTCGGAGATGGACGCGCCCCTGTCACGGCTGCAATGGATCGTCGACATCTACACCCTCACGCTCGCGAGCCTGTTGATGTTGTCCGGAGCCACCGCCGACCGCTTCGGGCGCAAGCGCATGTTCCGCATCGGATTGAGCGTCTTCGCCCTCGGCTCACTGCTGTGCAGCCTGGCGCCGACCATCGATCTGCTGATCGGCGCGCGCTTCATCCAGGCCATCGGCGGATCGATGCTGAATCCGATCGCGATGTCGATCATCACGACCGTGTTCACCGGGCGGATGGAGCGAGCCCGGGCGATCGGGGTGTGGGGTGCGGTGGTCGGCATCTCCACCGCACTGGGCCCCATGGTCGGCGGCGTCCTGATCGACGCGCTGGGCTGGCAGTCGGTGTTCTGGATCAATCTGCCCATCTGCGCGGCCGCTCTGGTGCTGACCACGATCTTCGTGCCCGAGTCGAAATCACAGACCGCGCGTGGCATCGATCCGCTCGGGCAGGCACTGGCGATCGTGGTGATGTTCACTCTGGTCTTCGGGCTGATCGAGCATCGCCCGGCGGTCCTGGCGATCACGGCGGTGGCACTGGCCGGCTTCCTGTATGCCGAGGCACGGCACCGTTCGCCGTTCATCGATCTGCGCTTCTTCCGCAGCATCCCGTTCTCGGCGGCGACCCTCACCGCGGTCTGCGCCTTCGCCGGGCTGGGCGCGTTCCTGTTCAGCGCCTCGCTGTATCTACAAGGTGTGCGGCACTATTCGGCGGTGCACACCGGGCTGCTCTATCTACCGATGGCACTCGGGATGCTGATCTGTTCCCCACTGTCGGGACGGCTGGTCGGACGGCACGGCACCCGGCCGTCGCTGGTGTCGGCGGGAATTCTGATGACGATCGCGGCGGCACTGCTCACCACGCTGCGCCCCGACACCCCGATCTGGCAGCTGATCGTCATGTTCGCGGTGTTCGGCACCGGATTCGGCATGGTGAACGCGCCCATCACCACCGCCGCGGTGAGCGGGATGCCGCTGGACCGGGCGGGTGCCGCGTCCGCGGTGGCGTCCACCAGCCGCCAGGTCGGAGTGAGCGTCGGTGTGGCATTGTGTGGTCTGCTCACCGGGGCGGGACTGTGGTGGGTCGTGGCGGCACTGGCGGCGTGTGTGGTGGTGCTGGGCATCGCCGCCAACACCGGATGGGCACTGCGCTCCCGCGACCGGATCGTTCCACTGCTCGAACACAAGGTGCCCGCACATGTCCGATGAACCCCCGTCGACCGAACCGACCCCGGAAGAGGTCTGGCGGCTGATGACCCATGTGGTCCAGGACAGCCGGGATCCCTGGAAGCGCGCCGTCGCCGAGCGAATGGGCATGCCGTTCAGCAGGTTCCGGGTGCTGCGCCGGCTGCTGCCGGGGCCGCTGCAATTGAAGGAACTCGCCCGCAGCGCCGCGATGGACGCGCCGGCCACCACCGTGGTGGTCAACGATCTCGAAGAGCGCGGCCTGGTGGCGCGGGAGATGGACCCCGCCGATCGGCGCTCCAAGCTGGTGACCGTGACCGAGGCGGGCCGGGCGGCGGTGGCACACGCCCTGGCCACTCCCGATCCGCCCCCACCCGCACTCGCGGCACTGACGCCCGGACAGTTGCGCACGCTGCGCGATCTCCTCGGTCTGCTCTAGGCTCGACTGGTGGCCGAAGAGATGACTCCCGAATGGGCGCCCGGCCGGTCGTCGGGTTTCGAACTGGGCACCGACGGCCCCCGGGTGATCATGGTGGGCATCGACGGCTCCGACGCCTCCTGGCGGGCCACGGCCTACGCCGCCGGACTGGCCCGCCGCCAGAATGCCCTGCTGGCAATGATTTACGTGCAACCGATTCTGGCCATGGCCGGTGCCTACGGCGTCGATGTCCAGGGCGCCACCGCGGAGGTGGCACAGGATCTTGCGCGCGAGATTCGCGAGCATGCCGAGAAGGTCGAGGACGTCTACCGCATTCGCTGGAAGTTCATCACCCGCCGTGGCGATCCCTACACGGTGCTGGCCGAGGCGGCCGACGAACTGAAGGCCGACGGCGTGGTGGTCGGCGCCTCCGAGAAGGCCGGGCACCGATTCATCGGTTCGGTCGCGGTGCGTCTGGTGAAATCCGGGCGCTGGCCGGTTACCGTCGTGCCCTGAGTCACCCACGTTCGGCCGATTGGAACGCGGTATCCGGGGAACCCGCCAGAACGAGACCGTTGAGGAAGGGGTTTTCACCATGTTGATTCGCCACCTTGCCCGCCCACTGCTGGCATCGGCGTTCGTGGTCGAAGGGATCGACACTCTGATGCATCCCGAATCGCGCACACAGGCCGCGACCACGCTGGTATCCCACAGCGAGCAGCGCCTGCCGGATTCGGTGTCGGCCAAACTCCCGGCCGATCCGGCGCGAGTGGTCCGGATCAACGCCGCGGTCCGGGTGGGCGCCGGAACATTGCTCGCGCTCGGCCGGGCACCGCGAATCGCCGCATTCGCCCTGGCGGCGACCGTCGTACCGGCCACCGTCACCGAACAGGATTTCTGGAACGAAACCGATGCGCAGCAACGAGCGGCCAAGCGCACCGGATTCCTCAAGGACATGGGCCTGCTGGGCGGTCTGCTGATCGCCGCCGCCGATACCGAGGGCAAACCTTCGCTGGGCTGGCGGGGCCGCCGTGCCGCGCGCCGCGCGGCCGCGGCTCTGCCACTCACCGCGACATCGACCGAGACGGTGCGAGATCGGCTGCAGCAGCAGGCTGTCCGCGGCCGGGAGCTCGCCGCGGTCGCGGCGGACAGGGGTGCGGATCTGGCCGCGGTGGCGCAGTCACGCGGCGGTGAACTGGCCGAAGTGGCACGTGAACGCGGCGGTGAGCTCGCCGAGGTGGCGCGCGAACACGGTGGCGAATGGGCCGGAGCTGCGCGCAATCGGGGTGCCGAGCTGGCCGGTACCGCCCTCGACCATCGCGGCGAGTGGACCCAGGCGGCCAAACGTCGGGGTGAGAGCCTCGCCGCGGCGGCCCGCGAACACGGTGCGGAATGGGCCGAGGCGGCCCGCGAACACCGGGGCGAGTGGGCCGAGGCCGCCCGCGAACACGGGGGCGACTGGGCCGAGGTCGCGAAGCAACGCGGATCGACCTTCGCTCACCGTGCGCGCGAGCGCGCCGAGCAGGCGGCCGAGACCGCGCGGCACCGGATCGCCGAGGGCGGCGCCCACACCTAGACCAGCGCCCGCACGGCGCACCGGTCAGGTCCCGGTGAGGAATGTGGTCAGTTCGGCGGCAACGGCTTCGGGCCGGTCCAGCATCGACAGGACATAAGCGTCGTCGATCTCGACCAGCCTGCCCTCGGGCAGTAGTTCGGCCAGCCGGGCGCCGTGCTCACGGGGCATCACCTTGCCCGCCGAGGACCACAGCACCAGTGCCGGGCCCCGGAACTTCCCCAGTGCCTCGGTATCGGCGATGAGCTGGTGTGCCGGTGGCATCGACAGTGCGTACTTACCGACGTCGCGGCGGACGTCCGGATCGCGCAGCGCCGCGGCGGTCCAGCCCCGCACCATGGCGTCGGGTACCGGCCGGCGTGCCATGTGCCCGAAGACGAACGGGATGCGGCGGATCGCGCCGATTGCGCAGCTGACGGGCCACCAGCCCGAGGCCGCCGGGGATCCGGGCGGCGAGAGCCGCCAGTTTGCCGGGTATTCCGGGCGGGAAGTTGTCGAAGGCCTCACACGGAAACACGACCAGCCGGGCGATGCGCTCGTCGAGACCGTAGGCGGTCATCAGCAGCCCGCCGCCCCAGTCCGAATGCACCAGGGTGACCTCGTGCAGATCCAGGGCGACGAGGAAATCCGCGATGATTCCGGCCAGGCCGCGCAGCGTCAGATCGGCATCGGCCCGCATCGGGTCGGGATGTGATCCCAGTGGCAGCGTCGGGCGCAGATATCGGAAGCCGCTGGGCAGCAACGGCATGACCCGGTCCCAGACCGTGTGGTCCATGAACAGGCCGTGCAGCAGGACCACGGGTGGACCCTGCCCTTCTTCGACGTAGTGGATCGGCCCGGCCGCGACCTCGACCACCGGCATGTCAGCCCACCTCCGTATCGCGCAGCCGTCCGGCATCCGGACGACCCACTAGAACGTTCGCTCTAGAGCGCATGTTCTAGTATTGGACCATGTCCGATTCCGTGTCAAGCCCGACCGCCGACCGCATCGTCACCGCGACCGCGGAGCTGATGCGCCGCCAGGGATACGGCGCGACCACCGTCAAACAGATCACCGCCGCCGCCCGCGCACCGATCGGATCGCTGTATCACCACTTCCCCGGCGGCAAACAGCAGATCGCGGCGTCGGCGCTGCGGTCGAGCGGCGCGGCCTACATCCAACTACTGCCGATGCTCATGGATCCGTATCCGGATCTGCACGAGGCCGTATCGTGCGCGTTCACCGCTGCCGCGGAACAGATCGAGCAGTCCGGCTGGATGAACATGTGCCCGGTCGGCACCGTGGCGGGCGAGATCGCCGACAGCGAACCGGAGTTGCGCACGGTGACCGCCGAGGTGATCGACGACTGGATGAACCGCGGCAGCGCCTACTTCCGGACGCGCGGACTCGCCCCCGACGCGGCCCGTGGTTTCACGGCGGCGGTACTGGGCGCCCTGGAGGGCGCGTTCATCCTGAGCCGGACGCTGCGCTCGACCGCACCGCTGATCTCGGCCGGGCACGCGATGGCGGCATATCTCGACACCCTGCCAACAGTCGAGATCGATACGCCCGCAATGATGTCCAGGTCTCCGGAATCGGGCCGGACGTCGCGGAGCGCGCCCGGGAACGCCGGGCCGTCGGGCCCGGTCGCATCGGTCCGGACTGCCCGGATGGGGCAAGAATTCGAATAAACTCGACGCCCGGGACGAGTGAAACACAGTCCAGGGACATGACACCGGCGGCTGCCCGTGACGCGTCAGCCGACCTGGAACTCGGTGGTGGTGCCGGTGAACGGAGTCGTCGAGGCGCCGTCGCGACGATCACCGTGGTAGCGAATGCGGTGACGGCCGGCCTCGGCGGCGTCCGGAATGGTCCAGTGCACGGCGACGATCGAGGCCGATGACTGGCCTGGCGGACGTGACCAGTGCAGTTCGGTGCACCAGTCGTTGTCGTCGTACTCGGTGTTCCAGCGGTCGCCGTCGGCTCGCTCGATCTCGAAATAGCCGGCACCGGTGTGGAAGTCGTTGTTCGGATGGGCGCCGCAGAACTCCACGACAACCGCCTCGCCGCGGCCATACGAGGGTTTCGGCGGGGTCAGGACATCACCGAACGCATGTCCGGCGACCGGCTCGTCGGCGGGGACCGGCGGGAGCAGATTCGGTTGCAGACCGGAGGTCCAGTCCAGCGGCGCGGGGCCACGGCCCGGATCGGTGCGCGCGGCCACCGCACGAGCCAGCCGGTCGAACTCCTGCACGTACGCGGGCAGCGTCCAGCGGCCATAGAGGGTTTCGCCGCCCTCGTACTGCTGAGAGGCGTATTCCTCCGGGGTGGTGACGTAGCCGCTGTAGCCGTTCGAATAGCCCTGCAGCAGAACATTTTCCAGCGGTACCGACAGCGCGTGCGCAACGACGCGACGGATACGCAGACCCGACACCACGGTGTACTCCGCCGGTCCCGAGGCCAGCACCAGATCGCCGATGCGCAGGATCTGGATCGGCACTGTCAGCGGCACCCACGGCCGCGGCGGCAGTACACCCAGCGGCGCGACGATCAGCTTGGGCGCCTGCACATCCCGCATCCACTGCTCGACCGGACCGTTCAGGCCGCCGAGCGCGGCGACCACAGGATTGGTGTCACCCTCCTGCAGAAACGACAGCTGGGTCTTCCAGTTGTCCTCCGAACTCGTGGCGGCCGCGGCTGCCCCCATCATCGCCGGGGCGGTGCGCGCGGGTTTGCCGTCGGGGGTGTAGGCGCCGTCGACGGCGATATCGGCCATGTTCAGATAGCGCAGCGCGGCCTCGACTCCCCCGCCGCTCATCGGCCGCGCGGCATCGAAAGCCGCACGCCCGGCTTGATATTGACGTTCACCGATGAGGGCGCAGTTGACCCGGTTGTCCTCGGTCGGGCCGGACGGATGCCAGGGCGTCAGGCCCAGATTCGGGGTCATGTCACCGGCATTGGTCTGAGCGAAGGCCGCGACGAATCCGGTGCCGCCGTCGCGGTGGCGCACCCCCATCTCGTCGTGCTCCCAGCGATAGCTGGCGTAGCCCTTGTTGTCGGCCGAGATCAGCGTATTGGCGTCGGTCAGCGAGGTGCCGTGCGTGGCGAACCAGGTGATCGCGCCGATGTCCTTCGCGCCCTGGCGCAGGCGCAGCACAGTGACCTTGGGATCGATGGCGTTGGGGAATTCGGACTTGTCCCCGGGCGGATTCAGTTCGAACGCGACCCGCGAGCGGTTGGCCGAGGCGTCGTGGAGTTCACCATGACCGAGCGACAGGGTACCGGGCGCCAGAGTGTCGTGGGCAGCCACCAGAGCGGCCACGATCCCGTCGACCTCGGCCTGATGCGAATTGCTCTGAAAGCCGTACGCGGCAAGCGAATACGCGTACTCACGGGCGGTACCACCACAGGAATTGTGATTGTGGGTGGCGTTGAGATTGACGTTGCGCTCGGTGTACATGCCACCGAAACGCTGCGCCAGCTGCGTCATGACGGCAAGATGCACCGACTGGAACAGGCAGGCGATATCGGCGCTGACGAAGGCCACCCGGTCACCGGTGGCCCGATCGACCACGATGTAGGCCCGGGCCCAGGTGCGCATCAGCAGTCCGGTGGCGACCTGGTCGAGTTCGGAGTAGCCCATCATGCCTTGACCGGCGACCGCACCGGTGACATCGGCGATCCCGGCACCGACGAGATAGCCACCCGGCTCGCCGGTCGCGTGCACGGGTGCCGCGCCCGCGGTCCCGGTGACGGCCACGCCGGCCGCCATCGCGGCCGTCGCGGTACCGGCCAGCATCGATCGCCGGGTCAACGTCACTGATCGCTCCTTCGGGTCCGGCCGCGACACTGCGACCCCTCCAACCGTGTGTGTCGCAGATTACTGGTCACTCGTCCAGTACGCCAGCCCGGATTTCCGCCGTCCGGCGATCACTCGATCGGCGCGGTCAGCGGCAGCGCGATCACCGAGGTGCCCACGTGCACGGTGAACGGCCCGGATTCGGTACTCCAACCGCCCTCGTCCCAATGCTGGAACGAACGCCGCGGCACCGTGATCCGCACCCGCTGCCGGTCCCCCGCCGCGACGGTGACCGCGGCGAACGCGGCCAGCCAGCGCACCGGCCGCTCGACCTCGCTGTCCTCCCGCGACAGATAGACCTGGACGATCTGCTTACCGTCCCGCTCGCCGATATTGGCGACCGTGACCTCGACATCGTGGCCGTCGACCAGTAGATCGCTCAGCTCCCAGACGGTGTACCCCAGCCCGTGACCGAAGGGGAAGGCCGGCTGCACCCCTGCCCGCAGCCAGGCTCGATAGCCGATATGAATGCCTTCGTCGTAGGTCAGCCGGCCGTCGGCGTCCGGAATGGTCTCGCGGACGGGAACATCGGCGAGTTCCTTGGGCCAGGTGGTCGGGAGCCGGCCGCCGGGCTCGGCCGCGCCGGTGACCACATCGGCCAGCGCGGCGCCGAATTCCTGTCCGGGGAACCAGGTCAGCAGGACCGCGGCCACCTCGTCGCGCCACGGCATCTCCACGGGCGCACCGGAATTCACCACCACGACCGTGCGCGGATTGGCCGCGGCCACCGCCGCGACGAGATCGTTCTGGCGCCCCGGCAGAGCCAGCGTGGTGCGATCGCGTCCCTCACTCTCCAGCTGCTCCGTCGTGCCGACCACGACCACCGCCACCTCGGCACTGCGAGCGGCCTCGATCGCCGCCGCGAATTCGTCCTCGGGGGCGCGTTGCGGACGCCCGATCCCCAGGCCCACCCCGAGGATCATGCCCAGCCCGGCCGCCGCCTCCGCTCCGGAACCCACCGTGATCCGCACCTCGACCGTCTGCCCGGCCGACAGCTCGCGCTCGACGAAGCGCTGCGGTGGATCCAGCAGTGCGGCAACGGGATCCGAGCCTTCGAAGGCGATCTCGGTATCGATCACGGCCTCGCCGTCGAGCTCCAGCACACAGTGCCCGAGGGCGGCCACACCGATCCGCCAGGCACCTCCCACATCCGCGCGCAGCCGGGCCCGCAGTTCGATCGCGCTCGCCGCCGCAGCGTGCGGATCGCCGAACAGCACCAGCCGGCCCGCGGTGCGGTGCTGGGTGTCCAGCACGCGATCACCATCGAGGTAGCGCAGGCACAGTCCCGGGGTGCCGGTGACGGGGTCGGTGACCAGCTCCAGCGGAACCGGGACCGGATCGTCGCCGAGCCGGACACCGGGGGTGTGCGTCACCGGCAGCACCGCCGACAGCCCCTCGACCGGGGTGACGGTGTGGTCGGGGAGCACGGTGGCGCTGCCGCCGCCCATGTACCGCGGATCCGCGGCGGCGGGGCCCAGCACCGCGATCGAGGTGTGCGGCGCCAGCGGGAGCACCCCGTCGTTGTGCACCAATACCATCGCGGCCGCCGCGGCCCGGCGCACCAGCGCGCGGGCTTCGGCACCGGAGATCACGGGGCGGGGCGCGGATTCGCCCGGCGCCGAGGCGAATCCGCCGACGCGATCGGCGAGACGCAGGATGCGCCGGACCTTGTCGTCGATCGCGGACTCGGGCACGGTGCCCGCGGCGATCGCGTCGGCCAGCGCCTGCCCCCACAGCGGCGACGGACCCGGCATGCACAGATCCGTCCCGTGTGCGGCACCGTCGGTACTGCGCACGGCGGTCCAGTCGGAGACCACCACGCCGTCGAAACCCCAACTGCCCTTGAGTGGTTCGTCCAGCAGCGGCGATTCGGTCATGGTGGCGCCCGCGACGCTGTTGTAGGCGGCCATCACCATCCAGGTGCCCGCGGCCACCGCGCGTTCGAACGGATACAGGTACAGCTCGTGCAGCGCCCGGGCCGCCACTCGCACGTCCACGGTGAAGCGATCGGTCTCGGAATCATTGGCGACGTAGTGTTTCGGGCAGGCGGCGACACCGTGAGCCTGGACCGCGCGGACATAGGCGGCCGCTATCTCCGCCGTGAGCATCGGATCCTCGGAGAAGCATTCGAAATGCCGTCCGCCCAGCGGGGATCGGTGCAGATTCACGGTCGGGCCCAGTACCGCGTGGACATTCTTGCGGTGGGCCTCCGCCGCGATGAGCGCACCGATCTCGGTGAGCAGATCACGATCCCAGGTGGCCGCCAGCGCGGTACCCGAGGGCAGACTCACCGACGGATCGCGCTCGTCCCAGTTCTCCCCTCGAACACCCGACGGACCGTCCGACACCGGCATCTCGGCCAGACCGATCGCGGGATCACCGGCCATACGGAACATTCCGGCGCCCGAGATGAGACGTAGTTTCGCCGGCAGGTCCAATTGCCTTGCCAGCTGCTCGATCCGGTCGTCCATCGGGTGCCCCGTTTCGTTTCGACTGTGCATCGGCCTCGACGCTACGTGACATCGCCTGGGCGGCGCGGCATTCCCCACGCGCGTCGGGAGCTAGTGCAGCCGTAGCCGCACCATCGGCAGGGTGTCGACGGGAGCCCCGGTCGCACGCTCGATCATCGCGCGCAGATTCCGCCACGCCCGGGGATGCGTGCGCCGATACTGCTCGAGCGCCACACCCGAGGCCGCGGCGTCCATCGCGACGGCGGCCGCGGGCACCGCGCGGCGCAGCCCCACCCACACCCGCACGGCCGGCTCGGCCTCGATATTGCGATACCACTGGGCACGGGTCCCGAAGCCGGACACGATCACGAACTCGCCGGGCGCGGGGCGATCGACGACCTCGAGCACCACGTAACGCCGTGCCCCGCTGGTCCGGCCGATATGTTCCAACATCAGCATGCGCCGGCCGAACAGGAACCCCAGGCCCGCCCGATACAGCCCGATGGGCGCGCGCACCACCGCGCGGGTCCGCAGAGCCCGCGCACCCAGCCCGGCCACGGTATCGGCGAAAGTCATGACTCCTCCTGTCTCATGCGGATGCGGTACACCCACACCCCGGTCGGCACCGCGAGCAGCCGCGCAAATGTCACTCACACTGCCTTCTGTCGATTGCGCGACCCCTGCACCCCGGTCAGCCGGCGCAACGCCGGCCCGGCGTCGAGCGCTCGGATGTTCGGGTCGATGAGCCGATGCAGGACGAGTCCGTCCAGCGCCGCGACGAGCACGACCGCGGTGGCCTCCGGATCGGCGACGGTGGCCTCGGCGCGCAGCCGATCGGCGAGATCGGCGCGGAACTCGGCCAGAACCGTCTCGAGACCCGCACGCAACCGGTCGTGCCGGGTCGCGGCCAGCAGGATTTCGCTGAACACCCGGGTCTGCGCCGCATCGTCGAATTCGGCGATGCTCGCCAGCAGCGCCGCGACGGGATCGCCCGCGCCGGCACCGTCCGCACCGGCCACCTCGTCGACGAGTCCGCGCACCATCCGTAGTGCCGCGTCGATCAGCAGATCGTCCACCGAGCGGAAGTGGTAATGCACCAGGCCCGCGCGGACCCCGGCACGCTCGGCGACCAGCCGGGTGGTGACCGCTCCCCAGCCGCGTTCGTCGATCACCGAGATGGCGGCGTCCATCAGCCGCGCTCGAGTGTCGCGGCCTTGTGCTGCGGCGGTGACCATCGGCCACTCCTCCCGGGTGAACGGACCGCCCTGGGCAATCGCCTTGGGCGAATGACCAAACCCTAACGCGCCCGAAAGCACGGGACAAGGGGTCGTCCGCCACGCGCGGCATTGGTCCTGGGTCGCGCGGGTGTGATAGGGAATTGTCGTGTCATCCGCCCCTTCCGTTCACTCCGTCGCCACCGAGGTGCCGTCATGTCCGCGACGGTGAGTGAGCCGGCGACCGGTCAGGTCGGCACCGCCTACCGCCGGGATCTGGACGGGCTGCGCGGACTGGCGATCGCCCTGGTCGTGGTGTTCCACATCTGGTTCGGGCGGGTGTCGGGCGGGGTCGACATCTTCCTCGTCTTGTCGGGCTATTTCTTCACCGGATCGCTGTTGCGCCGTGCGGTGTCGGGCGGCTCGGTGGGTGTCGGGCAGACCCTGCGGCGCACCGCGCGCCGGTTGCTGCCGGCGCTGGTCGTGGTGCTCGGCGCCGTGCTGGTGGCCACCGTCACGTTGCGTCCTTACACACAGTGGGGCGACCTGGCCGGGCAGACATTGGCCTCGATGTTCTACTACCAGAACTGGCGGCTCGCACTGACCTGGTCGGATTATCTGGCCGCCGATCCGTCGGTGAGCCCGCTACAGCATCTGTGGTCGATGTCGGTGCAGGGGCAGTACTATCTGGCCGCCCTGCTGGTGGTGGCCGCAGCGGTGTGGGTATGCCGCCGGCTGGGCCGCACCGACGCCGTGCGTCCGGTCCTGGCCGCGGTGATCGTCCTCGCGGGGGTCTGCTCGTTCCTGTACGCGGCGCACGGCTCGGCCACCCATCAGGGCTGGAACTACTACGACAGCGCGGCACGAGTGTGGGAACTACTGGTGGGCGCCGGTCTGGCGCTGGCCGCGACCGCGCTGCGGGTGCCACGCGTGCTACGAATCGTGCTGGCGGTCGCGGGCCTGGCCGTGGTGGCGGTCGGCGGCTGGATCACCAACGGCGCGAATCAGTTTCCCGGTCCGCCCGCGCTGCTGCCGGTGGGTGCGGCGGTCGCGCTGATCCTGGCCGGGGCTGGGGTTCAGCAGGAACAGCAGCCGTGGCCGACCCGCATGCTCGCCTCCGGACCGCTGGTCCGGCTCGGCGACCTCGCCTATTCGCTGTATCTGTGGCACTGGCCGTTGCTGATATTCCTGCTCGCCGAGGGCGGCGGCGCACACGCGGGTTTCCTCGGCGGAACGGCCGTGATCGCGATCTCGCTGGGACTGGCCTACCTGACCCACCGCTATGTCGAACAGCCGATGCGCATGCGCCGGCCTCAGCCGAGCTCCACCGCGGCGCCGATGTTCGGGCCGCGATACCGCCGCACCGCCGCGGTCGCACTGTCGGTGACCGCCGCGGTCGTGGCTTCGGCGGCGGTGACCTGGAGTGCGGTGGTGCAGACCCATCCACCGCGCGCGGTGGGCATCCTCGACCCGGTGCGCTATCCCGGAGCCGAGGCCCTGGTCGGCGGCGCGTCGGTCCCGCAGGCCAAGATGCGGCCGACACTGTACGAGGCACCGGCAGAGCTACCGAGCCCGACCGTCGACGGCTGCATCGCGGACTGGGATCACCGCGAGGTGGTCACCTGCACCTACGGTGTCGCCGATGCCCCGCGCACGCTGGCGGTGGTCGGGAACTCGCATGCCGAGCACTGGATGCCGGCACTGCAGGAACTCGCCGAACAGCACCGGTTCCGCATCCTGGTACATCTGAAGATGGGCTGCCCGCTCACGCTCGACCCGAATCCGATGTACAAGGGCGAATCGAATCCGGACTGCCGCGACTGGTCTCACGATGTCATCGATCTACTGGGCAAGGAGAAGCCGGACTGGGTGTTCACCACCGGCACCCGGCCGATCGACTCCGGCGGTGACGAGACACCACAGGACTACCTCGATGTGTGGAAGGCGCTGTCCGACGAGGGAATCAAGGTGATCGCCGTACGCGACACCCCATGGCTTCGGCGCAACGGCGTGCGCTACCGCGCCGTCGACTGCCTGGCCCGCCATGGCGATCGGATCAGCTGCGGTATGCGTCGCGACGACGCCCTCGCACCCGTGGACCCCGCCCTCGACCCGTCCGCCGCATTCCCCAACGTCTTCCCCGTCGATCTCACCGACGCGGTCTGCGAACACGATGTATGTCCGGTCGAGGTCGGCAACATCCTCGTCTACCACGACGAGCATCACTTCACCGCGAGCTATGCCCGCTCGCTCGCCCCCGAACTCGGCCGGCGGCTGCAACCGCTGACGGGCTGGTGGTGAGTGATCGCATCGGTGGCCGATCGGCCGCCGACACCGGCGTCGAGACCCGCCGCCACCCCGGCCCCTCGGGACGGAACTGGATCAGCCCGGCACCCGAATCCGCGATGCCGACCCGGGCCAGCAACGTCGCGACGATCTGCCGGCTCATCACCGCCAATTCGTGCGTGGGACGGTTGCGGTGGATGCGGACGCCCAGATCCACCTCGCCGATCCCGGCCCGCCCGTGACGCCGCCACGCGTCGAGCAGGATCCCGATCTCGACACCGTATCCCGGGGCGAACGGAATCTCGGTGAGAAGTGTTCGGGTGGCGGCGTATTCACCACCGAGCGGTTGTCGCACATCGGCGAGTTCGGGAACCAGCGCGGTGAGCAGCGGCCGCGCCACCAGTTGGGTCACCCGGCCACCGTCGTCGATGCCGGGGTGCGGGTCCTCGCCGAGCGGGCGCCGATAGAAACCCTTCACCAGATGCACCCCCGGGTCGCGCAGCAGCGGTGCGAGCAGCGCGGGGACGAATCCGGGATCCGGATCGTGCAGGTCGGAATCGATGAACACGACGATGTCTCCGGTGGTGACCGCCAGCGACCGCCACAGCACCTCACCCTTGCCGGAGCGGACCGGCACGCCGGGCACCGCTTGCTCACGGGTGTAGACGGCGCCCGCACCCGCGGCGATCGCCCGGGCGACGGTGTCGTCGGTCGAACCGGAGTCCACGACCACCAGTTCGTCGACCAGGCCGCCCACCAGATGCCGGATCGAAGCGATGACCCCGGCGATGGTGTCCCGTTCGTCGAGCGCCGGTAGGACCACCGACACGGTGCGATCACCCTTGGCCCGGATCAGTTCGGCCGGGCCGGGACACAGCGGCTCGGCGGCGGGTGCGGCGTGGGACATCGATATCTCCTCAGATTCCGGGATCCAGAATGTCGGTCGTCAATTCCGGCCAGATCCGTTCCCAGCTCGCGCGCGGACCGGTGCAGCGCCAGATCGTCACGTGAGCGTCGATACCCGGAAATCCGCGGGGATCGTCGAGCAGCACCATCGGCACCACACCGAAAAATGTTCGGCGCAAGCGTGTTTCGGCGGAATCGGTGTCGACGCAGAGGGCTGTGATGGTGTCCGGTGGCGGCCGGCCGAATGCGGCGAAGCCGCGGTCGGCGCTGTACACCGGCGGTATCCGGGGATCGTTCGCGTGCGCCAATGCCGATGCCTGCCAATAGGTCCGGGTCAGCACAGCGGTGCCGCGGGGTTCGGCGGCGGCCGCGCGCGCCACCGCCGCCACCAGGCCATCCCAGCCCGTGGTGCCCGATATCCGCATGCGGGTGGACAATTCGGCCCGGGTGCTCACCGGTCGCGGGGGCGCGGCCGAGGGCAGCAGTACCACCACACCGCTCGCGATCACGACCGACGAAGCCGCGGTGACCACGGCGATCGACCGCCACCAGCGCGCGGGCGACCGCTCGACCAGCACACAGGCACCCGCCGCGAACAGCACCGGCAGCAGACCCGCCAGATAGTACGGGCGCCCGCCCGCGACGATCACGAACAGCGCCATGACGACCGAGGCGACCGCCAGGAAACGGTAGGGCCGCAGCCTGGCACCCACCACACCGTAAGCGCCGCAACATATCAGCACGACACCGAGCACACCGCTCATCGTCACCAGTTGAACCGGCAGCCCGGCGGGCCCGCCGGTCGCGGCCTGCTGCTCGGCCCGGATCACCGTGCCCATCGCCAGCTGCGGCCAGTCGTGGCGCCACTGCCACACCAGCGCGGGCAGCGCCGACAACGTCGCGACCGTGGCGGCGCACCACAGGGCGGGCCGGCGCACGATCTCGCGCGGACCGCAGCAGGCGATGCCCAGCACGAGGGCCGCGATCACGACCGGAAGCAACAACTTGACCTGCAGATCCACCGCGGCCACCACGCCGGTGGCGAGCAGCAGCCGGTCGCGCCGCACCCGTATCCACCGCACCAGCAGCCAGATCAGGATCGCCACCGCGGTGGCGTCGAATGCGAAGGTCGACAGTGACGCGGTCTGGGTGATCAGGAACGGGCAGCTCGCATAACCCAGGGCCGCCAGGACGCGGGCAGCGCGTCCACCACCGAATTCCCTTGCCAGGGCGGCGGATACGATGATCGCCACGACGCCGGCCACAATGGCGGGCAGCCGCAGCACGGTCACCGAATCGGGCGCCACCACGCCGGCCAGACGCGCCAGCAGCGGCACCAGCGGCCCCTGATCGACATATCCCACCGCGAGGTGGTGACCGGCGGCGAGGAAGTACAACTCGTCCCCGAACCACCGATAGCGGCCGGCCCGCGCCACCAGCGCCACGGTGGCGACCACCACGATCAGGACGATCCACGCCGCCGCCGGAGCAGATGAAATCCGCCACCGGACAGCGGGTTTCGCACCGTCCCGGCGACGGGGATCACTCACGGCACCGCGGCCTCGACCGGTTCGCCACCGCGTTCGGCGATATCGCGGCACAGGGTGGTCAGTGTCGACAGGTACTTCGCGATCGCCTCGTGTGCGATCTCGGTGTCGGGGAAAATCATGGTCAGGGTCGTCACATCGGGAAAACGGTTGATCCACAGATAGACCTCGCTGGAGCTGGCCCGGTTGCCGTACAGCCCGCCGTTGATACGGTCGAACATCTCCACACCCGCCATCCGCCGCACATCGACGTAGGACACCATCGGCGCGGAGAAGCCGAGCCGGGTCCGGATCCGCGGATCGCCGGCGGCCAGCTCGATCACCCGATGGACACAGACCTCGGCCAGCTCCTTGGCATCGTCGGCCTCGGTCTGGGCGCGGCCGACCAGCGAGGTGAAATCCTCCCCCGGACGCACCCGCACCGCCACCGGCACCAGGTTCGTGTACCAGCCGATCGAGCCCTGCTCCGCCGCCGCACCCCGGGTGTTGACCGGGGTGAAGACGAAATAGCGTTCCCTGCCGGTCAATTCGTATTCGGTGAGCGCGATCGCCGCGAACAGTCCACCCAGGAATTTCCCGCCGAATTCCTGGCACACCCGTTCGAAACGCACCGCCTCGGCCTCGGTGAGCAACGGTACGGTGATCTGCGCACCCGCGGTGAACCCGCGCGCGTCCGGGTCGACACCGAGATCCATCGGGAACGAGGGCACCGCACCGTCGTGGGCCACCAGCAGGTCCAGCCATCGCCGCATCGGCGCGGAATCCGCGGTGAGCGCGCCGTTGTGGGCGAGTTCGCGCTCGCAATACGCCACGTGCCCGTCGACCGGTTCGATGGGCACCTGGCCACCCGACAGTTCATTGCCGTAGAGCATCAGCAGATCGACACACGACAGCGCCTGTCCCACGCCGTCGGTGTGCAGGTGGTCGACCGCCGCGTAGACGGTGAACGAGTCACCGCGGTCGATGACGCCGAAACCGAAACAGTCCCAGTCGAATACCTCGCGCGCATGCCGCTGCACGTGATCGCGCACGGCGTCGCTGTCGGTGAATTCGCCGAAGTCGGCGGGGGCCAGCTCGATATCGCCGGGATCGGCGACATGACGCGCGATGCGGTCGCCGGGTTCGCAGGAGAACCAACTCCAGAATGTGTCGTGGCGGCGGACGAATGCCGTGACCGTGCGTGTCATCGCGTCGCGATCGAGGGCGCTCGGAAAGTCGAAGGCGATCATGCACAGCCGGGAGGCACGAGATCCGCTGTCCCGCTGGCGATGTGCCGCGAGCAGATATTCGCGCTGCTGATAGGACGGGCCGATGGGATGTTCGGGTGCGGCCATGACCGCCGCCCGCGACCGCGGTGTGGGTGCCCAGGCGATCAACCTGCCCGGCCGCGGATGCCAATCGTCGAAGAAACCGAAACCGACCACGGATACCTCGCTTCGTCCAGATCTGACGGACCGACCGTCCGCCCCGGCCGCACCGCCGGGTCACGCGGACCGAGTCAACGGCACCCGGGGCACCCCCGCCAACCGTCGCCGCCGAAGTTTGTGACCTTCCCCAGAACCGGCCGATCCCGATAGGCCGTCGGTCCCAACAGATGCCGTATCTCCTTGCGACCACGGTGTTCGCGGGCCTACGTTGACCGCCGACCGGAACCGCAGGATCACAGAGAGGTACCGGATGGATCGCCGATTTCTGCCAGTCGCCCTGTGCGCCGCACTGCTCACCGCCGTGCTGTGCACCGTGCCCGCCGTGGCCGACGCGCCGCCCGCCCCGGTGACCGTCGACGCCCTCACCGTTGCCGCGCGGCCCGCGGCCGACGGCGCCCGCCTCGTGTCCGCCGCGGCACAGCCCGACGGCCTGCTGGACCTGCGCGTGTTCTCGGCGGCGATGAACCGCGAGATCGAAGTCACCGTGCTTCGCGCACCGGATGGTTCGGCACCCGCGCCGGTGCTCTACCTGCTCAACGGTGCCAGTGGCGGGTCGGAGTCCAGCAGCTGGCCGGAGCAGACCGATATCGTCGACTTCTTCCACGACAAGCAGGTCACCGTGGTGACGCCGATGGGCGGCAACGGCAGCTACTTCGCCGATTGGCGCGCCGACGATCCGGTGCTGGGCCGGCAGAAGTGGTCGAGTTTCCTCACCACCGAGCTGCCCCCGATCATCGATTCGGCCTTCCATGGATCGGGTGCCAATGCGGTGGCCGGGATCTCGATGGCCGGCACCTCGGTGTTCCAGCTCGCGATGGCCGCACCCGGCCTGTATCGAGCCGTCGGCTCCTACAGCGGCTGCGCACGCACCAGCGATCCGCTGGGACAGGCGTTCGTCGACGGCGTGGTGCTGCGCTGGCGCGGCGATCCGCTGAATCTGTGGGGTGCCCCGACCGATCCGCTCTGGGCGGCCAACGACCCCTATCTGCACGCCGACCAGCTGCGCGGGGTCGCGATCTACGTGTCGACCGGCAACGGCGTCCCGGGACCACTCGACACGCCGGACGGACCCGGAATCCACGGCGACGGGCACAAACTGATCGAGCAGCTGTTCTACGGCGGCATTCTCGAGACCGCGACCCGCAATTGCGCGGTGGCGCTCCAGGATCGGCTGGCACAGTTGCGCATTCCCGCCACCTTCGACCTGCGACCCGACGGAACCCACTCGTGGGGTTACTGGCAGGAGGACATGCACCGCTCCTGGGCGGAGTTCGAACGGGTACTCCACCGCTGATCCGCAAGCACACCGGCTCGGCGGACGGCTCGCACCGGCCGCCGAGCGAGGCGTTGCACAGCCGTCACGTGATCGCCACGAGCCGATATCGAACGGGCAGCACGATCATCGAATGACTGCCACCGTTCTCTTCACCGAGCACCCCGCCGGGTCGGGGCCACACAGATCGATCGTCGAAGCCCGTTCGCGGTATCGAGGTGTCTTCGGAACAACCTGGTATGACGACAGCATCTGCGCCCTGGTGACCCGCAACGAGCGCATGCACGCGGTGATGATGCCGGAGCTGCTGGGCGTTGCCGTCGTGGGCGCGCTCGGCGCGAACGCCTCCGCGGTGATCGGTGTGGGGGCGGGCGAGCGCTGTGTGTGGACGTTCCTGACCGCGGCGCCGGCCGCGGCCTCGCGCTCCCGGTCGCTGGCGCTGTTCACCCGTTTCGTCATCCAGGCCGGACCGGGCGCCCTCATCGCCTTGCCCACCCCCGGCAATCCACGCCGGCAATGGGTGTGTGAACCGGGGACCACGGCGATACCGGCCTTCGAACTCGTGGCCGATGCCATCGTGGCCGTCTCCGGTCGCTGACAGGTCACCGCCGGGCCGCCCCGGTTCCGCGGGGGCGGCCGGGATCGGCGCGCACCGAATCTCCTAACCTGTCGCCATACGAGTGATCGAATTGCTCGACATGCGGCAACATTTCGAGGAGTGCTTGTGCGAGGAAGACGTCTAGCGGGGACGGTGGTCGCGGCCGCCGTCGCGACGATGCTGGTCATCGGCGCCGGAACCGCCGGTGCGGCCTTCGGCCCGCCACCACCGGCCGATCCCTTCCTCGGTCCGGTCGGCACCGCGACGATGCACGGCGATGCGGAATCCTCCGACAGCACACCACTTCCCGGAGTGGGCGCCGGCGGGGTGAACGCGCAGTTCCGCGAACTGGCCGCGGCGTGCCCCACAATTCTGCAGGGCGGTGACGGGCTGCCGCAGGCGCTGTGCACGTCCGTCACCGACCGGTCACCCAAGGTCTTCCTGCTCGATCCGGGCAGCGGTCAGCCGATGACTTCCCTGTCACTGCCCAAGGGCGGACTGCTCGGCGGGGTCTACGCCTATCTCGATCACCAGGACCAGCTGGTCATGGTCGACGGTGCCGACAATCTGGTGCGCATCGGTCATCACCGCGACGGCGGTGCGTGGAAGCTCACCATCGACTCGAGCACGCCGATCGCGGCCGCGGTCGAGGGTCACTGCGGCGGCGCCGGCTGCGACAGCGTGGCCTCGCTGATGCCCGATCGCGACGGCCGGGTCTGGTTCGCCACCGCCAACGGCGCCGTGGGTACCGTCGATCCGGATTCCGGTGCGGCACAGTCGATCGTGCTGCCGGGTGAGCACGTCGACAACAGCATCTCCACCGCCCCCGAGGGCACCGCGGTGACCACCGACCACGCCACCTATCTGTTCACCGCGGACGGCTCCGGCACACCACAGGTCCGCTGGCGCCAACCCTACGATCGCGGACCGGCGCGCAAACCCGGACAGCTCAGCTGGGGCAGCGGCGCGAGCCCCACCTTCTTCGGACCGCGCGATGGCACCGACTATCTCGCCATCACCGACAATGCGGTGCCCGAGGAGAACCTGATCGTCTACGACACCCGCAGCGGCCGTCCGGTCTGCTCGGTGCCCGCCGTGGACGGCACCGAGAACTCCCCCATCGGATCCGGTAACAGCGTATTCGTGGCGAGTACCTACGGCTATCCGTATCCGGCACTGCCGGACGACGCCGGCCCCAGTGAGCCGGCGAAGGCCGACTTCACCGGTGGCATGGTCCGCATCGATGTGGATCCGGATGGCAAGGGCTGCACGCAGAAGTGGGCCAGTCCGGTGAAATCGGCCGCGGTGCCACGTCTTTCGCTGGCCGACGGGCTGATCTACACGGTTGCGCGCACGAACGAGATCGCCGGGATCGGTACCGGTAGCGCCGGCGCGCTGGTCGACAGGTACCACCTGGTCGCACTCGACGCCGATTCCGGCGTCGAGGCGGCCGGGCACCCGATCGGCGCCACCACCGTCCACGACACTCTGCAGATGGTCGGCACCATCGCGCCCGGGCGGGTGCAGTATCAGGGCACCACGACCGGATTGTTCCGGATCACGCCGAACTGAGTCCGGCCTCCGTGCCACGGTGGCCTCGCCGGTCCGGCGGGGCCACAGCCGTTCGGGCCGACCGGAAATGGGTACTATCCGGGTACGTAGTCGATGGTGGAGAGGTTCGATGGCACATCGTTTCGGGGATCTGGAGGCGGTGGTGATGGACCGCGTCTGGTCGGCTCCCGACTCCATCACCGTCCGGACCGTGTTCGAGGATCTGCTGCGTACCCGCGAGATCGCCTACACCACGGTCATGACCACCATGGACAATCTGCACCGCAAGGGCTGGCTGGAACGCGAACGCGACGGCAAGGCCTACCGGTATCGCCCGCGGCTGTCTCGCGAGCAGTACAGCGCACAGCTGATGCGCGAGGCACTCGGCGGTGGCCGCTCGGATCTGGTACTCGCCCACTTCGTCGAGCAGATCTCCGACGACGACACCGCCGCGCTGCGCAAGGTCCTGCGCCGGATGCGCGCCAAGAACACCGCCGACCAGCCCGGGAGCGGGGCGGCCGAGTGACATTGGCGCTGTGCCTGCTCGGGTATTCGGCACTGGTCTGTGTCGCGGGACCGGCGATTCTGACCCGGCTCACCGCGCACGGTAGCGTGCCCGCCCTGGGCGTCGCGGCTTGGCTCGCCGCCGTCGTCGCGGTCCTGGGGACCTGGGTGGGTGCTTCGGTCGCGCTGGCCGTCCAGGTCGCGCACACCTGGGACCTGCCGATGGCACATCTGCTCGGCGAATGTGTGGTGGCGATGCACGCCACCGCCGACGGTGGCCACGGCCCCTTCGCCCAGCTCGCTGCCGCGGTGTCGGCACTGGCGCTGATCGGATTCGTCGCGGCGCGCGGTATCCGGGTGGTGCGCGGACTGGTCCTCGCGCGGTCCACGAGCGTGCGGCACGCCAGGTCGGCGGCCATGGTGGGAAGGCGGCTCACCGGTGCCGAACGAACCGGGACGACCGCGACCGTGGTGATCGACGCACCGCAGAAGGCGGCCTACTGCGTGGCGGGCCGCCCGGGTGCGGTGGTCGTGACCAGCGCCGCGGTCGCGGCGCTGGACGCACCGCAGCTGGCCGCCGTGCTGGCTCACGAGGACGCGCATCTGACCGGACGTCATCATCTGATCCGGGCCTCGACTCGCGCGCTGGCCGGTGCGCTGCCGTTCGTGCCGTTGTTCGCGGCGGCCGACGCGCAAGTCGCACAACTGCTCGAGATGTGCGCCGACGACCGGGCGGCCGGGCGGCACAGCCGCACCGCGATCCTCACCGCACTGCTCACGCTGGCCGATCCGGCCGGAAACCACACCGCGCACGACCTGCCCGACGCCGCGCTGGGGACCAGTACCCTCGCCGTCACCGCCCGGGTCGGCCGGTTGCTCGATCCCGAATCGCGGTTGCGGCGCACCGGGCGCGGAGTTCCGCTGGCCGGCTTCGCCGCGGTGGTCGCCGTGCTGCCGACCTCCGGGCTTCTTCTCATCGAAGCCGGAGTGGCGGGATGTCTGCCGTTCGTGCATTGACCAGGTGGTGATACGCGACGGGGCCGGTTCCGCAGAACCGGCCCCGGCCGGACCTATCGCCCGGTCTCGAGATCAGTTGTAGATCGCGCCGAACGACGGGACCGAGATGGTGCCCAGCTGGTACTGGAATCCGTCCTGGTGGTCGGGCGAGACCGGCACCGGCCAGCGATGCCACAGCGTCCCGTACACCGCCGCCACGACGGTGCCCGGCCCCGGATCGAAGGCCGCGGTGCGGATCGTGGTGTCCACCGGTACATCGTTGTGCTCGATCAGCGTCTGGGTACCGCTGCGCCCGTTGGCAAGGTTGTACCAGATGACCTGCAGATTCGCCCCGGCCTGATTGGGGGCGATGGTGCCCGGGCCGCCGAAGAATCCCAGGCGGAAGCCGTCGTAGTTCAGGCTGATCCCGGATCCGTAGACCCCGGGACCCTCACCGCGCCCGATATCGGACTGCGCGGGAATCTGGAACGGCTGGGCGGGCAGCGCCGCCTGTTCGACGGTCGGACCGGCCGCGACGAGCCGGTCGATCGCTCGTTCGGCGGACGGATCACCGGCTGCCGCGGCGCGCAGATGCGCGGTGGCGGTGGTCCAGTCCACGGGTTGCGGTGCCGCCGTGGCGGGACCGGCGAAAACCAGGGCGGCCGCCGCCGTCGCAGCGGCCGCGGCCGAGAGACGGCGGGTGACGCTCAGTCGATGCATAACCAGTTCTCCTCGAGTGTCCGGTACTGCTTACTGAGAGCTTGCTGAGATATCCGGCCACGGTAGCCCGCCACCGGTCATTTCACGGGCGCGGCACGCTGCAGACGTGCGCCGACCTCGCGCACATACCCGGCCAGCTCAGCTGGTCCGTCGACCTGGAAGTCGTGGCCCAGCCGGATCAACCGGAACAGCAGCCACGGCAGGGTGTCGGCCGCGGTGGTGACCCGGCAGCTGTGCTCGTCGACGGGTTCGACATCGCCGATCCACCCGGCCGTGGCCGTGATCAGCTCCGCCGCGGCGGCGACGGTGACCTCGGCACGGTGGACCGGCGTCAGCGAATACAACGAAGCGCGGACGAAATTCGCGGCGTCGCCACCGGGCACTTCCCGGACTTCGGCGCGCACCCCGATCGGCTGCGGATTCGCGATCCGATCGACGCGGAAGATCCGCCAGTCGCCACGGTCGCGGTCGAAGGCGACCAGATACCAGCGGTGTCCCGCGGCGACGAGACGATGCGGATCGGCCAGTCGCCGGGTCTGCGCACCCGAGTTCGCGCGATACCCGAAGCGCACCTGCTCCCCCGTGCCGATGGCCGCGGCCAGCACGGTCAGCACCGTGGTGTCCACGGGCGAATCGCTCTGCTCGGCAAGAACTTCGGTGGCCGCACCCACCGAACGCACCCGTGACCGCAGGCGGGTCGGCAGTACCTGCTCGAGTTTGGCCAGAGCGCGCACCGCCGCCTCGTCGGCTCCCGTGAGGGCGTGCGCGGCCACGGTACGCAGTCCGATCGCGGTGGAGACCGCTTCGGCGTCGTCGAGCAGCAGCGGTGGCATCGCCGTCCCCGCCGCCAGCCGGTATCCGCCGTACACCCCCTTCGTCGCCTGCACCGGGTAATCCAGCTCCCGCAGCCGATCGATGTCGCGTCGCACGGTCCGCTCAGTGACGCCCAGTCGCTGTGCCAGTTCCGGCCCGGGCCATTCGCGCGGGGTCTGCAGCAGCGACAGCAGGGTCAGCAGACGCTGGGTCGTATCGGTCACCGACGCATTCTCGCGCGGAACCCGGACAACTCCCGTCCGGGTTCGCTCGCCGCGATGATTTCGCCGGTCTCGCGCCGTCGACACGGTATGCAAACACACACTCTCGCCACCCCCGACGCCGATCTGGTCTACGACGTGCGCGGTCCCCTGCCCGCCGCGGACGGGCGGGCACCGCTGCTCATGGTCGGTCAGCCGATGGACGCCGGGGGTTTCGCCACGGCCGCCTCGTACTTCCCCGACCGCACCGTGATCACCTACGACCCGCGCGGACTGGGCCGCAGCATCCGCAAGGACGGGCGTGTCGATCATTCACCGGTGGTACAGGCCGAGGATCTGCACGCCCTGATCGAAACGATCGGTGGCCCGGTGGAGGTGTTCGCCAGCAGCGGCGGCGCGGTCACCGCGCTGGCACTGGTGGCCGCCCATCCAGCCGATGTCACGACACTCGTCGCTCATGAGCCCCCGATCCTCGGGGTGCTTCCCGATGCGCAGGCCGCCCGGCGGGCCCAGTCCGGTGTCCGGGATGTCTACGAGGCCAAGGGATTCGGCGCGGGGATGGCGGCGTTCATCATGATGGCGTCGTGGCAGGGCGAGTTCACCGACGCCTTCTTCGCACTGCCCGCACCCGATCCGGCGCAGTTCGGCATGCCCACCGCCGACGACGGCTCGCGCGATGACCCACTGCTCTCGGATCGGTCGTGGGCGGTCACCGAATACCGGCCGGACGTGGCCGCGCTGACCGCCGCGCCCACCGATGTGGTGATCGCGGTCGGCGAGGAATCAGCGGGTGTGCTCACCGGGCGCACGGCCGAGGCGACCGCGGCACTGCTCGGACAGCGGGCCACCGTGTTCCCCAGTCACCACAGCGGTTTCGTCGGCGGGGACGAGGGCTATGCCGGAGACCCCGAGGCATTCACCCGCCGGCTCCGGGAGGTCTTCGACGAGCGGCTGTGACCGTCCGCGGTCATTCGGCCAGGGCGGCGGCGAACATCGGCCACGACGCGTGCAGATCCTCCTGCCAGTAGCCCCATGAGTGCGTGCCCGCCGGGCGGAAGTCGAAGGTGGCGGGCACTCCCAGTTGCACGAGCCGATCGTGAAGTTGATGGGTGCAGATGTTGGTGACCCCTTCCAGCGCCGCGCCGAACACCAGCTGATAGCCCAGCTGGACGGCGTCACCGTGCGCGCCGGCGGGGGTGTCGAGTGGGCCCGGTACCCCGGTCCCGGTCGACACATAGATCGCGGTACCCCGCAACCGATCCGCATGCAGATACGGATCATTGGCCG
>NZ_JBFAUW010000028.1:0-38227 GCF_040679495.1 Nocardia sp. NPDC052254 | reverse complement strand
CCCCGGCCTGCAATACCTCGCCGCCAACTACGAAGCCGACCAACACGGCAACCTCGCTCCCACAGCGCAGACACCAACCGGCTACGGCACACACGTCCTGTCCCAGTTCCCCATCCGCGGAAACCCCGACACACCCGAACCATCCCGGGACACGGCACAGCCGGACAGTGGCCGGGCCGGCTCGCAGCGCGATGCCGACGACACCGAACCACGCGGCCGGACCGCCGTCGGTCCTTCACCGTGGTCGGCGACATCCTCGGCCGGCAAAGCGGAGACGAATCCCGGCAGCAGCCCTTGGACCGCGACCAGCCCGACCACGGGCACCAGCGATACCGGCAGTACCGCGGACCAGTCCCCCATCCAGACTCCGTGGACGGACCTGCCCCCGACCGTCACCACACCGAGCCCTGCCCAAGCCCCCGCGGGCACGACACCGTGGGCAGGAAACCGCGTCAGCCCGGATGCCACACCGGCCATCGGTGCCCGGACGCGCCCCGCCTCCCGGGAGGATCCGCGAACCGGCACGGAAGCCTCCCCCCGCACAACCATCCGGACTTCCATGCGCGACGGAGACAGGGGCGTCGCCACCGGAACACAACCCACGACCAAGCGCCGCGCCACGGCGGGCGCAGGTTCCCGCGCCGACGCCGCACGTCTCCAGCGGGCTGTCGCGAAGCACTTGGCCAATGGTCGCCCCGAACTCGCGGCAGCTGCGTTGGACGACCACTATGGTGATCGGCTACGGGCGGACCTCGCCAGGCGGTTGCGCCGGCAGCCGCGGGTTGTCGCCGCTGTCAGCACCGAGGTCCTGACTCGTGCGATCACCGACTACGCCGAGAAGGGCGAGCGTGGACTCGCGCAGTGGCTCGACCACATCTACCGACAGGTCCTCCCCCGACACCTCGCCGCCGCGGCGTTCCGCCAGAACCTCATTCGTACCGTCACCAGCAACGCTGCCGATCCGAGCGCCTTCATAGGTGTGGTGGAGATACTTCGCGACACCACCACGACCGAGCTCGATAACGCATTGCGGTCCCGGAAACTCACCAATCGTCGACGCGAAGTTCTCGACAAATATCGCACCTCCGCTGCAGACGCCGCGGCCGAGCCATTCACCGCGGCCGTGTGGGAAGCCATCAACCGACTGGTTCTGTTGATCATGCGATCGGCGGATGAGTCACCCGCCCGGCCACTCACCGATGCGCAGACAGAACTACTCGGCGCTCTGGCCACCGGACAGACCTATGCCGACATCGGGCAAGCACGAACACTGAGCGAAGGGCAGGTGAAGCGCCGTGTGCGCAACCTCGCCTCGGACCTGAGAATAGATATGAGAATGGATAGCCGACGGTCGTTGCTCGTCGCCGAAGGTATCCGCGCGGAGATCATCGAACCGCACCCGAACGAAGTAACCGAGCTCACCGACGTACTGACGCAGGCCCAGATCGAAATACTCGCTCGCAAGGTCGACGGAGAAATCAGCAAAGGAATAGCTGAGTCACTCGGAATCAGCTTCAGCACCGTCCGCCATCAAGAACGGGCGATCATCGACCTACTGGGTGCTGCCCATATGGCTGAAGCGGTGGCGATGACGGTGCGGGCACTGGACCGTCATATGGCGAATCCGGTATCGAATCCCGGTGAACTGTATCTGCGGTACGCGGCCTGGCGCACCCCCGGGAAGCCCAGGCGTCCCCTGATGCGCGTGGCCGACGGCATACGAGACGGCGCGATCGAACCGCACCCGCGCGAATTGGCCAGTCTCACTGAAAAATTGACAGATCGGCAGATACAGATACTCCGGCACAAGGCTCGAGGCGACTCTCGCTCGGACATCGCAGAAACGCTGGGCATCACCGAGCACAGCATCGATACCCAGATGCAGAAGATCGTCGACCGTCTGGGTGCGAGCAATTCCGCCGAGGCGATGGCGATGACGGTGCGAGCACTGGACCGTCACACGGCGAATCCGGTATCGAATCCCGGTGAACTGTATCTGCGGTACGCGGCCGGGCACACCCCCGGGAAGCCCAAGCGTCCCCTGATGCGCGTGGCCGACGGCATACGAAACGGCGCGATCGAACCACACCCGCGCGAATTGACCAGTCTCACTGAAAAATTGACAGATCGGCAGATACAGATACTCCGGCACAAGGCTCGAGGCGACTCTCGCTCGGACATCGCAGAAACGCTGGGCATCGTCGGGCACAGCGTCAATACCCAGATGCAGAACATCGTCGACCGTCTGGGTGCGAGCAATTCCGCCGAGGCGATGGCGATGACGGTGCGCGCTCTCGATGCCACGGCCCGCGCGGCAAACGTCGATCGGACCGAAGCGCCCGACCCACCGACCGGGCAGCCCCAGAACGTCCCGCGCGGCGACCGCCCACGACGTGATGCCATGCCGCCCGGTAGGAGCGAGATCGACAGTGTCTTCGACACCGCCCCGGGGCGTGTCGAAACCGACGCCGCCATCGGCCGGACCGCAGCCGGAAACCCCTGGACCGTCAACCGCTTCGGCTCCGACCAGCCCACCGGGCCCGGACAACCCCCGAAGAACGGATCGGGCCGCGGGCCCTCCGCACAGAATCGCAAGCAACGCCGAGCTCGGGCGTCCGCTCCCGGTCGCGCGGTCACCCCGAAACAGCCGGAACCGTCGAAACGTGATTTCCTGCCATGGATTCGCGGTCGTGCGCCGAAGAACAAGAAGCTGGCGGGGCTCTACAGCGGAGCTGCCGTGAACACCATCGGGACGACCATGGGAAGCAGCTTCATACCCTTCGCGCTGCTGGAGATGGGTGGCGACGAGAAGCTGGTCGCGTTCAACGCGGCCGTGGGCGCGCTCGCGGCACTGCTGGCACAGCTACCGGCCGGATACTTCGGGGACCGGTCGCCTCGCAGCACGGTTCTGAAGTCGACGGCCGCGGCAGCGGCGATCAAATTCGGCGCCGGCGCCATGGTCTTGAACGAGTTGCCCGGTGCGCTGGAGGCGACCGTCCTTGCGACGGGACTGGGGGCATACCTCGATGTCATGAGCGGACACAGCACGACGACATTCGGCCGCCGGTTGGCCGAAAATGCCGAGCAGGAACGAGACTCGATCACTCTGAGTCTGAACGAACGCATGGCCGCGGGCGCGGTGGGGAACTTCCTCGGGCCGGTGCTGGGCGGCGTTTCGAAGGCGATCCCCTTCATGGGCGATGCGGCCTCCTCCCTCGCCTACCACGCGATGTTCCGCAAGCTGCCGACCGTGCCCGAAAACACCGAACGTACCCGCATCTTCGACGGTGCCCGAGATATGTGGAAGGTTCCGTACCTCCGCGGCAGGCTCGGGCTGCTGGGGTTCTGGACCACCGGGCTCACCGCCGCCTCCGTGCAAACACCACTGTTCATCCATTCCGCGGACTACGGATTACTGGCGTCGGGCGCGATGAACGCCGCCTATCCCGCCGGACTTCTGGCCGGCGGGCTGGTGCGCAAGCACGTCGCCGACCGGATCAATCCGAAATGGATCTTTCCGACCGCTCAGTCGGCGTGGCTCATCACGATGTTGCAGGTCGCGATCGCCACCGGGGATGTGACCGCCATCAATTCGCTGCTGCTCGCGCTCAGCGCGAGCAGCGCCGGCGTAGCCGTCATGCTCAACAACCGGAAATTCATGGAATACACGGCGGCTGTCGTCCGGAGGAATGCCATCGGCAGCTCACTGACGACGACCGGGATCATCAACGGCGTCGCCGGAATCGCCGGCGGCACAATCCTTGCGCAAATACTCACCGCACACGGCGCGGCCACCGCGGCATGGGCCGATGTCGGTCTCTTCGGCGCCATCGCGGCCGCATCGACCGGATTGATCTATGCCACTCGTAACGATCGACGTATCGACGACCCGCTCGCTCGCGTCGCGCGTGTCCTGCACGCACTGGGCAAGGACGACGCACGGGCACCGAACCACCAGGAGCGCACCTGGCGCACCCTGCAGAAGTCCATCGGAGCGAAACTCGTCGAGTACAAGCCGTCGCCTGCCACCGCCGAAGGCCGCGACCCGGTCGAGTCCATCATCGATGGCCTCGCGACAGCGAGCAGTGCCGACCGCGCGACCGGTGAGAAAGAAATGGACACCGCCGTCGTCCTCATCGACTACGGCAACCGTATCGACCCGATCATCGCAACCACCATCGCCGGCGAGGTATTCGTCTACGATCCCCGGATCGACCCCGCTGTCGCCTACGACGAACAGAAGAAGCTCGACCGTGACCGAGAACTCCGGTGGCGCAGTGCGCAGGAGTGGAAGAAGTTCCATCGCACGATCACTCGCGGCCGAACCATCGCGCGGATCGATATCGCACGCCTCACCACCGGGGACGACGGCGAGCTGCGGGACCTCACCGCGCGGGTGCCGCGCCGTAAACGCGGCAGCGCCCCACGCGGCGCCGCCATCGGGCCGACGCGGCCCACCATGATCGGCGAAACAGCCTGGCTACTGCTTCGGCTCCTCGGCGACGACACACGCACCCGGTCGCTCGGGCTCGCTCTTGGGCTCACCGCGGATGAGCTGTCCGATCTACTCCACCGCCTGCACGGCCTTGTGGAGTCCGATGCCGAGTTCCACCTGACCACCGATGCGATCGACACCATGGGCTTGACCCCTGCACAACTGCGGCGGCTGACCGACCTGACCGCCGACGGGCCGAACGAACTCGCACCGGAAACACTGCACGCTGCCCGCGAACGACTTGCCGCGGCGGAAAGCCAACGCGCGCAAGGCGACAACCAGTAAACCGTCACGCCGGCGACCGGAAACGGCCGCCACCGATTCGCGATTCCTCCACAAGAGATCCGGGAGTTGCTGATTTTCGCGACAGCCCGGTTTCCCCGACCTGTAAGCGAACTCCGCGGACATCACCGTCGGTGTCGCCGCAGCGGTCCAGGACTCAGCCGCCGAACCCGATCAGCTACCCGGGTTCCCGGTATGGCCGGGTGTTCCCAGCTTGGGTAAGGCGATGTTTCCGCCGGGATGATTACCCCGTCGATCGAGTTGTGAACGGACGCGCCACCGGTTGGGAGTGGCGAGGTAAGGCTGGCGATGAGTCACGATGCGCTGCGAGGGCTGCCGCCCGTCGTGGTCGAGTGCCTCATCGGCCACGTCCCACGCGCCGACGAGAAGGCCCTGCGAGCGGTCGGCGATCACTGGAGCTACACCGCCACCGATTGCCGCGACAAAGCCACACGACTCGACACACTCGCGGACCGGACCGCCGCGACGAGTAGCGGACAGACCAGCCGATCACTGGTCCAGCAGTGCCGCAACACCGCCGACAGCTTCCGCACCCAGGCCGGGTACTGCGACAGCCTCGCCAAACAAGCACACGAACAAGCCATGCAGAGCGAACTGATGACGCTGCAGGCCTACGCGTTCGGAGTGATCCTCGCGGCCTCGCTGGCCAGTACCGCGCTGACCCTCGGCGCGACCGCGGTACCCCAGCAATACTTCGTCCGCGAGGCGACCGAACGGTCCCTGGCGACATGCTGGAAATGGCTGCTGGAATGGACTGCCACACACGGGCTTCGCTCCGCCGCCGAACGCTCCGTCATGCAGCTCGCGGTGCGCGCCGGCGTGATCGGAATGCTGCAGATCGGCGGAATCGACGCCGGCATCCAGGCATATCAGATCCACGAAGGCCACCGCGACGAGTTCGATACCAAGTCGTTCGCGGTGGCGACCGGCGCCGGCCTGGCAGGTGGCTTCGCCGGTGGCATCGCGGGCCACTGGCTGGGCAAGCGGCTGATGCCGAAGACCATCGCGCGAGCCGAACTGGCCACCACCGCACCACGACGAACACTCATCCAGCTCGGCGGCGCCGCCACCATCGGCGCCGGAGCGGGTCTCGTGGGCGGCCTCGCCGGAACCGTCGTCTCGATCGCCGCATCGGGTGGCGAATTCACCTGGAAGACCGTGTCTCAAGGCCTGCTCCCGGCCGTCACCTCCGGATTTCTCGGATCGGCGGCGTATTCGGCACGCCAGATCCGGGTCTCCACTCGCACACCAGAACTACTCGCCCCGCCGACCGACCGCGCGGCGGCGACGCAAGCCCTGACCGAAACCTTGGATTCACATGGCATCCACCCCGACGTGGACAAGTTCCTGAATCAGCTCCGGAGCGCGTCCGCCGAGGAGGTTGGGTCACCTTCGGCCGGTGCGAAGCGACCGGAGACAACCACAGCGGGCGAACTGCGTCAGACGAAGAGCGATCTCGGCGGCCTCGCCGCCGAGGTGAAGATCCAGAAGACGCCGAGAGCCATCTCCGCCGAGCGAGTCAATACCGTCGCGCCCGAGGCTCTGGCGATACCGAAGCGCTCGCCGGCGGCCGATTCCGCCGCCACGGCAGTCACTCCCCCCGCGGCGCCGGGCGGCCGCGAGTCCGACGCCGCGCCGGCGTCCGCAGCCGGTTCGGCCGCGACGCCCGCCGCGCCCCGCACACCATCGCAGAGTGCCGCTCCGGCCAAGGTTGTCCTCGGCCCCGAACCACGGTCGGCCGGACCCGCCCAGGACGCGCTATCGAACGAGGTGGCCGCGCCGGGCGCCCAGGAGGCAGGCGCCGGTTCCGCTGTCGCGCCACCCACGGAAACGGGCGGCACACCGACGTTGCCGAAGTCGGCGACCGAACCCATACCGGCAGCACCGGGTACCGGGCCCGAGACCGGCGCCACCGCCGAGCCGCCCGCCGCACCGAAAACCGCGGAGGCGGCGTCGGAATCCGGTGACGCCCCGGCATCGGTGACGGAAACCGGCGGGACCACCCCCGCGCCGGCGGCACCGGCCGCCACCGCACCGAAAACCGTTGCCGGCGACGTGGTTTCGGGTCCAGATTCGCGGACCGCGGCAGCGGCGCCGTCGGGTACGGCCGATCCGGCGAAGACGATGAAATCCGGCGTACAGGTCGAGGGCCCGCGCAATGCTCCGGTCACGGTCGATGTGTCTCGAATCGGGTTGCCGCCGTTGCCGATTCCCGCGACCTCCGATGCTGCCATTCAGCCGGTGCCGGCAGATGCGAGCCCGGACGAGGCGAAAGCGCATACAGCGCAACAGATCGCCGAGGAGACAGCGCGAACCGCGGAAATCCGCGAACGTGAAGGACAACGAATCGACGACTCCGCCGCGAAAAAGGAGGCGGCGAAAGATGCGGTGACCGAACGTGAGAGCGCGCTCCAGCAGGCACGCGCACGGACGGAATCTGCCCGCACTGCCGCCGAGCAGGCTCAGGCTGCGGCGCACACCGCCGAGGCGAAAGCCCGCGCCGCCGAGGAGGCAGTGCGGGAGACCCAGCGGCGCGCGGACACCGCCGAACGGGAGGTACTCACCGCGGCCGAGCAGCGGGGGGCGGCGGACAAAGAACTCCGGGCGGCCCAGCGGCAGGCGCGCGCGGCGCAGGAACGGCTGGCCGCGGCCGAGGGACAGGTGCGTGCCGCCGAGGAGCGGGTGCAGCTCGCCGCCGAGCAGTTGACCGGTGCCCGGGACAGAGCAGTCGCCGGTGACGAATCCGCCACCAGGACATACGAGGAAGCGCGGGCCGCACACGAGCGGGCCGTGGCCGAGCGCGAGCGCGCGGTGGCAGCTCGGGAAAGAGCCCGCGCGGCAGACGAACAGGCGCGCGCCGCCCGCGAACGCGCCGCGGCGGCTCGCGACGAGGCGCGTACCGCGCACGGGGACGCCCTGGCCGCCCGGGACGAGGTGGTCGCCGCCCACGAGGGTGCGGTCAACGACCGCGGAGCGGCGCGGACCGCCCTCGAACAGGCCGTCGTCGAACGCGACGCGGCTGCTGTCACCCACCAAGGTGCCGCCGACGCCCGCGATCGCATTGCCGGCGAACTCGCCGCCGAACGGGACGCCTACCGGACGGCCAACGCCGAACACCGAGCGGCGATCCGCGAGGCGGTGGTCACGCTGGTGAAACTCTCCGATGAGGCCGGTTCGATGCTGATGAAGGCGTTCGAAGCCGGCGCTCTTTCCGACCGTGACGCGGTTTTCGCGGCCGTCTCACAGGAACGAGTGAGCGCGCAGCTGGCCGCGGCACGTGCGATAGGGGTGCTGCGGCAGACCCCGGGCGCGCTGGGCTCTCCCGGCCGGGCCGAGACGGCGGGACCGCAGCAGCTGATCACCGCGATGCGAGACGGTTCCGTCGAGGAGCGCGTGGTGGCCATGACCGAGTGGATCCGCCGTGGCGACGAGCGTCATCGCATCGCTCGCGAGACCCAGGTCGCCGCCTTCCTGGGACTGCAACACGGTCCGATCGACATGAAGACCGGCGAGGGAAAGACGATCGTCATGTTGATGAGCTTGGTGGCCGACGCGGTCGATCGCGGCACCGCTCACGCCTGGACGAGTAGTGATCTGCTGGCCGGCGAACTGGCCGGCGAACTCCATGATTTTCTCGTCCGGCCCGAGGGCGATGTCAACATCGACGTGCTCCGTATGGACCAGGACAACCCGTTGCCGGAGCTGGGCGAGGGGCGCCGACGTATCGTCGTCGGCACCCAGGAGGACTACCTATTCCGGGCGATCAAGGTCGCCAACGACATGCTCGGCGACCTTGCGGCGCACGGAGTCTCCGAGGCCCAGGTCGAAGCGCTACGCCTCTGGATCAACGAAAAGCCCCCGATCGACCTGATCAAACTCCAACTGGACCTGGCCGCCGCCGATCACGGACTCGACTTCCGCTACGAACCCTTCCCTCCGGGCAAGCACACCATCGACGAATTCGACACCATTTTCGACGGCAATTCCGAATGTGTGCTCTCACCGGGTGCGGCCGAGGACGCGCACCCCGAGCGGGTCGCGCAACTGAAGGCCATCTGGGAAAGGTTGCAGATCGCAGAGCGCGAACACGGTCTGACCGCAGCCGATTTCGGCCGTCCGGACAATACCCGCGGTATGTGGTCCTCACGCACCACCGCCGCCGCCATCGCGAAACTCGAGCGGGTCGCCGGCGAACCCGTCACCGATGCCGATGCGGCACTGTTCGCCCACGCCGCCAATGCGCGGTGGGGAATCGAACGCGGCACCCACTACATCATCATCAAGGAAGAGGTGCCGCCGGGGCCGGAGGCCGTGGCCAAGGGGGACACGGAATCGTCCACCGTCCGCAAGATCGGGATCCTCTCCTCGGATACCACCGACAAACCGCTGTGGAATCGGGAGAAGCTGACCGAGGTCCGATGGCAGGGGGTCGCCCAGTTCGCTGAGATCAGAGAAGGTATCGCGGTGCGCGGCGATCAGGAGCATTCGCTGCGAATGTCGACCCGGCAGCTGCTCAACAGCAAAATGCTGTTCGAAACCTCCGGGATCTCCGGCACGCTCAAAGAAGTCGAAATACCGCTTTACGATGAACTGGGAATAGGCCCGGTCTCGGAAATGCCTAGATACTACGACTCGAACTTGACGGTGAAAGATCCGATTCTACTGCAGAACACTCGGACCAAACTGGAAAGGCTGGCCCATGACATAGTCGAGGATGCCGACATAGTCTTCGACAAGGAGACCGGTGAATTCCGGCAGACCGGCCGAGCTCAAATGGTGACCATGCTCGACAGCGGCGAAATACGTGGCGATCCAGAATTCGGAATCAAGGGCTTGACAGATTTCCTGAGCGAGGCCACGGCGAAAAAGATCGAGGAGCTCAAATCTGTCGCCATGGAGAAGTACGGCAAAGATTCCGAATTGACGTTTCAGGAATTCGATCTGAAATTCGATCTCATCGATCCCGAACTGTACGCGGAGTACGGCGGAAGCAATGCGAATGCAGAATTGATCGTCCGGGAGAAGCTCGCACAATTCGGTGACACGGGCAGCATCCTGATCGGTAACAAGATTCTGAGCCGGGGAGCCGACGCCAGCCCGTCGGCGGAAGTCATTCAGATGGGTGGTGTCGACCTCAAGGCCAGCGGCGGCCCCGCCTATTCGGGCCGAGTCAACGAGCAGGTCGACGGGCGGGCCGGGCGCAGCGGATCGGGCGAGGATCGTGCACACGGCGGCACCCCGGGCACCGCCGTGCACTACATCTCCCCCGAGGACTTCCGCACCACTGTCACCGACAACGGTGTCGTCCAGCAGATTGTGTTGTATCAGAAGGCCGCGGCCAACCATCAGGCCGCCGAACAGGCACTGCTGCGCCACAACTCGGGCGAGAACCTGGCGGCGGTCGGGGCCACCGCGAAAGCGAAGGAAGCGGCCGAAGCGGTGCTGCGGAACCAGGCCGTGCCCGCGATGAAGGCCACCGTCGAGGACAATCTGCTGACCACCTGGCGCGCCGCCGGCTACCAGGCGCACGCGCCACCGGCCACGAACCAGGATGCCGGGCCCACCCAGCCGGCACAGCCACCGCAACCACCACCCCAATCGAGCCCGCCGACGGGCTCGGCCGACCGATCGCCCGACCACGAATCGGCGACGAACCGCGGCCGGGCAACGGATTCCGGCTCGGCGTCGACCGCTGAGACCGCGTGGCAGCAGGCCCGGGAGGGCCATCCCGCGGCATTCGTGACATTGCTGGCCCAGCACGGCCAGGCCGTCTCGGAAAAAGTGGCGAGCACCCTCGGCTGGAATCCGAACAGCCCCGCGCCGGCCGCCTCGGCACAGCGGCTGTCACAGGCCATCGTCCTCGCTGGATTCCTAGCGGCACAACGCGATCAGTGGCTGGTGCCCGCCGACGCGACCCCTGACACCTGGCTGATCGAACAGGCCCACAATGCACTGCTCGACGGTTTCGGCCAGTTGCCGGATACCGTGCCGATCACCGACGCACTGGCGGTCCTGCAGACCGGCGCCCAGCTCACCGCTCAGCACGAGGCCGCGATCACGCAACTCACCGCCGCGGTCTCCGCGCCGCTGGCCGATGTCGACTTCGATGCGCTGCTCAACGCCGGCCGGGAGGACGAAGACGAATCATCAAGCACCGCTGCACCTTCCAGCACCGACACCAATTCGCAAGCGACTGCAGCGCCGGCGGACGACGCGCCTCGCCCCAGTCCCGACGCCACCCCGGCCGGTATGGATGCCGGCACCGCCCACGATCTGCGCACCTTGCGCCGACTGCTGCTGGAGGCCTATCGCGATGCCGAGCAGTTCTCCGACGCGGTGGTCGCCGCACTCGCCACACTCCCCCTCGACGCACTGCATCAGCGGCTCGAACAACTCACCCCCAACCAGCGCTACGCCCTCGACCTGCGCTATCGACGCGGCCAGCGCGGACTGAGCAATGACCAGGCCGCCTTTGTGCACAACGCCCGCGCGACCGCCGCGGATCAGTGGCAGCCGGTCACCGTCAACACCCTGACCCTGGGCGCGCTGCATCGCCTCGCCAGATCTCTTCCCGGCGCGCCGACCGTCACCTCGAGCCTGCCCGTTCTCACCGACCAGGAAGCCGCCGCCGTTCAACTCCTGGCCGCCGGTCAGCCGAATGCCGTCATCGCCCCCCGACTCGGCATACCGCACGAGCAGGTGCCCGCGCTCGTACTCGACATCGGCGCCGCGTTCGGCACCTCGACCGTCGCCGCGAGCGTCACCGAAGCCGTCCGCTACGGCTACCTCGACCCCACCACCATCGCGGCACCGAAACATACGGCCGCACTGCGGCTCTCACCGACGATGCAGCAGGTCCTGACCCGAACCGCCCAGGGATCGACCGCGACCGAGATAGCCACCGAACTCGGCATCCCGGAACTGAAGGTGCGCACCTACCTCACCGACGTCGGGCATCGACTCGGCGCCGCCTCGAGCGTCGCCGCCACCACAGCGGCCGCCGTCCGCGCCGGCCTCGTCGACATCCACGCACCGGACTGGACGCGCCACCGGCCGGCTGTCCCCGCCGCCACCGAGCCCGGCACCGCACCCGCGGAAACGGCGCGTAGATCGGATCGAACCACCAGGCCGCCCGATCCTGGCACAGCCGAAACATACAGTGCCGCAGACGATGAGCGCGCCTTCCAACACACGCTCGCCGCAGCGCACGCCCTGCTCGACCACTCCGCCGAGGCCGAGGCGGCCCGCTCCGCGCTCATCCACATCCCCGCGGAATCCCTACCGCGTTTCCTGGACGAACTCCACCCGAGCCAGCGTCAGGTCCTGACCCTGCACTACGGAAGTGGGCTCACCGAAGCACAGATCGCCACGGCCCACAACGCCGATGCCGCGATCGGCGACCAGTGGCAGCCGGAGACGGTGCGCGCGATCGCGGACGGCGGATTGAACCGGCTCGTCCGAACCATCACAGCCGCGATGTCCACCCCCACCTGGGGCCCCGTCCTCACCGACGAGCAGGCGGCACTGGCCGGCCTGCTGGCCACCGGCACTCCCAACGTTCTCATCGCCCGAGACCTGCGTCTGCCCGTCCACCTCGTCCCGGACCTCATCCGCGAGCTCGGAACCGTCTTCGGCACCACGACGATCGCCGGGAGCGTCGCCGCGGCGATTCGCCACGGCCACCTCGATCTCGCCACCCTCGCGTTACCGAAGCATCCGCGCCCACTGCGCCTTTCCCCGATCAAGCAGGCGGTCCTCGACCGGACCGCGCAGGGGCACAGCGCAACCGAGATTGCCACCGAACTCGGTATCCCGGAAACGAAGGTGCGCACCTACCTCACCGATCTCAGGCACCGATTGGGCACCAGCACGCCCGCCGCCACCGTCGCCACCGCCATCCGCACCGGGCTCATCGCCCGCCACATGCCGGGTCCGCCGGAAAGTCCGTCGAACACCGAAACCGGCGGACCGGATGCCGACCTGCTCGGACCCGGTGCCAGCGCCGCCGCCAAGTCGGCGCCGCTCGCCACCGGCCGCCACCCCAGCACCGGGCGACGTGGACTTCCGGCGCCCGGTACCGATGATCACAAGACGTCGCTCGTCACCCAGGCCATTGCGGCCCAGATCTTCAAGACCTTCGACATCGAAGTCATCGGCATGGACAAGGTGGGGATGACCGTCGCCGCCGCTCAATCGATCCGAAATGCGACCGTGGACGCGGTGGCGCAGGATCCGAAGATCAAGATCGACGGAATTGTCGTTGCACCGTTGGACGGCACCATGTTCGCCAGGACGGAATACTATCTCACCGAATCGGGCCGGAAATCTGTCATATTTCTCAATGAGACATATTTCTGCAATTCGAGCTTCTTCGCCGAAGAATACGCGAGATCAGTAAAGAAAAAACACCTGCAAGCCGGTACCGGAAATCCGGCATACGATATCTTGCGCCACGAGATCGGGCACATACAGGCCGATATGGCGAAGCCGAAGGCTCTCGAGCTCTCGGACGACGGGCCGAAGTTCTACGGCGACTGGGTCGAGCCCCGGGCGCTGCCCTATCTCCACGAGTACTACCGTGGCCTGCGCGGACGTGGAGATATCCCCACCGACATCCCCTTCGACACATGGGTGGATCAACTCTCCGCTTACAGTCGACACCGGCAGGGGCGAGAAAAAGGCGATTACCTGGCAGCGGCCTTCGATACATGGCTGCTCGAATTCGACCAGCACATCGTTCCGGGGCTGCAGTCCCGGCTGTCCGCCAGAAATATCGCGGGAACCACGAGCGATACGGTCGGCAGAGACGCGCTGTATTCGGAATTTCTGGAACAACTCTCCGGCAGGACGCTCGAGGCAGCGACAGCGCACCCGTTCACCAGGGCGGCCTTCGATGTGTGGATGGACCGGCTCGAAAACGTTCCCGGCGCGGATTCCGGTCCCGAGATCGCGGATGAACTGTCCGGTGCGCCCGCACATCGCGAATTCCAGCGGTGGGTTCATCGATACGCGCGCGAAGCACTCGACCAGTGGCTGCAGGACCACGGTGTCGACCCGCTGGACGACGAGGGCCGGCACATTCCTCGAAGCACGATCTACTCCGCCTGGCTGGAGAATCTCGATCACCGGACCAGGGCCGAGCTCACGAGGGCCGACGAAAACCTCGAGCGGTACGCGCCCGCCGGCATCCCCGCACTGGGCGATCAGCCGGTCCTCTACCCGCAGGAGGCACTCGCCGACGCGACCGAACACGGCGCCCTCGCCGATCCGAACCATCCCTCTTATGCCCTGTACGCACTGCGCACCGGTCATACCGTCGCCGAAGCGCTCGCCCGCGAACCCGGACGCAGATGGCAGGCGGCCGTTGCCGGCGCACCCGGCAGCACACGCCTGGACTTCGCCGACGCCCGTGGCAACATCCCCGCCGCCACCGAATTTCAGCCCAGCGTCAGCCCTTCGGGACTGTTCACGTATTTGGCGAGACTGCGCCGCGCCGGCCGCTGGGACGGTGCGAACAGCGTCACCGGTGTCGATGGCAAGGAACGCACCGACCACGACGAATTCCCCTGGCTGGTGGACCGCCAGCTCGTCGCCGCGCAGGGTCCCTTGCCCACGGTGCGACGAGGATTCGCCGAGTGGGATGTCGCACCCGCGGGCGAACTGGCACAGGCCCTGCACGAGGTCGCCGACCTTGCTCGACAACGCGCCTCGACATTGCGGCCGATTCGCGATCTGCTCACCGGTGACAGCGATCTGACAGCCGCGCTGTGGCTCGGCATCTGGTCGGAGCGGGGCGCGGCCACCGCGGATCTGGATCTCGCCGACCTCGAGGAACGAATCGCGGCCGCCCGAGCCACCGGCCACACAGCGGCAGTCCGCGACGCCCTGAACACGCTCGAGGCCGAGCTGGACAACGTACGCCCGCACTGGACCCGGCTCGATACCCGAATGCAGAGCGAACGCGCCGCGGCCGAACTTCTGGCGGCCGCGGCCGTCGCCGACGCGACCGGCGGGCAATCGCTGGGCCCGAACGCTCGGTTCATCGAAGGCACCCGAGTTGAGGTTTTCATATCCCCCGGCAAGCGCAGCGAGCTCCCCCGGCTACTGGCACAGATTCCGGCCGAGCCGCCGGTCACCGTCGCGGTCCGGCAGGTGCGGGTCGATACGGTGGGGCGCGTTCTCGTAGCTGAACCTGCTGCGCTGGAGCGTGATTCGACGCACCGTCGGCAGGCGCGGCTGTGGCGCGCGCTCGACGCGGTCGCGGATGCGCCGAACCAGCCGATGCTGGCATCCGACGAACCCGGCCGGACGCCGACGCCATCGACCGCACCGCCGGTCGCGGGAAAGAGCGAGACGGTCTTCACCCTGCGCCTGTGGGGAGAGCAGATCACCACCGCCATAAGGCAATTGAGCGCCACCTGCTACGACGTGGACGAGATGTTCCCGTTCGAGCCGCCGGCGAACCTTCTCACCGCTGCGCAGCAGTCGCTGCAGGCCCGGCTGCTCGCCGCGCTGGAGAACGACGCTGCCGCATTGCGCGCTGTCCGGATACACGCGGCGGCGGACGCTGCCCGGCGCCTGCTGGCGCAGTCGCCGGGACTGCCGATCGGACATTGGGTCAAGCTCGACGGCCGCCGTCTCACAGTGCTGTCACCGTACGGCGACGCCGACACCCTACTGTCCCCGCAGCTGTCGAATGCGTTGGCGCTGGCCGGTATCGAGATCGAGTTCGGTCGGATCGCGGTGGACAACCGGGGCCGAGTCACGCGGACCGAGCTGCGCCCGGCGGTGGTACCACAGGGCGATCCCCGCACCGAGGTACAGCCGCTGTCCCGCGAGAATGTCGACCTGATCGCGGGCATATCCGCGGAGCTCGATGGGCTCCTGCGGCGATACGGCATCGGCGACGAGACCGAACAGCCGTCGACTCTCGCCGAGATCGCCCAGCGATTCACCGAATTGATGGGCGAACGAGAGCGCGCCCGATCGGCGCGGGATCGCTGGCGCGAGGCATTCGCACGGCTGACAGCGTCCGAACATGATGACCCGGCCACCGAGCGGGACCGATCGGCCGCCGCTGCTCACATCGAGCATTTCGATCGTGAACTGGAAGGCCGGAACACCGCCATCGCCGCGCTGATGCTGCACGTGCACCGGCTCGCCGAATCGGATGAGCGGCAGGACAAGCCTTCTCGGGACGATCTGCTGAAGGTGCTCGAGCAGCTGGGGCCCTCGGGTTCCAGGGTCTGGAACGACATCCACGCCGGTCACATTCGGAACATGCTGGTCACCACAGCCACCGCTCTCGAGTCACAGCGCTCCTCGACGGCCGTGCCTGCCGGCCCGGCACTCACCGATTTGCAGGCGGCACTGGCCGATATCGCCGACCAGCTGTCTCCGAAACCGGAGCTGTCCGCGAACGGACAGCCCGACAACGCATCCGGTGCCGGCAACCGAGTCGCAGCGCGCCGCGCCGCCGGCACCGATCGACCGTCGAATTCCGCACCGCCGAGTGGCAACACGGCGGCCGAGCCCGACACCGCACCGGAGGCGCCGAACGAGGCCGACAGCGAGCTGCATCCGTTGCTGGTCCCGGTAGTCGCGCGCTATCGCAGCCTCATCGAATCGGGATTCACCGGCAAGCCGAAACAGAAGGATGTCGCCGGTGTCGCCGGTGTCGGACAAGCCTCCGTCAGCAGGGCACTGCGGCGAGGGTCCCCGGAATACACCGCCGAGGGGCAACAGATCCTGGTGGCGGCCTATCTGCTGGGATACCCCATGCGGCCGGAATTGCGCAGGGCTGCTGAGGCTTTGGGGATCGAGCCGCAGCTCGACGATGCCGGGGCGGACCAGCTTCGCGACGTCATCCGGCGGCATCTGGCCGTGGGCCGCCCGGAGCAGGCCCTCCGAGCCCTCCGGGAACACGACCTCGGTCGGCGGCTACGCCATTGGCTCGGCACCACTCAATTCCCTGGTGAGCCGCGCGTGGTCACCGACGCACTCGGCGAGATTCTCACTGCGACAATCGCCGATACCGATATCGGCGTCGATGAACACCCGCTCGAACAACTGATCGGCAGGACTGCGGAGACGGTTCTCCGTACCCATCGAATCGCCGCACAATTCCGCCGCCGACTGCTGCGACTCGCCACCACCGATTCCGCTTTCGGACACACCGCCGCGGCTCGGGCGACGGCCGCCCTCACCGACACCACCGCATCCGAACTCAGCGCCGCGTTGGCATCCGCACGACTCGACAGCCAGCAGCGCACACAGCTCAACCGCTTCTGGCCACGCCCGGGGCAGCCCCGGCCCGACATGCGCGGCAATCCCGTTCTGCGCGGCGCCATCGACGGGCTGTGCCGCGCCATCGCCGAGATCCGCGACGGCGATCCGGAACAGCAGCCGGTCGACAGCCCCGTCGATGACGAATTCGATACTGCACAAGATGAATCCGACATCGGACAGCGCGGAACCACACCGCTAACCGGGGACGAGAGCGAACTGCTCACCCTGCTCGCCGGTACGAAGTCCTTCGGTGATATCGCCCGGCAGTACGACGAGGAGCGAACACACACCTATGAACGAACGAAACTGCTGGCCGGTCGGCTGGAAGTGCCCAACAAACGGGCACAGATCGTCGCAGAGGGTGTTCGCGGCGGCTATCTCGCCCCACACCCGAACGAGGTGTCCGACCTCACCACGATTCTGACCCCCCGGCAGCTGAAGATCCTCGCGTACAAGACGAACGGGACGAACTCGCAGGAGATCGCGGATGTCCTCGACATCAGCTACAGGTCTGTCTCCCTGGACATTTCGAAGATCCTGTTGGCACTGCGGGCCGGCAGCGTGGACGAAGCCGTGGCCATCTCCGTCCGCGCGCTCGACGCCCTGGGCGACGCTGTCCTCGGCGAGGGCGCACTCATCGCACCGGATCCCACCGCAGCACCGCGGCAGAATTCCGACGCCGACAGCTCAGCTCCGGACTCCGCACCGTATCGAGGAGGGCGTGTACGCCCGACGAAGCCCGGCGATGGGTCCGGTCCCCTCGCGCGCGCGGTCGTATCCGAGGCCACGCCCCCGACACGATGGTCCGCTCCGGCGACCACGGACTCGAAGACCGATCGGCGGATCAAGAAGGACATCGCGGCCGACCTGCTGCGGGACCACGGGATCGAGGTCCTCGGGCTCGACAAGGCCTGCATCACGGTCGAAACCGCGCGGTCGATCCGGAACGCGATCGAAGACGAACTCGCGGAGGGCCCGTCCGTACGGATCGATGCTGTCGTGGTCGCAGCGATGGATTACCGGACCGCCGCGGGGGCCGGCACACTACTCGGCACCGAGCCGAACATCATCTTCGTCAACGAGTTGCGTCTCGGCAATCCCGAACAGTTCGAGGCGAATCTCGCATACAACAAGCAGCAGGGCCACCTCAACGCACCCACCGGCGATGCCGCCTACGACATGGTTCGACACGAAATCGCCCACCTGCGTGATGCGGTTCCCCGGCGAGTCAGTTTCCACACGCTGCTGGCAGAGACCGCTCGCGACCTCGGGACAACCCTCGACGGCCACACATACACGGTCTTGTACGAGCATTTCGCGACGCTGCGGGATATGGGCATACTCCCATCGGACCTTCGATTCGACCGGATGGGCGACTACAGCGATTGGATAGAGGCCCGGGCGTTCGGATTTCTCTTCGAACATTTCACCGGTCTCAAAGCGGCGAAAGCTCTGTCCGCCGATGCGACATTCGATGCTTGGCTCGGCCAGCTCGACGGCTACAGCCGTGAAGACAAGCCGCTCCACGACAGCGATTACCTGTTCGCCGCCTACAATAGATGGCTCGGCGAACAGGATCCGGCGACCTTCGATACCTGGCTGGCCGACTCCGGAATTTCGCGCACCGATGGAATCGTCTCCGAGAAAGCGGTATTCGAGGCGTGGCAGGACCAGCTCGACGAGGAGACCCGGCGGCAGATACTGGCCGGTGCCAGTTATCGAGTCGCCCCGGATCCAGCGGAGACCCGCCCCGCACCCAGACTGGGCGACCGTGCCGTCTTCAATCCCATGGAGGCGCTGGCAGAGGCAAGTAACGCGTTCGGAAACAGTGCGCCGAAGGTAGGCCCCGGCTTCAAGAACGGGCTCGACGACGAGGCTCCTGTCGATTTCACCCATCCGGCCTACGCATTGCAAGCTCTGCTCCAGGGCGTGCCGGTAGCGCAGGTCTGGGAGCAGGCCGAGCGGCGAAACGAACGGGCAGCAGCCCGGGCGACGGACCGGGGACCGATTCCCGCGGCGACGGGTATCCGTGCCGGGATCGCGGTCGACGGCGCCATGGCGCAGCTGGCCCAGCTGTGGCGCGGCATGGATACCGAGGCGAAACAGACAGCGCTGGACGAGAATCCGGACCTGGTCTGCACGGTCGACGGCCGACCACAAGTCCTGCTCGACGAGCTGGCGCGCATGGTGAACCGAGCCCTGGCCGAGATGCACGGCGCGAGTCCCGACAGCCACCTCACCGGTGCCGGCGAGCCATTGCAGGGGTTTTCCGAATGGCAGCATCCGCCGGCCGGAGAATTGGCGGAGCTGGCCGCGCAAATTTCCGATATCGCCGGCCGGAGAGCGGGATTGCTCGCCGACGTCCGCGCGACGATGACCGGCACCGCGGGTTTGGCCGATCTGCTCGATCTCGCGACGTGGGCGGAAGACGGAGCCGCGACGGCATATCTGGATCCGGGTGAGTTGCGCTATCGGGCCATCCGCGCGCTGACGTCCACCGAGCCCGGCAGTGCCGTGCGAGCGGGGCTGACCACGCTGCTGAACCAGATCGACCGGGTGGCACTCGATTGTGCGCGTGTGGATGCCGAACTCGCCCGCGCCCGTTCCCGAGCCGAGGAACAGGCTGTGCACCACATCACCGATGCCCGGCTCGGCCTTCGCCTGGGCCCGCAGGCGGTGCTCGTCGACGAGATTCGGGTGGAGGTGTTCGAAGGCGCCGGGCGACCCGCGCCGGTGGCCGATGAGCTGCGAGAGGTGCTCGCGCGCAACGACATACCCACGGTCACCCGCCGAATTCGGGTGGACCCCACCGGCCGGATACTGGTCGAGCAGCTTCCGGAGCGCACGCGCACCTCGATCGCCCAGCTACAGGATCGGGTGCGTCGGTTGGCCGCGCCCATCGATGAGCGCACCCATCCGCTGCGGGCCTCCGAAGAACCGGGCGAGGACACCGGCAGCCTGCCCCTGCCGTGGGAACGCACTCCCATGTCGACGGAGCTGTGGAAGCCGATGCCGAAGTGGGGGCGCCGGATCACGGCGACCCAGCGCGAGATCGCCGGCACCGCGAGGACTCTGCGGCGGTTGTTCCCCGCTCCGATCGATCCGGATCGGATGTCGGCCGCCGACGAGGCCCGCCACCGCGAACTGGCGGTCCGGCTGGAGATGTACACCGAACAGCTACGCACGGTCCGGATCCAGGCAGCCGCGGACGCGGCGCAACGGTGGCTCGACGAGTTCCCCGGTGTTCGCATCGGGCGCTGGGCGAGGCTCCGCGACAACCGGCTCACCATCATGGCGCCGTTCGCCGACCCGGAGCATCTGCTGCCCTGGCAGACGCTGAACACCCTGTCGCAGTCGGGAATCGAGGTCGAGTATCGCAGTGTGCGGGTCGATGCCGAGGGCCTCGTGTGGTCCAGCACGCTGCGCTCCGGCTCGCGCGTCGAGAGTCCTGGGCGCGAGACGACGGTCGACGCCGCCACCCGGGATGCGATCTTCGGGATCAACGACCGGCTCGACCAGCTGGTGCATCGCCGCGGCGTGACCGCGGATTCGACCGATGGCATCACTCTCGCCGGCGTACTCGCCTGGCGCACGGATCTGGTGGCCGAGCGGGAGCGGGTCCGGAATACGGGACGCGCGCTCCCGTTCCATCGACTCGACGCCGAGATAGCGCGACTCACCGCGCTCGCGTGGGAAGTGTCGACGGATCAGACCGCGACGGCGCAGCAGCTCCTGCACGGCGACAAGACCACCCAGGCACGCGTCATCTCGAACACGAGACCATCTCTGCTGCAACAGATTCGAGATGAACTGGCGCAGATCACCGCCCCGGCCGGGTCATCTTCGTCGCAGCACCTCACGGCCGCGATCGCCGACCTCGACATTCACCTGTCCGCGGTCGGCCGCACCGGGACTTCCGCCGAGACCGCCACACCGTCGAATCCTTTCGACGCCGCGCCGCACGCCCGACGCCCGCGCGCCACGGGTACGGCATACATGCGACCCGCTGACGAAACCCCGTCGGACGGGCAAGCACCGAACAGCGCCTCGACTCCCCGCGAGATCACGGGGGATGCCACCACTGTCACCGCTCCCGCACGCGAGTCGATCGTCCTGGATGACGAGCGGCGCACACACATCTTGGCCGGCGATGCCACCGGCGGAGGGCATCGGTCCGGCACCGGGAAGCCCGGAAAGACGGAATTCCCGCCGGACTGGAGCGACGAGAAGATCATCGCGGTCACCGAGGCGATCGCACACGATTGGACCGATCCCGTACTGCGGAGATCGCCGGATGGCCGGGCCGAGGACAACACTCATTTCTGGCAGCTCGAGGATGTGCGCGATGGGGTCCGCGTCGTCGTACGAGTGGCACAGGATGGCCGGATCCTGACGGCATGGCCGGTCCAGGGCAGCCCCGGGGTCATCCGGAATCCGTCCGTGGACCCGGGAAACATGTTGCCGCCCAGCATGATTCGATCGTCGCGGAAGAAGCTCCGGCGACTCATGGTCAGCCGCGGGCCGCAGAGCCGCGCACCGGGAGTGACCCTGTTTCCGGCCGCGTGGTGCGCCGATACCGCCCACTTCGCGACATTGATTTCGCGCGCCGGTGAGCGAGCGCTCGAGGCGGGCGCCGTGCGCGTCCATCCCGGCCGGCCGAACAGTCGCTGGTTATTGGACTGCGTGCACGACGGTGTCACCTTCGTGCTCGAGGTGGACGCCGCCGGCCACGTCCACGATGTCCGCACGATGAGCGGGCCGGGGGTTCGCGTCAATCCCGGTATCGACAGTATTGGTGTCAGCGGCCCCCGCGACCGCCCGGCCACCCCGTGGAAACAGCAGGTCCCCGGGTCTGAGCCGACACCACCGGGCAGCGATGCGAATTCTGCCGGCAGCACCGCAACGGCCGCGGCGGTGACCACCACACCGTGGACCTCACCCTCCGCATCCGGGAATCCGGAAGTGGCGCAGGCCACGTCGGCGGACGACCGGAATCCGCTCGAGGACGAGCGCGGCCGGACATCGGGAACTCCGGACGGCCGACCGAACAGTCCGTGGGCGTCCTCCACCGACGACCAGCGCCGCGGTGAGACCCCGCGGGCGAACGGGAAATCGAGCGGCAGCACAACGGGTTCCGCCGAGACACGGCGACCCGAACAGGCCGAACCCAAGAAGGTGCCGGGAGCCACGTATCGGCACCGCACCGATCCGGAGAACTGGACCGTCGACGAACTCATCGACGAACTGCGCCGCTTCGGTTTCGAATATCTCGACCGGCTGCCGCGGGCACGGCCGGGCGAGCCCAGCGGCGCGCAGTGGCTCACCACGCGGCGCGCCGATATCGAGAACCATCACATCCGGACGCTGATCCGGATGGCACGCGCTCGCGAGTTGACCGAACGCGATATCTGGCAACTGCGACGGATCATGCGCCGCACTCCGATCTACCTCGGCTTGGCAGCGGTGGTCACCGTCGCCCTCAAGACGGAGAGCCTGCTGCGCCCCGGCACCGATTGGGGCTCGCTGTTGTACCGGCAACAGCGGGTGCGTACCGCCGGCGGCGATCCGGTCACAGCGGTCAAGTTCCAGACGAAGCAGGTAGGAACCCCGGAGGAACCCAGCGGCGCCCACACGACGAATGAGGCGCCGCTGATCCGGCGCCTCGCTCGCGTGTTGTCCCTCGACGAGCTACCCCAGATCGTCGCGATCGCACGAGGAGACATGTCGTTCCTCAACGGGCGGTTGCTCCCCGAAGCCGACCACCAGCTGACCGAAACCGTGCTGTCCGCGGAGGAGGCGCGGCAGCTCGGCACACTCACCGCCGATGACATCTGGTCGGCGTTGCACTTCCCGCACTGCCGCTCGCTGGTGCCGCAATCGCCGCAATACCTGTACACGCGATACCTGACGCGGCTGCTGTACAGCAAGATCGCCTGCCAACGCGTCGACGAATACATGCTCGACACCGTCATCAGCAACTACCTCCGCACCCAGGGACGGGCGGAGCTGCGGACGATCCTGAGCGAAGTCGGGGCGGCCTTCGCGAATATCTATCGGAAGTTGTCACCGGGTACAGCGGCCGACGAGCCGACCGGCAATCAGCCGCCCGCCCGATCCGCGCCCACGGCCCCGAGGTATCCGAAGGTGTCGTCCCGGATCGACGCACTGGACCTGCCCGAGCGTGTGCTCGACGGCCGGACACCGGGCGTGCCCGGCCATCTCGACAACCCCTGGACCTTCTTCGCCGATGACCCCCGGCTCGGGAGAAGCGCGCGTGCCAACGGGAACGCGGCAGCCCGCGAACCCGGCGCGGGCACCGCGATACCCACCACTCCGCATCGGGCCCTGCGGTCCGGCGACAGCCTCTTCGTGGCGACCGAGCATTACACCGATCCGGAACTACCGCAGTCGAAGGCCCTCATCGCCGCCCTGCTCGCGTGGATCACCCGCACCGACGAGCAGCCGCGGATCATTCTCACCGAAGGCCGCATCGCCCCCTTCGGCGCGTCCATCGCGGAATCGATGTCCAGTCAACGCGGAGAGATGGCCGTACTCGCCTATCTCGCGAACGAATACGGCATCGACATCCAATCGGCCGAGGAAACGGTCACCGCTCAGGCACACGGAGTCGTCGAAGAGGTCGGCAGCGACGAAACCCTCGCCGAACTGTTCGGCGACGGCACCGTCGCCGAAAGCGTCTTCCTCTACTACGTCCTGCGACACATACCCCAAGGATTGCGCGCTCAAAAAGGATTCCGGCCGGATACCGACGCGCATCTACGCGACGCCATCGAGATGTACCGCCACATCCTGCCCGATATCGCCGACCCGCATGCCGAGTTCCAGCGGCTCATGGCACGCGACTACCCGGACAAAGGATTCCCGCGCGGCTTCCGGGAGGACGATCTCGGCTGGCTGCTGGCCGAGACAGTGGGCATGCTCGACGGCGGCCCGGTCGTGAGCAAGGTCCAGCACATCGCCGCGGCAGTCAATCGGCGACGCCAAGCCCATGCGTCCCAATTGTTTTCGAGCCACACAGCCGCCGGGCGCGCGGTGTGCATGTTGATGGGCAACACCCATCTCGAGGGAATGCGCCCCCGGATGCCGGAATTCGCCGACGCCGAAATCGAGGAACTCGGTCGGCCTCCGGCATCCGGCCGATCCCCGCGTCGGCGCGGCGGTGAAGGATCGCGGATCGGACCGAAGGCGGCCGGCGCCGAAGGTCACTGGCAGACCGAGATGACGGTCGGCCTGCCCGGACTCACCGACGCCGACCGGGAGCGTGGCGCACCGACAGCGGCCAACTGGTTGTCCCGCCGATTGCGCGAATCCGGCTGGGGCACAGACGATGCGGTCGACGCGATGTGGGAAGCCACAGCGGCACTGACCGCCGACGCACTGCGGCGCACCGGTACCCCGGTGCGGCTGGCGGTGCGGGCCGCGGATCGATTCGGCACACTGCGCGTGGAGATCGAAGAAACCGGGCCCGCCGGTGAGATCCCGCCGGAAGTGCGCGCGGTGGTCTCCCGCAGCGGCGTGCGGCAACGGGCAGATGGAGCCGTGACCTGGCTCGAATTCGACCCGGAACCGCAAGACGTGGTCGGTGATACGACCGGTCGCGCCGACGATGCCCCGGCGCAATCTCCGCCCACCGCGATCGCCGACGCCTACCGAGCGATCACCGGAGCCCCCGCGAACGACCCGGTCGCCGCGGCGCTGGCCGCGATGTCGCCAGCGGACCTCGACCGGCAGCTCACCGCGCTCACCCCTGTCCAGCGGATGGCCCTCACTCTCCGATTCGCCGACGGTGTCCCGGCCACAGCCCTCGCGGGCGCGATCAATGATCGACTGCGCTCGGCTCGGCCACTCACTCCCGCCGCCATCGACACCATCACCGCCGGGGCACTGCGGCGGCTGGCCGGACACGTTGCGGCACAACACCAGTTGCCGGACGCACCGATCGAGCTGTCCGGGGACCAGCTCACGGTCCTGTTCGGAACAGCTCAGGGACTCCTGCCCTTCCAGATCGCCGAACTGCCACGGCTGCGGTGGCAGAAGCGGAAAGCGACCACGCTCACCCGGCAGATCGCGGTCATGCTGGGCACCGTCAATCGGCCGGCCTCGGTTGCGGAGGCGATCCGCCGCGGCGACCTGGACGTCACCGAACTACCGATCGCCGAGGCGATCGCGGCCCCGCGGCTCGAACCGGAAGCCACCGAACTACTCGGACTCGTCGCCCGCGGGCACACCGACGAGGCGATAGCGACAATCGTGGGCTTGTCGGAGTCCCAGGTGAAGAACGCGCTCGACGCCATCGGCGAACAGTTCGGCATCCGGGACCGCGCCGCGATGGTGGCGGTCGCGGTGCGCGAAGGAATTCTCGACCTCAACAGCGCGGACTGGGTGGTAGCGGGCGGCGGTTCCCACGAACTGTCCGAGCGCGAAGCGGCCGTTCACCAACTGCGGGCCGACGGCCTGGGGATCGCCGAAATTGGACGGCGACTCGGTATCTCGCCGAGCACCGTGCGCACCCACATGCGCCGCGCGCAGGACAAGGTCGGGATCGCTCGCCCACACGAGGGTGCGGCGGCAATGGCCGCCATGCGACGGAACTTCGAACCGCAGCTCCTCCGCCCGGTCCTGCTCGCCATGGCGCGCGGTTTTGCCTCGGGTGGACAAAGTTTCGATTACGATCGCGACGCCGCGATGCCGATCGGCCACAACGAACTGACATTCGGCGAACTGTGCGCGGAACTCGGCGCCGAGAACGAGACGCACGCCGTCGTCATCGCTCTGAAAAAGGGAATACTCTCCCTCGCCGAGCTTCCGGATCCGACCGACTACCTGACCGCGAACGGTATCGTCGTCGCGAGCGTCGAACCACTGTCCCGGCGGGACAAGCAGATCCTTCACCTGATCGCGGACGGCGCCGGCACCCAGCGCATCAGCGATGAGCTCGGACAATCCGTGACGGAGACGAACCGGGTTGTCGGCGATCTCCTGGAACGGCTCGGAGTCACGAACCGACTCGCCGCGGTCATCGTGGCAATGCGCCGCGGGATCATCGCTGTCCAGCCGCCCTCCGCCGCGGACACGCTTCCCGCCGCGGTCGTCGAATGCCTGCCCTGGATCTCCGGATTCCTGCACGCCATCGGCGTCGACAAGGCCAAAACCCGCCCCGACACCGAAGGCACTCTGCTCGAAGACGTCGAGCAGAATCTCGGCAACCACCTGAAGCCTGTGACCTTCTCCGAGCAGGACAACCCGGCGCGATGGGCGGTCGAACGGCTCGACTCCCACCCCGGCCTCGACACCGTGGTCATGGTCGTCGGCCAGAACGCGAAGGAGGACATCGGCCGGCAGGCCGCTGCCCACATCTTCGCCGCCACCAGGATCGGGAACCGGATCTACGTCGCCGACAACCTCATCGAAGGCGGCTACGGCATCCGGCCCGCACAGACCGAACGAAACGACACCGCCAAAGCCTGGGAACCCACCTACGAGGTAGTCGACTACGCCTACACCATCGAATACAAGGCGACCGAAAACGGGCTCGTCGCCCGCAACGCACCATCGGCATCGGTACTCGATCCACTACACAAGCAACGGAAGGTCACCGGTCCACCCGACGACCCCGCCGGAGTGCGCCCGCCGGCCCGCCCCGGCGACGGTGCCCGCAACAGACTGCGCCGGCTGTTCGGGATGCCGGCGCACCGGCCGATCGCGCCGCCCGCGCAGAATTCCGAGACCGGAGCGCCGACCGCTCCGCCGCGTCTGGAACTGACCGACGCCAACTCCGGATGGCGGTTGCTGCGCAAGGACTCGCTCTACCGCATGATGACGACCAACAAGCTCTTCAGTGAGATCGGTGACGACCTCACCGACATCGGCGCGGGGATCATTCTGGTCGACAGGGCGGGTCCCGGGGCGGCTGCCTTGCTGGGGTTGGCCAAGCTCTCCTCGATCGGCTGGCGGCTGGGTGCCGGCGTCATGGCGGATACGCAACCGCCGCTGATGACGATGCGGGCCGGCCAGATGCTGAACCTGATCGGAGTCGGCACCGCGGGCGTCTGGATCGCCGCCAATCTGCCACATCTGACCGAAGTGGTGGTCGGTGCCGTCGTTCTGAAAGCCGGTGCCTTCCAGGCATATACCGGAGTGGCGCGGAAGATGCAGCTCGAGCTGGCCGGCGACGATCGGGTCGTCGCGCACACCACACTCAACCAGCGCCTGAGCAGGGTGCCGGACCTGGTGAGCAGTACGGTCACTCCCACACTGGTGTCGCTGGGCGCCCCGATCGTGTTCGCTCTCGACGCACTGTCGTCCATCGGGGATCTGGCGACCAACCACAAATTCCGGGACGTCCTGCCTACCCCTGAGAAAAAGTCCGGCCTGCTCGAGGGATTGGGAGAAGGGGTGCGGTTCGTCCGGAACGATCCGGTCCTCCTGCGGCACATGCCTTCCCACGGGGCATGGAACTTCCTGTTCGGAGTACAGGGTGTCCTCATTCCCATGGCGCTCCTCGAGCACGGCTTCTGGCAGAACACCGCACTGCTCGCCACCGCCCCGCTCAGCTATTGGGCGGGTACGAAGGTCGGCGAGCGGAGGCTGAAGAATCAGGCGGCCCAGCCATTTCGGCTCGGGCGGTGGCGCGGACCCGAGACCGTCGACGAGTGGACCCTCACCCGCACCGTCATGCTGGGGGCCGCGGCGACGATGCAGGCCGGATTCGACAACGCCGCGGGCCTGACTCTCGCCCTGTCGATGATGTGGGGCGCGGAAGGCGCCGCGGGCGTCAACGTCATGAACTACATGAACGGGACCATCCCCAATGGTCTGCGGGCCCGCACGTCAGTGGTCTTCCAAACACCGGCGAACATCGCCAATGCCGCCGGATTCGCACTCGGCGGCACTGCCATCGCGGCGCTGGGCACCCAAGCCGCCAATTCGGCGACCGCCGGTCTGCTGGTCGGCGCCGCGGGTATCGCGGTGGCGGGTCAACTTCGGCGCAACCGTCAGCGGTCGCGGGAAGCGCTGCTGGACGACTGCCTCGACCGCACCTGCCGACTCCTGCACGCCCTCGGCAAGGACGACGCCACCGCACCCAGCGGCACGAAACGGAACTACAAGACCCTCGTCGCGAATGTGAAAGCCGCACTGGCCGAATATGACCCGCACACACCACCACCCCATCCACCCGACAACGAACACCCCACCGAAACACCGGGACTGTTCGGCCCCCTGGTCGACGAAGTCAAGAACAAGAAGACAACCGGCGTCGACACCCTGCTCGCCCTCGTCGACGACGGCGAGACCATGCACATCTTCACCATCATCAATACCGGCCCCGGCAAAGCCCTCGTCTTCGATACCAATATCAAGCACAGGAAACCTATCAAGCACAGGAAACCCGACACCGGCGGCGAGAAACCTCTCCGCATCCCCCGGGTGATCGACGCCGACGAATTCACACATGCTTTCGGCAAGATCGAACAACTCCACGTCGTCCGGCTCCGCAGGACCGCGAAGGGCGACCTCGAGGACATCAACAAGGACACCCCTCGCCGTGAGCTCGGCACACCTCCGCGCAAAGGCCGAATCACCGGAGAACCCAAGCAGCCCAACGGGAATCGCGCAACGCCACCGGCCGGAGCCGACAGTGACCTCCGCCGCACCATCGGAGGGTTCGTCGCCGCCGGCCACCTCGATCAGGCCGTCGACGCACTTCGCGGCCACTACGGCGGCCACCTCTCGACGTGGCTGGGCCGGCTTTTCCCGAACCAGCCCCGCGTGGTGGCCGACGTCAGCACCGAACTTCTCACCCACGCCGTCACCGGTTTCGACGACAACGACACCCGCACCTTCGAACAGCGGCTCGACCACGCCACCAAGATCATTCTTCCGCTCCATCTCGACGCCGTTGCCTTCCGCAGCGCGCTGAGCCGAACCGTCATCGACACCGTCGATGATCCCGGCGCGGCAGCTTCCGCTGTCACGGTTCTCGCCGATACCACGACGGCGGAACTACAGAAGGCGCTGTCCGCGACGGCACTCCGGGGCGATCAACGCGCCTTGATCAATCGGCTCCGCCCACAACGTGGAAATCCCCTACCCGCTCCCGCGGATTCGAACATGCTCGTGCTCCGTCACGCGGTCGAATCCCTGGTCCGCACCCTTGCCGAAATGCGGAGCCTGCCCACTCCGCCAGCTTTCTCCGCCGACGACGAATTGAACCCGCAGCAGCGCAACGACTTCCTGCGCCGGCTGGCCGAAGGTGACAACGGCACACAGATCGCGGAATCGCATGGCAAGAATCGGCGGTGGGTGCCGAGAGTAGTACGCGCGATCGCAAGAGAACTGCATGTCGCTCCATTGCAGCCGATGGTTGTCGCCGCCGCCGTGCGCCACGGGCTGATCGAACCACCGGCAGATGAGATAACCGATCTCACCGAGGTACTCGACCCGCTGCATATCCGTGTGCTCGGCCTCCGGCTGCAAGGTCGGAGGCCGATTGAGATAGCGAGAACACTGGAGCTCGACCTCGCAACCGCCCGTGCCGTCTCCGCGCAAATCCTGCGGCGCCTCCGCTCGTCGACGCTGAACGAGGCGGCCGCGAAAACAGCTCGCGCACTGGACGACGAACTCTTCCCGGTTGCCGCCACGGTGCCGGCCCAGGGCACCGAGCTGTCGGGTATCAGCAGCCGAACCATCGAACACCTGAATCAGGCCATCGCCGGTGAAATACAGCCCACGGCGACCTTCGTCCGAAACGCAGTGGCCGATCTGGCGACCCGCCTGGGGACCACACCGGACCTGCTCACAGTGGTTGGTGAGGCGGTCCGCCGGTCCCTCGTCCAACCCGACTATGTCGTCACCGACCTCACCGCTTTCGCACCTGATCAGGTCGAGATGCTGGTGCTGCGCGGGCGCGGTATGTCGCGAGAGGAGCTCGGTGCGGTCTTCGACATCACGCCGGACACGCTCCGGAGCCGTATCATGAGGGCCCGCTCGAAGGTCCGGGCAAGAACCGATGCCGAACTGATCGTTCGAACCATCGGCGCGGTCGACACCATGATCGGCCTGTTGAGGGCCCTCGCCGGCGGAGCCGCCCTCACCACCGGAGACCTCCGGTATCTGGCTCGCGCCTTGGGGGTCGAGGCCGATCCCGCACTGATCATCGCGCACGCGGCCCATCTCATCGGCGCGCCGGCCGACACCACCACGCCGAGCGCCACACCCCACGAGCCGACTGCGGTGCCGAGGAAGGCGGCTCCCGTTGGCTCGGAAGCCATTGCCGGGCAATCGAAGTCGACCACCGAGCTCGAGCAGGAGGTGATCACAGAGGTCGAGCAAGCCCCCCGCGACGCCCCCCGACTCGACCGCGACGGCGGAGCCGTGGTGCCCTATCGGCCCGGTGACGACGCCCCCGACGGTGCGGTCACCGATCCGACCGGCGCGTACGAGATGTGGCTGGCAAGCCTGCGAGCCGAGGGAATCGACACCGACAAGCTGGTGTCCGACCTGACCGTGGTCTTCGATCACCTCCGAGCGGATCCGAAATGGACATTCGATCCCCGCCACCTCGAGGCAATCGAGTTCTTCCACCCCGAGCCGGACCAACCGCCGATCGACAGCATCCCGGTGTGCCTGTTCGGCAATCCGGACGACGGCACCGGGGTGGTGCTCGCCAATTTCGTGCAGACCTTGGACAAGAGCAGGGTCACCGTTGTCACGTCCGGATACAACAACGAGGCCGCGCGATTCCGGCGGATCGCACAGGAACACGGCCTCGATATACCGCGCGAGCAGATCATCGAGGAGGACGAGGCGACGAACACCAGGGAGAATGCGGTGTTCTCGATCGACGCCTTGGAGAAGAGATTCGGGCGGCGCAAGATCAAATCGGTCATCGTCGTGTGCTCACCGCAGCACGCCCGGCGGTTGCGCAACACGATTGTGAAGCAATGCCCGCAAGTCGAGCACGTCTTCATCGTCAACGCCGCCGTTTCGCTGCCCACCTACGGCCGCTACGGGTTGCGATCGGTCACCCATCCGGATTTCACGCCGCACAAGATCATGACCGAAATCCTGAAGGAGATCCGGGGACTGCTGGAGACTCCGGCCCTGGGCTACATCTTGCACGAGGACCAGCCACTGGAAGTCCTGCGCGCCTATCGTGACGCAAGCACGGCACTGGGGGTCACGCTCGCACACAATCTCACCGAGGCTCTGGAGCGCGCGACAGCCCTGCGCGCACAGAACGACACCACCGAGGCGCCCGCCCCGCCCGCACCTACGATCGCCTCGTCCGAACTGCTCGGCCTGCTCGCCGAGGGGCGGTCCAGCTTCAACATCGCACACCGAACCGGTCTATCGCGGGACACGGTGTCACAGTGCACGAAGCGGCTGGCAGAGGATCTGGGACTACCCTGGCCATGCTGGCACGAGGCCATCGTGGCCGCGGCAGTCCGCCAGGAACGCATCCGACTGCCGTTCGAGAAGGTTCTGGGTCCAGCGCACCTTCCAGAGATCCTCTCCGATCGGCAGATCGAAATCATCGCTCTCACCGCATCCGGACTGGACGACTCTCAGATTGCCGAGCGACTCGGTATCGCACACCACTACGTGACGAGTCAGAAGGCGGTGGCCGCCGCAAGACTGGACGTCGACTCCGCTTCGCAAGTTGTCGCGGTGACCATCGGTGCCATCGACCAGCTCGGCCGGGCGCCCCGGGTCGCACCGGACAGCACGGCATTCGACGCCGCCGGGAACAGGCCCGGTCGCAGGGCCAACCCCGCCGCATTGAACGCCGTCCAACGTGATGTTCTGCGCATGCTTTCCGAGGGAAGGAAAGTCCGGGAAATCGCGAAAGCACTGGCGGGCAGACAGTCCCGCCTCGCCCCTGAGGACCTGACCAAGAACGTCGCCTACGCCCTCGGCACCTCGCCGCAGCCACATATTCTCGTCATCGAGGCGATACGCGGTGGTTACATCGATCCGCCGCAGGACAGCGTTTCCGACCTCACCGCACTGTTCACCGTCGAGCAGGTGCAAGTCATGCTGTTGCGGGCCCAGGGATTGTCCCGGCCGGAGACCGCGTTGCTGGCCGACATCACCCGAGGCAGAACAGACGAGGTCGTCCGTGCGGTCGTCAGCATTCTGGGGGTGGACAACGAGGCCGCGGCCATGGCGAAAATCGTGCAGGCGCTCGATGTCGCGCCACCCGTTCCCGCTCATCTCATCGATGACCTCGTCGCGGCCGGCGACCGCGCCGGTGCGCTGCGAGCTCTCGCCCGCAGTGGGCAGGCTCAGCAGCTGCACAACCGGCTGCGACGGCACTTCCCCCGCGAGCGCCGGGTTACCGACGATATCGCCGATGAGATACTCACGGCAGCGATCGATACCTACGCCGACCGCGGCGACCACACCATCGAAGGGTGGTTGCATCACCACACCGATCGAATTCTGAGCGGCCATCGTGCTACCACCGATGTGCGGCACGCTGTTCGCGCGATTGCCGTGGCCGAGTCCTGGACACGAAGCGACGCACAGTTTTTCGACCGGACACTGACCGATGCCACGAGCGACGAGTACACCCGGGCATTCGATCGGCTCGACGAGGAGCACCGCGCGGCGATCCGGGACGCCGTCGCGTCGGCGGAGGGCCGGATTTCCGGGGATCACACGCTCTGGGAAGCGCTGGTCATGTTGCAGCGTGCACTTGCCGACCTTCGCGAACTGCCGATCCCCTCCGCCTTCGCACGAAACCAGCAGCAGCAACTGCTCGACCTGCTGGCCGAGGGGCTCGGCAAAGAGGCGATCGTGGCGGAGATGCGGGTGAGCCCGCGCGAGATCTACAGGATTCGGGACTCGTTGGCCCAGACCCTGGGTGTTCCTTCGGAGTGGCCGCTCGTGGTGGCGGCCGGGATTCGACACGGCATTCTGCCTGCTGGACGCCTGAGCGAGGACCCACTCGACAGCTTCCCACCGCGGTGGCGTGTCGCCTTCCTGCTTCGATCACGCGGGATGACGACCGCCGAGGTGGCCGCGACGATGGAGGTCTCCACCGATGCGGTCGGCCAATACCTCAGCAAGGGGCGAATCGCCGTGGGCGCGGAGACCGCCGCCGAAGCCATGTCCATGCTGGTGCCGCATCTCGATACGCGCGCGGAGGCGATCCTCGACGAGTGGAATGAGCGCAAAGCGGCCGAATCATCCGACAGGACGAGTGTCCATCTCGAGATGATCGCGCTGGTCGCGCAGAGCAAAACCGACGCTGACATCAGCACACTGCTCGGCATCTCACGGGCCACCGTCGGGATGCATGTGCGCGCCATCCTCCAGTTGCTCGGCGCCCGCACCCGTACCCACGCCGTCGTCGAAGCCATCCGCCGCCGCCTGCTCGACCCGGCCGAGGTCCCCGGCACGACAATCACCGGCACACCGGCACTGACACCCGAAGACGTCGACATTCTCCGGGCAGTCGCCACGGGCGGGACCAGCGCGACGATCGCACAGAACCTGGGCCGGCCGGAACACGCGATCGAATATCGACTGCGCCGTGCCAGGAAGGTGATCGGCGCCGAGAGCACCACCCAGGCAATCGTCGCAGCCCTGCGGGCGGGCATCCTGGACTCGACACCGCTGCCGTCCGGCACCCGCGGGCTCCCCGCGGAGATCGCCACATGCCTGCCCTGGCTCGTCCGCATCCTCCGCCAGCTCGGCCTGACCGCAGGCCAGGACCCAGCACCCGGACAGAACTTCGCGACCCACCTCGAACAAGCCCTCGCCGGTGGATTGGTGCAGATCCCGCGCACCCCCGCCGAAGAATCACTCGATCCGATGAAAGCCGCGGTCGGCACCCTGCGCGACGACCCCGAACTGGACTCGGTGGCCATCGTCGTCGGTCGCGGCGACGAAGCACACGCCTACCTCGTCGCCAAGAATATCGAAATCGGCACCGGCCGAATCACATTCCACGTCTTCGACCAGCTCGTCGACGGAGACCACTACCGTGTACGGCCCTACGTCGATTGGAAACCCGCCTACACCGATCCCGAACACACCTATGTCGCCTACCTCGAAAAGGCCCCCGGCGGCACCCTCCGCGCACGCACCCCACGCAACCGATCCCAGGTCGACCCCACCTTCGCCGAAAAAGAACTCACCGGACCACCTGCTCAACTGGAAAGGAGCAGGCCCACCGCCAGAGTGGCCGGTGGTGTCGGGAGTAACCCCTTCGACGAACTCCCCCAGATCGGCGCGCGCGAATTCGTCTCCGCCGCCGGTACTTTCCAGATGTTCGGCGAGCACGGCGCAGCACGTGGAGCCAAGAACCAAGCCGCCCGGCGGCTCCCTGATCCGCTGCCGGTCGACACCGATCCGACCGCCGAGCAGCGACGTCTCACCCGGCAGGCACTGACCGGCCTCCGACACCACTTCGGGCCGGACGCCGACGAACACTCGCTGGTGCAACGGGCCGCCACCGGGGATGTCGTCGCGGCCTCCCGCGCGCACACCCGCGCGGTCGCCCAGTGGTGGGAGTCGATGAGCACCGGCCTCCCGGACCGGGAAGGGCTCCCGCCCGTTCAGGCCGAACTCGGCCTCTCCGACCAGCAGTACGCCCTGCTCCGAGTCCATCCGCACCTGATCGGCAATGCCGACGGCGTCCCCTTCGAGGTGCGCGACAAGGCGAACAGGCAGTCGATCGCGCGCGACATCCGGGAGTTCGTGCGGCGGCGGCCCGAGGTCGTCCGCTACGTGAACGCCGCGGACACCACTGGAATCGCCTGGCTGCGCGAGCAATTCCGGCGTGCAAGCGCCGGCCTGCAGGCCTCCATGCCGAAGACGACGCTCACCGAGGCGGAGGCCGATCGGCTCAAAACTCTGCTCACCGCCCGGCGGCAGCTGGCGGAAATCGAGGACGACGCCGCACGGCTGCCGGGCGAGCCACCGGTCGAGTTGCATGCGTTCGATGCCGTCACGGGCCGTGTCATCGCCTCCATCGGCCGGGCGGGCCACGCCGCGTTCATCGCCCGGCTGACGAACGGCTTGGACTCGACGGTGCGAACGTTGAGGACGCGTTCGCAATATTCGCGGTGGATCTACGAGTCCGCCGTCGCGCAGGCCGAGGACGCCACGGTGGCCTCGATCATCGATATCGGTTACGAGTGTCCGACCGATATCGCCGTCGCCTCACCTCAGATGGCCGAACGGGGTGGCGAAATCGTGGCACGCGATGTTGCCGCCCTGCACGCCACCCGGGAGTTCTACGCCGGAAGACCCGGCGGGTCACCGATGCCACAGCACGTCACCGCTCTCGGGCACAGCTACGGTTCGACCACCCTGTGCTACGCGGGGCTGAACAAGCGGCTGGCGGGCATGGTCGATGCGGTGGTGCTCATCGGGTCCCCGGGGACCGGCCGCCGCATGAAGCACGCCAAGGCATTCGGGGTCCCGGTGTACGCGCTGAGCGAGCCCACCGACATGGTCGCCAACTTGGGCTCGCACCATCCCGATCGACGCGGACGTTATGCCCGATCGGGCCTGGGAATCGATCCGGCAGCGGCCATCTTCGACGCCACGCTGCTCACCACCGGCGTGCCCGGCGGCCGGTTCGCGAAGGACCGGGCGGAGTTGCTCGACCGGCTGCTGTTCAGACCGCACGCGTCCTATTTCATGTGGGAGAACGAGGCCGAGCGGATACTCGGGCGCGGGCAGCGGAATGTGGGAGCGGTCGTGCTGGGGCGCGCTGATCTCGCCGAGCGGGCCGAGCGTCCGCAACCACCGCGTCCGATCGGCAAACGGCTACGGCGCCGGTTGCGGTCACAGGCCGAACGGGAAGCCGACGGCACGCCGGAGACCTCGTTCGACCCGGCCGCCACCGGCGACACCAATGAGTCGATAGCCGCCCAGATCCACGACACCTACGGAATCGAAGTGCTCGGCCTCGACAAACCGGGTATCTCGGTCGCGACAGCGCGGGCGGTGCGCAACGCGATCGTCGACGACTACGACGACATCCTGCACCTCTACGAATACGGGATCACCGCCGAATCCTCACTGGCCGAACGGAAGGCGATCATCGAGGCGTTGCCGAACCGCCCGGATATCGGACCCGACATCATCGCCGTCGTTCCCCTGCGAGGATCCATCACCGCTACCGTTGTGCGGCTCGGCTCCGACGAACCGCCCGACTGCCTGTTCCTCAGCGACAGCCGCCTGGGCGGACTCGGCGCCGAGGATGTCTACCGGACGATCCGTCACGAGCTGGTACACACGCACGACCGGAAGGCGGCTTCGAGAAGCTACCCGGACAAGCTGGATTCGCTGGAGGCCAGGGTATTCGGAGCCCTCGTCGACTTCTTCGAGATGTTGAAGGACCCGGCGGGAACGCGCGCGAATTCCGGCTTCGGTGACTGGCGCGACTCCGATACCGAAATCCTGGGCGAATTCCCGTGGCTGCCCGCGGACACCTCATTCACCGAATGGCTGAATCAGCTTCCAGCATACGGGTTTTCGCGCAAGGGAACTGGATTGGGCGATGCCACCTACGCCGCCTTCCAGCACTGGCTGACGCAACCGAAGGACAAGCCCGGCTTCGCCGTCGATCTGACCGAGTTGGATGAGCGCCACGGCGACGAGAAGTACAGTCTGCAGAGCTTGTTCGAAGCCTGGGCGGGCAAACTCGGCGAGGGTCAGCTGGATGCGATCCTCCGGGATCGGGAGTATCAGAACCTGATCGGAGACGGACCCGACGGCCGTATAACGGCCCTCGGCGACCAGCCGGTCCTGCTCCCCGCGGAGGCACTGGCCGAGGCGAACCTCGCGGTCGGCACCGCCGCACCAGATCACCTGGGTCATCCCGCCTATGCTCTGCAGGCCTTGCGACGCGGAATGACACCGGTGCAGGTGTGGCGCGACAGCGCTCGCCGCAATGCCGTCGCCCGGTATCGTGCCGCCGATCGCGGCGCACTCCCGGAACCGGCCGCGGCACGCGTCGCGATCCGCGCCGACGGCCATACCGCGGCGCTGGTGCGGTGGTGGCGCGGACTGCCGGTGGACGAACAGCAGGACTACCGGACCCGGCGTGCGACACCACGCTCGATACGGGTCGCCGACGACGACGCGAACTTCGCGCTGGACGAGTTGGCTCGCCTGGTGGATCGCCAGCAGGGCCTGCTGCTCGGTCTCGACCCGGATGCCACCGACACCTCCGCGGCGCGGCTGCAGGGTCCGGGATTCGCGGAATTCGCACACGTGCCGACCGGCGAACTCGCACAGCGGATTCAGCGCCTGGGCGAACTGGCCCGCGAGCGAGCGGCACAACTGGACCGGCTGCCGTCGCGTCCGGAGAATCCGGAGCGGCTCGGATCCGAGGTCGAGGACGTCCGCGCCGCCCTCGACCGGATTGATACCGAGATCGCGAACGTCCGACGCGACGCCGAAAACCTCGCCATCGGCGTCGTGGCCGGTGCTCCCGGTGGCCGGCGATTCGACAACTGGATTCGCTTCTCGGATCAGCGGCGCGTCGAATTGTTCACGCGCACCGGACAACCCGTGCGGCTACCCGACGACATCCGTGACCGGATCGAACAGCTGGGGATTCCGATGTTCGCCCGGCAGGTGCGCGTCGATCTGTCCGGCCGGATCCTGGTCGAGGCTCTGCCGGACGATGCGGCCGGTTCCGGTGACACCGCCGAGGCCATCGCCCGCCTGCCCTATCGCGCGAAGATGTTCGCCCACACCGGCCGGAACGGGTCCGTCCCCGACTTCGCCGATGCCACCGCCGGGTATCTGTCCGATCTGATGACCGCGGCCACCCACTCGTTCACCGTCGGTGATCTCGATTCGGGTGTCGGCCACATGAGGTCGATGGTCGCCGTATTCGACCGGATCAGTGGCGTGTTCACTGCGGTCGGCGCGGCAGGCCGCCGGCTCGGGCGGCTGTACTCGGACATCGTCTCGGCGACCGACGCGGACCATGCCCGCAGGCTCGCCGGCGAGTTCACCCGACGCACCGACGTGCGCGCGCTGCTCGATGCTGACATCGCCACCCTGCGGTCGATCGGGTGCATCACCCACGCCGCCCGAACCCTGTGGGCCCTCGGCAACAACCACGGCTACATACCCCACCACAAC
>NZ_JBFAUW010000027.1:0-39678 GCF_040679495.1 Nocardia sp. NPDC052254 | reverse complement strand
CCTTCGTCGCTTGCGCAGCGGCACCCGAACGGCGAGACGGCCGCCAACCCTCCCGGGTGTGTCTGTCCCGGGAACGCTTCATGCGTGCCGGGTTGTGTCAGGCGGGCAGGGTCACCATTGCGGGGGGGGTGCCGTGCGGGTGGGTTTGCGGGTACGGCGTTCCGTGCGGGCCGGGCGCGTCGGGTGGCACAGTCGCCGGACCCAGAGGTCCCGCCGGAGAGCAAGCCACCCTGCTCGCCCGCCGACTACCGGTTGTTGTACTGGTAGAAGCCGGCGCCCGACTTCTTGCCCAGCAACCCCGCCTCGACCATGCGCATCAGCAGCGGCGGCGCCGAGTAGAGCGGCTCCTTGAACTCGGTGTACATCGAGTCGGCGATGGACTTGACCGTGTCCAGCCCCACGAGGTCGGTCAGGGCCAGGGGTCCCATCGGGTGCGCGCAGCCGAGCACCATGGCCTTGTCGACGTCTTCCTTTGTGGCGAAACCGGATTCCACCATGCGGATCGCCGAGAGCAGGTACGGCACGAGCAGTGCGTTGACCACGAAACCGGAGCGGTCGGCGGAGCGCACGACCTGCTTGCCGAGGACCTCACCGGCGAAGGCTTCGGCCCGCGCGGACACGGCTTCACTGGTCTTGAGCGTGGTGACCAGTTCGACCAGCGGCAGCACCGGAACCGGGTTGAAGAAGTGCATGCCCACGACCCGCTCGGGGTTGTTGGTGGCCACGGCGATCTTCATGATCGGAATCGAGGAGGTGTTGGAGGCCAGTACGGCGTCCGGGTCGGTGACGACCTTGTCGAGCTCGCTGAAGATGGCGGTCTTGACGTCCTCGTTCTCGACGACGGCCTCGACGACCAGCTGCCGGTCGGCGAAGTCACCGAGATCGGAGGTGAACCGCAGTCGCCACGCGGTCTGCTCGCGCTCGCGCTCGGTGATCTTGCCACTGCTCACACCGCGATCCAGGGACCGCAGAATGCGGGCGCGGCCGGCGGCGGCCAGTTCCCGGGTCTGTTCGAACACGAGCACATCGACATGCGCCCGGGCACAGACCTCGGCGATTCCGGCGCCCATCTGTCCCGCGCCGATGATCCCAACGCGCTGAATCTTCACAGTTCCGCCTCTCCGGATATTTTGCGGGCGGCTAAGTGCCGCGGTGGGTCGTGCATCCGTTGTTGCGTCGGGTGCCGAATCGGTTCTGGGGGTACCCGACGAGTTACCCATGTTCTTACGAAATCAGTTGTCTCGTATCGAATTTTGACGGGCACTTCGTCAAATATCGGTGTTCTAAGGGAAGAGCCCTCCCCGCCGGGGCTGTTCGACGGGAAGGGCTACGGGTCCTCGTTGCAGGAGGGCCCATGTCGGGTGATGGTGAAAAGCGATTCCGTGCGAAACGCACACCCTCGCAAGCCGCCATCGTGTGAGGCCGCCTCCGCGTTCGGTGCCCGTCGCGTACGCGACGAAGGAGCAAGCGACGGGTGCCGAACGCGGAGGTTAATAGGCCTCACACCGCCGAGGCGGAGCCTCGGCCAAATTTCAGTGGAACTGGCCCTCTTCGGTGGAGCCCTTCAGCGCCGCGGTGGAGGTGTTGGGGTCCACGGTGGTGGCGATGGTGTCGAAGTAGCCGGCACCGACCTCACGCTGGTGCTTGACGGCGGTGAAGCCACGCTCGGCGGCGGCCTTGAACTCGCGCTCCTGCAGGTCGACGAAGGCGGTCATGCCCTCGCGGGCGTAGCCGTAGGCCAGGTCGAAGGCCGCGTAGTTGAGCGAGTGGAAGCCCGCCAGGGTGATGAACTGGAACTTGAAGCCCATCGCGGCCAGCTCGCGCTGGAACTTCGCGATGGTGGCGTCGTCCAGGTGCGCCTTCCAGTTGAACGACGGCGAGCAGTTGTAGGCCAGCAGCTGGTCCGGGAACTCGGACTTGACGCCCTCGGCGAACTTCCGCGCGACCTCGAGGTCCGGGATACCGGTCTCCATCCAGATCAGGTCGGAGTACGGGGCGTAGGCCTTGGCACGCGCGATGCAGGGCTCGATGCCGTTCTTGACGTGGTAGAAGCCCTCGGAGGTGCGCTCACCGGTGATGAACGGACGGTCGCGCTCGTCGACGTCCGAGGTGATCAGGGTGGCGGCCTCGGCGTCGGTGCGGGCGATGACGACGGTCGGGGTGTCGGCGACGTCAGCGGCCAGACGCGCGGAGGTCAGGGTGCGGATGTGCTGCTGGGTGGGGATCAGCACCTTGCCACCGAGGTGGCCGCACTTCTTCTCCGAGGCCAGCTGGTCCTCCCAGTGGGTACCGGCGGCACCCGCGGCGATCATGGCCTTCTGCAGCTCGTAGACGTTCAGCGCGCCACCGAAGCCGGCCTCACCGTCGGCGACGATCGGCACGACCCAGTTGTCGACCGAGGTGTCACCCTCGACCTTGGCGATCTCGTCGGCGCGCAGCAGCGCGTTGTTGATGCGGCGCACGACCGACGGCACCGAGTTGGCCGGGTACAGCGACTGGTCGGGGTAGGTGTGCCCGGACAGGTTCGCGTCACCGGCGACCTGCCAGCCGGACAGGTAGATGGCACGCAGGCCGGCACGCACGGCCTGAACGGCCTGGTTACCGGTCAGAGCGCCGAGCGAGTGGATGTAGTCGCCCTCGGTGTTGACACCCTCCCAGAGGATCTCGGCACCCCGGCGTGCGAGCGTGTGCTCTTCGACGACGTTGCCCTGCAGCTTCACGACCTGATCGGCCGAGTACTCGCGGGTGATGCCCTTCCAGCGGGGGTTGGTGTCCCAGTCCTTCTGGATCTCCGCAGCGGTCTTCGGGGTGCCGGTCTTCGACATCTGATGACTCCACTTCTTCGTTCGGTCGGGCCCCATGCTCGGACTTGCGCGCTCACGACTCCTGGCTGGTGCGAGCCGGGCGATGTCCGAACTCTGCTGGAGCGGCAATTTGCAGGGTTGCTATGCCCATCGGTTGTACTTCCACACGATGGCACAACTAAAAATTGCCGTCTACCTGTTGCAAGTGTGAATCTCCGCTAGCTTTGCGGGAGTGTTTGCTAAGTCTGCAAAATTTGCCTGTTAATTGCGCGCCGTTCTTCTACTGACGGGTAGGTCTGACATGCGGTTTTACGTAACGCCCGTACTGTTTCAGTGAGCCCTACCACTGCCTCGTTTCCGGAGCACGCATTCGCGACTGTGATCACGTTCACAACTCGAGGCGGTCGCCCTCGATGTGCGCCGGACCACTCGCCCCGCGCGCAGGCGTGTCCGCGACCGGCGAGCCGGGACCTCCGTACGATTCGCCTCATCGCGGCGACCCGACCACCGACTGCCACACTGTTCGCCGTGCCCTCGCGCGATCCGGCCCGCGAGATCGGCCTCGAAAGGAACACGATGCGGACACTCTCGAACTCTGTCGCCGGCCTGGCCTGCGCCCTGATGCTGACCACGACCGCCGGCGTGCTCACCGCACCGACCGCGAGCGCCGACGCGGCGGCCGTGCAATCGGCGGCCCCCCTGTCCGCCGCGGCGACCCTGCCGGGTTCGGTGGGTTCCGAGCGGATCCTCTACTCGACCACGACGGTCGGCGACCAGCCGACGGTGGCCGGCGCCGCGGTCTATTTCCCGCCGGGCCCGGCACCGGCCGGGGGCTGGCCGGTCGTCGCCTGGGCACACGGCACGGTCGGTCTCGGTGACGACTGCGCCTACAGCGTCACCGGCCCCGCCGATGTGGACCGCGACTGGGCGTATCTCGGCACCTGGCTGAAACAGGGCTATGCGATCGTGGCCGCCGACTACGCCGGACTCGGCACTCCCGGTGAACACCCCTACCTCGACGGCGTCGTGGAGGCACACAATGTGGTCGACGCCGTGCACGCGGCGGTCGGGCACTATCCGCAGCTGTCGCACAAGTGGGTCGCGGTCGGCCAGTCACAGGGTGGCGGCGCGGCCGTGTCCACCGCCCGCTACGCGACCGAATTCGGCGGATCGGATCTGGATTACCGCGGCGCGGTCGCCACGGGCGTCCCCGCGTACATCGAAGACATCCTGATGCCGATCGGCCCGGGTGTGCCCCCGGTGAAACTCAGCCCGCACACCACCGCGTACGTGCTCTTCATCCTCAACGGCTTGCGCACCGCACATCCGGAGATCGATGTCGAGTCGTTCCTGAACGACTCCGGACGCCAGTGGCTCGACCGCGCCCGGAACGAATGCCTGCTGCCGCTCGGTGACGATCTGGACGCGGCGAATGTGGTGATCGGCAATCTGTTCACCCGCCCGTTGTCCCAGGTTCCGGATCTGCACGGTTTGCTGGCCGGCTACCTCGGACTGCCGGAATCCGGATTCGACAAGCCGCTCTTCATGGGCCAGGGCCTGCGCGACACCGATGTGATCACGCCGGAGACACTGCGATACGCCGGGGTGCTGACCGCCAACCGGCAGCCTTTGACCTTCAAGGTCTATCCCACCGATCACAGCGGCACCGTCAACGCCTCGCTGGTGGATTCGTTGCCGTTCGTTCGCGGCCTCTTCGCCTGACACCACCCGAGCGAAACTCCCGGTCTGTTATTCGATTGTGCTATCTCACAGCCGGATACGGGCCGGGATCGGTGCCGTTCGTCGAAGTTTTCGCTCCGACACGACGATGCGCCCTCCAGCGGTTATCGTGGCCCTCACGTGTGACGATTCTGGCGACGGGACGTGACGTCCGACGGCCCGCCCATTCGTGCACGCTGATCGGGAGCATGTGATGCGTGACATTGTCGAAGACCTGATGCAGGTCTGGCACAGCGGCCGTACGGGCGCCCTGGCAACTCTGGTCCGCACGTTCGGAGACTCCCGGTTACCGGTGGGTTCGGCGATGCTGATCGACCCCGACGGCGGTGTGCACGGTTCGATCTCCGACGGCTGCTACGAAGCGGCGGTCTACGACGCCGCGGTGGACGCCGCGCGCACCGGCCGGCGGGAGCTGCAACGCTTCGATCCCACCTCGGGATTCGACGTGGGATCCGACTGCGGCACCATCGATGTGTTCGTGGAACCGTTCTCCCGCGACCACTTTCCGGAATTCGCGGCGGTGGCCTCGGAGATCGCACGGCATCGGCCGGTCACGGTGTTCACGGTGGTGTGGCACAACGATCCGGAGGTGATCGGCCAGCATCTGGTGACCGATCGGCGGCACAACACCGAGCTGGTCTCACTACCGGAATCGGATGTGTTCGTCTGCTCGCACACAGCACCGCCACGTCTGATCATCTTCGGCGCCAACAGTTTCGCCGCGGCACTGACCACCCAGGGGCGGCTGCTCGGCTATCGGGTGACCATCTGCGATCCGCGGGAGGCCTTCGCGGCGTCGGCGGCGTTTCCCGGTGCCGAGGTCGTCGTGGACTGGCCGCATCGCTACCTCAACACGCAGGCCGCGGCGGGGGCCATCGACGGCACCACCGCGATCGTCGCCGCGACCCAGGATCCGAAATTCGAGATCCCGCTGCTGACGGTGGCCCTGCGACTGCCCGCACTGGGTTATCTGGGTGCGCTCGGCTCGCATTCCGCCAACGGCCATCGCCTGGAGGCATTGCAGGCCGGTGGCTTCGACGCGGGAACACTGGCCCGCCTGCACGCTCCTGCCGGATTCGATATCGGCGCCCGCACCCCGATGGAGAACGCGGTGTCCGTCGCCGCCGAACTGCTCGCGGTCCGCACGGCGGGCTCGCAGCGCTATCCCCAGCCCAGGGCCGCGGTGTCCTGAGTACTCAGGGCTCGAACCAGTCGTGCGCCGAACGCCGCAGCAGCAAGCCGATCACCAGAATCGACACCGCGGGTCCCAGCCAGCCCGGCGGGCGTCCGACGATGATCGACGGCACCGTCCACAACCCGTTGAGTATCGCCAGCAGCACCGCGGCGACCCGGATACCGCCGCCTTCCGCTCCGAAGGTCAGCGCGACCAGGCCCAGCAGCCAGCTCGCCACGAACGACGATCCGGTGACCAGCGCCGCGTGTGAACCCGACAGCCAGCCCGCCCCGATCACGCAGCCGAGGCCGATCACCGCCAGGCCCACCGCGAGCACCTGCGCCGCGCGCACCGGGAACGGCATCCGATACGCCTTGCCGGTATCCGGGACCGCCTCGGCATCGGCGGCGGGATCCGGATCGGGCCCGGAATCGGGATCGGGATCATCGGGCACGGATGTGTGCTCGGACATCGGCTCGCCGAACGGCATCCGGTACGACTGGTAGTCGTCCGGTGCGGGCGCGGTATCGGAATCGGGGCCGGAATCGGAATCGGCATCGGGCAGGGATTCGCGGTCGGGCATCAGCTCACCTCTTCCGGAGACCGGAGCGCCGATGACCATCCGCGGCGCGGACGACAACGAGAAGCCTGCGTGCGAAATGTACCGCGTCAGGGGGCCGGCACCGCCGCGCGGATGCGGCGTGCCGGAAAAGTCAGGACCGACCGGCCTGTTCGGCGCCCTGTTCGAGCGGCAATTTCTCGATCACCACATCCGGGACCAGCCGCCGCCGCAGCGTCGGATCGATCTCCCCGGCAACCGCCATGACCACGGCGGCGGCCGCGGTCGCCACCGCATCGGTGAGAATCTCCGGCCAGTCCGGGGCGGCGCCGGCCGACAGGGCGGCGATCACGGCGGCGGCCGCGGCATCACCGGCCCCGGTCGGATTGCCCACCATCGGCTCCGGCAGCGACGCCGACCAGGCACCGTCGGGAGAGACCGCGACGATCCCGTCGGCACCGCGAGTCACCAGCACCGCACCCGCTCCCCCGTCGACCAGCACCCGGGCCACATCGGCCACCTCTCCGGTCGTCTCCGGCCGCGATCCGGCCAGACATTCGAGTTCACGCAAGCTGGGCATCAGCACGATGCCGGGAACCGCCGCCACCGCCGTCAATGCCGGGCCCGCGACATCACAGACCACCGGCAAGCCCGCGTCCAGGGCCAGGCGGGCCAGTTCCGCGGGAACCGAATCGCGCACCCCGCCCGGCAATGGTCCCGAGATCACCAGCCCACTGGTTTCGCCGATCAGCCCACCGACCCGGACCAGCAGCTGATCCACCGCGTCGAGGGTGGTGACGCTGGGGCCGGGCTCCCACAGCGAGGTCGCGCTGCCGTCGCGGCATTCGTTGATCACCACGGTGCGCCGCACCCACGGCAACGCGTGCACGAAGTCCACCGGCAGTTCCCGCTCGGCGATCGCGGAAAACGAATGGTCGGCGAAACCCGTTGCCCGGGCGTACTTCCCGATCTGGTTGAGCACCCTCGCCACATTGATACCGGCGCCGCCGACCCGCTGTTCCACCGCGGTGACGCGATGTGCCCGGCCGGGTTCGAAATTCTGGACGCGATAGGTCATGTCGTAGGCCGGGTCGAGCGTCACGGTGAGGATCACCTCACCCACTGTCCATGTCGCAGCACCGCGCGCAACTCGAGATCGGAATTCACCACGACGGCATCGGCGCGCATTCCCGCGCGAAGGTCACCGACATCGGTCGCTCCGATCACCGCGGCGGGGGTGGTGGCGGCGGCCCGTACGGCATCGACGAGTCCGATGCCACAGTCGGACACTGCCCAGCGCAGGCACCGCAGCAGGGTGGCCGTTCCCCCGGCCAGCGCGCCGGTGGGAACCCGGGCGACACCGCCGCAGACCCGGACGGTCTGCGGTCCCAGCCGATATTCGCCGTCCGGCAACCCCGCTGCCTGCATCGCATCGGTGATCAGAGCCACACGATGGCGCGCCGTCGCGAAAACCATCGCACCGAAACCGGATTCGATGTGCACCCCGTCGCCGATGAGCTCGACCGTGATCTCGCCCGCCGCCGCGGCCGCCAGCGCCGCCGCCATCGGCCCCGGATCGCGATGATGCAGCGGCGGCAGGCAATTGGCGAGATGGGTGACCAGACCCGCGGCTCCCGCGGGTGCCAGCGCATCGCGAAACCGCTCGTACCCCGCGTCGCTGTGCCCCAGTGCCACGACCACACCGGATTCGGCGAGTATCTGTGCGACAGCGGCGAATCCGGGCCGTTCCGGAGCCAATGTCATGACGCGAAGATGCCCGTCCGCGGCGGCCAGCAAGCGATGCGTCAACGCGGGATCGGGATCGATCAGATATCGCGGATCCTGTGCACCGCAGCGCTTCTCGGACAGAAATGGACCCTCGATGTGAATACCCGCGAGGTCCCCGGTGGCGACCGCCTGCCGCAGCGCGGCGGTCTGCGCGACCATGACGTCGGGCTCGGCGGTGACGATACTGCCCAGCAGTGTGGTGGAGCCGTGCCGATGATGCTGCCGTGCCGCCGCGCGGATCGATTCGGGATCGGTGTCGTCGAATCGGTGGCCGAATCCGCCGTGATTATGGATGTCGACGAGGCCGGGCAGCACGGTTCCGCGATGTGGCGGCGGTGCGGCCCCGGCATGCGGCGGCCGCCACTGCGCGAACGGCCGCACCGCGCGGATGCGATCACCGGCCACCTCGATCACGGCGTCCTCGACGATCTCGGTCGAGGTGACCACCCGGCCACGCAGTGCGAATGCCTCGGCGGCCGTCATTCGATCACTCCCGCGCGCGCGAATCCGGCCGCGCCCACCAATCCCGCACGCGCACCGAACTTCCCGGGGACCACTCGCGGCGCCGGCACCACCCGCAGCAATTCGGAGAGCCGTTCGCGCAGCCCATCCGCCAGTACGGCACCGGCGCCGGCCAGGCCGCCGGCCAGCACGATCAGCTCCGGGCAACTCGCCGTCACGATGCCGGTCAGACCTTCGGCGAGCGCGTCGACGGCGTCATCGATCACCGCCCGCGCGTCCGGATCATCCGGCAGGCGCGCGAAAACATCTGCGGTACTGCCCGTTTCACGCCCGGTCCGCTCGGCGTAGGCGCGCGCGATCGCCGGTCCCGAGGCCACCGTCTCCACACATCCGGTATTTCCGCACGGACACGGCCGCCCCGCTCGCCGGCGTACCGGGATGTGTCCGTACTCCCCGGCCTGACCGGTGCCGCCGCGCACCAGACGACCGGCCACCGACAATGTTCCGCTGATCCCGGTGCCGAGCGTCAGGACCACCACATCGGCACAGCCCCGGCCGGCCCCGTACCGCCATTCCGCCCAGCCCGCGACCACGACATCGTGCTCGATCAGCACCGGGAATCCCCAGCACTCGTCGAATCGATGGCCCAGCTTCACATCTCGCCATCCGATATTGCTGCTGAACACCGCGATCGAACGTTCCGGGTCGACGATGCCGGGCAGCACAACCGCACCCCGCGCCACGCCCGGCACCCGGGCGAGGAGCCGGGCACCCAGATCCGCCACCGCGTCGAACGCCTGCGCACCGCGCGGGGTCGGCACCGTCTCGGCCGCGAGCACCCGTCCGGCCGCATCCACGATTTCGGCCTTGATCGTGGTTCCGCCGACATCCACCGCCAAGACCGGATCGGCCGGCGGCACAGCGGTCATACCAACCGCAGGAGCTGCGGATGGAGTCGGCACGCGCTGCGCGGACGTCGGCCCGTTCACAGCACAATTACATCATCGTCGCCGCACGAGATCATCCGGCGGCCGGGGGCGGACGATCCCGGCGAAGGCACACGGCCGGCCGGATCGCCGATTAGGGTCGGTCCGTCGGTATCGGCGCCAACGCGGCGGGAGTACAGATCGAGAGGTTCGGTTCGTGACCGGTGCACCGCGCGGCGTCGTCGCCTTACTCGCGCTGCTGATCACCGTCGTGCTGACCCTCGCCGCCTGCGGATTCCGCGGCCGCAGCAGCGACGATTCGAATCCGAACGCGCTGGCGCTGCTCGTGCCCGCCTACAGCGAGAACACCCGGGCGGAATGGACCGCGATCATCGCCGGATTTCGCCAGCAGAATCCCGCCGTCACGGTGGATCTGCAGGTCGAATCCTGGGATGCGATCAACGATGTGGTGCGCACCGATCTGCAATCGGTCACCACGACACCCGACATCCTGAATATCGACGCCTACGCCGGATTCGCGGCCGATGATCTGCTGTATCCGGCCCGCGATATCGTCGGCCCGGCGGCGCTGGCCGATCTCGCGCCGTCGTTCGCCCGCAATGCCTCGATCGACGGAACCCAGTGGGCACTGCCGCTTTTCGCCTCCACGCGCACGCTGTTCTACAACACCGACCTGTTCGCCCGCGCCGGTGTCGAGGCACCACCGAAGACCTGGTCCGAACTGTCGGACGCCGCCCGTCGCATCCAGGCACTCGGCGGCGGGATCTCCGGTTACGGCCTGCCGCTGGGCAGTGAGGAGTCGCAGGGCGAAACCTCCATCTGGACCTTCGGCGCGGGCGGCAGCTGGTCCGACGGGCACGGGATCACGGTCACCACCCCCGCCAATCTGGAAGGAGTCCGGGCCATGCGCGACCTCGCCACATCCGGTGTCACCCAGCCGAATCCGGGATCCACCGATCGCAAGGACGTGATCAATGCGTTCGTGCAGGGCCGGATCGGCATGATCGAGGGACTGCCGCCGGTACTGGAGACGATCGCGAAGCAGAATCCCGGACTGCGCTTCGCCACCGCGCCCTCCCCCACGAAGACCGGTGCCGCCGTCACGCTCGGCGTCGCCGATCATCTGATGGCATTCCGCAAACACGGGAACAAGCAGAACGCGATCCGGCAATTCCTCGACTATTTCTATTCTCCCGCGGTGTATTCGACATTCGTCGGCGCCGAACATTTCATCCCGATCACCGCCGGCGGCACTCGTGAACTGAGCGAGGATCCGGTCACCCGCACATTCGCGGCGACCCTGCCGGTCGCGCGCTTCTATCCCTCGGGGGATCCTGGCTGGTCGGCGGTACAGGGTGCGATCCGGCAGCAGATCGGCACGGTGGCCCAGGGCACGGACCCCGAACAGGTCCTCGACCGGATCGCGCGGGCGCCACGATGAGCGTCCGGGCCACCGGCCGCGCCCTGCCCTGGATCGGCCCGGTGCTGATCCTGATCGCCGCCGTCGTCGCCTTTCCCACTGGTTACATGATCTGGACGAGCACCCGCGATCTGAGCCCCTACGGCAGCGATCGCGGATCCGCCGGGCTCGGCAATTTCCGCCGGCTCTTCGGCATCACCGAACTCGGCTCGATCCTGGTGCACACCGTGGTGTGGGTGGCCGCGGTCGTGGTGATCACGTTGGTGTTCTCGGCGGCACTGGCACAATTTCTCGCCAAGGACTTTCCGGGCCGGACCGTGGTCCGGCTGGCGATACTCGTGCCCTGGGCGGCCTCGGTGGTCATGACCACGACGGTGTTCAGGTATCTGCTGGATCCGGAGGTCGGCCTGATCAACCGCTTCCTGGTCGATATCGGTGTCCTCGACCGGGGTTTCGGATTCACCGAGCGGCCCCTGCCCGCATTCGGAGTGGCGATCGGGGTGGCGGTATTCGTCTCGATTCCGTTCACCAGCTACACGATTCTGGCCGGCCTGCAGACGATTCCGCCGGAAGTCGTGGAAGCGGGCCGTATCGACGGCGCCTCGGCGTGGCAACGTTATCGCCATCTGGTCCTGCCGCAATTGCGGCCCGCGATCGCGGTGGCCACCGTCATCAACATCATCAATGTCTTCAATTCGCTGCCGATTCTGCAGATACTCACCGGCAATATCGCCGGATTCGGCGCGGACACCACAACCACATTGACCTACAAGCTGATTCGGCAGAATCAGCAGCTCGACACCGCCGCCGCGCTGAGCGTACTGAACTTCATTCTGATCGCGATCGTGATCGGCATCTACCTCACCCTGATCCGGCCGGCGACGGAGGAACGATCGTGACGAGGCGACGCCGCTGGGATCTGACCGCGGCGGGAATCGTCGTCGCACTGCTGTTCCTGATTCCCTATCTCACGATGCTCGTGGGATCACTGAAGCCGCGGGCGGAGATCTCACACATTCCCCCGGCGTACCTCCCACACGACTGGCGGCCCGGCAACTACATCGACGTGTGGCATGCGCCGGAAATCCCGCTGCCGTTCAATATCGTGAGCACACTGGCGATTTCGATACTCGCCACACTGGTGGTTCTCGCCGTGGCGGTTCCGGCCGCCTATCACACCGCGCGCCACCGGTTTCCGGGCCGCGCGGCCTTCTTGATCCTGGTCCTGATCACGCAGATGGTGCAGCCCGCGGTTCTCGTGACCGGGCTGATGCGGCAATTCCTCACCCTGGGCGTGAACGACACCTGGTTCGCCATGATCCTGGTGAACGCGGCGTTCAATCTGTCCTTCGCGGTCTGGATCCTGCACAGTTTCTTCGCCTCGATCCCGCGCGAAATCGAAGAGGCCGCGCAACTCGACGGATCGAGCCGCCTGCAGATCCTGCTCCGTGTCGATCTGCCCCTGATCTGGCCCGGCCTGATCACCGCCACGATCTTCGCCTTCGTCTCCGCCTGGAACGAATACGCCGCGAGCCTGGTCATCCTGACCACTCCGGAGAATCAGCCACTGTCGGTGGCACTGACGAAGTTCACCGGGCAGTACGACACCGCCTGGCAGTACGTCTTCGCGGTCTCGGTGATGGGCATCGTTCCGGTGGTGGTGCTGTTCGCGCTGATCGAGAAGCGCCTGGTCGCCGGTCTCACCGCCGGGGGCGTGAAATGACCTGCCGAGCGCGCCGCCCCGCCCCGGCCGTGATGAGCGCGGCGGCGATGATCGTCGCCGCGACCAGCGATACCGTTGTGGCCCAACCGAACCAGCCGACGGCGGCGGCGCCGAATGCGGTGCCGAGACTGCCACCGATGAAGTACACGATCATGTAGGCACTGTTGAAACGCGCCGGTGCCGCGGGATCCACCGCGAGCACTGTGCTCTGGTTGGCGACCTGGGCGGCGAACAGCCCGGCGTCGAAGAGTCCGAGACACAGCAGGGTGATCGCGGTATTCGACAGCGACACAGCCAGGATCGCCGTGCTGAGGACCGCCACGACCAGCCCGATCAGGATCACCCGCCGCGCACCGATCCGATCGGTGGCCACTCCGGAGACGCGGGTGGCCACGACACCGAGCAGGCCCGCGAACGCGTACAGACCGATCCGCTGCGGCGAATACGAGAACGGCGGCTGGGACAGTGCGACCGCGAGCCCCGCCCAGATCGCGCAGAAGGCGAAGAACCACAGGCTGCCCCGGCCCGCGGCCAGGCGCAGAATCGGATGCCGCGCATACAGTGCCGGCATTGTGCGCAGTGTCGCCAGGTAGCTCGCCGTGGCGGTTCCCGGCGCCGCGGGGAGGACGACGCGAGCGGCGACCGCCATGACCGCACACGCCGCGGCGAACACGACCGACATCTCCTGCCACCCCATGACGCTCGACAGCCATCCGCCCACGATTCGCCCGGCGAGAATTCCGGCCGAGATTCCGGAGGTCACGATCCCGAGTACGGTCGCCCGCCGGTGTGGTTGCGCGAATCTCCCCGCCACCGAACTCAATTGGGCACCGATGGACGACGCCGCCCCGATCAGGCACACCACCACACCGAGCAGCCAGGCCGAACCGGCCACCGCGGCGGCGGCCGAAGCGGCTGCCAGAACACCGAACTGGATCGACACCACCGTGCCCGGCCGGTATCGGTCCACCAGCGGCACGAGCAGCGCCAGCCCGATCACATACCCGACCGGCCCGCAGGCCAGCGCGGTGCCGACCGCCGCGACCGAGACGTGCAGTACCCCGGCGACCTCGCCGATGGCCGGTTGCAACAGATAGATACTCGAGGTGCCGAGTGCGGCGGCGACGGCCATGAACCACACCACGGGCGTCCTGAGCACCGGGACCGGAGAATCCGCGACGTCGAGTTTCATGATGTCGACGGTAGAAATCCGCCGCCCACCGTTCCGGCGGAAAACAGACGACATAGTCGGAACCCCACACGTCGGGCGCTGCACGCGAGCCGATTTCCGCGGACGATGAATCGAGAGGTGCGCCAACACCGTTGTGCTGTCTTGGGGTCTGGAACCGATCACCACCGGCTGTACCAGGGGCACACTCGGCCTGATTCCGGCCCCGGAGCGGTTCTGGCCGTCCGCGCCGGAAAGGCATCGACGAGGGTCGACGGATTCCGCCCTCAACCGTGATCACGCACCCGCTTCCGCCGCATCGAGCGCGGGGGCGAGCGGAGCCAGAGCGGCTCGGAGGCGGTCGGACAACGATCCGGATGTGATGACGAAACCCGGGAGCCCGCCGGCCGGTTGCAGCCATTGCTCGACAGCGACCCGCACGGCGGCGGTCACCGCGGCGGCGAGAACTTGTGCGGTCAGGTCGTCGGCACCACCGAGCCGCGCACCGATCGCATCGGTGAGCGGGGGCGTGATCGCATCGGTCGCCGCGAGAAAGGTCGTGCGCAATACCGGGTGGGCGGTGATCAGCAGCAGGGCGTCGCGATGCTGTTCACCCGGATCGGCGTACTGCTCCACGATTGCCTGGGTGACGGCATCGGCGAGACGAATCCCGCTCGGCCGCCTCGTTATCGCGGTGGCGATCCGCGCCTCACGGTCCGCGACGACACCGTCGACCATCGCATGCTCCCGGCTGGAGAAGTAGTTGTTGTAGGTTCGCGGCGAAACACCGGCCGCCTCGGCGATGTCCTCGACTCGCACATTGTCCGGCCCTTTGTCCAGGGCCAGTCGCAGCGCCGCGTCCCGTAGTGCTTCCCGGGTGGCCTGCTTCTTGCGCTCACGCAATCCCGTCGCCTTCGTCGTCACGACACCATCCTGCCATAGTTGCGTGCACGCAAAATTGCGTGCACGCAATTTCATGATTAGCCTGGCGCCGTATTCGATCCACGCGCGACCGAAGGGGTCACATATGCGAGGCAAGGGAATGACCTACGACACCGGCTTCGTCCGAAACGGCGGAAACTCGTGGGCCGGGTTCGATCCCGCGGTGGTCGAACGGGAGCTGACCATCATCCGCGACGATCTGCACTGCACGGCGGTACAGATCACCGGCGGCGATCCCGACCGGCTGGAAATCGCCGCCCGCCACGCCGCGGAACTGGGCCTCGAGGTGTGGTTCTCGCCGTATCCCCTGGAACTGACCGCCGAGCAGATCTTGGACCTGTTCACCGACTGCGCGCAGCGCGCCGAGCGGGTCCGGCGCACGGGGGCCGAGGTCGTCTTCGTGACCGGCGTCGAGCTGACGCTGATGAACCGGGGCTTCTCGACCGGAGACACCGCCATGGATCGCGTCGGCTTCCTGTTCGCCGATCCGGACAGCCGCAACGAGCGGATACGTGAGGTCAGCGCCCGGCTGGACGAATTCCTCCGGGAAGCGGTGGCGGCGGTCAGGCGGCATTTCCACGGCAAGCTCACCTACTGCGCCATCCCGTTCGAGCGGATCGACTGGGCCCCTTTCGATTTCGTATCGGTCGAACTGATCCGCTCCGCCGAGGTCGCCGACCGCTTCCGGGACGGAGTGCGCGCCCTGGTCGCATCGGGAAAGCCGTTGGCGGTCACAGGGTTCGGCAGTGCCACCTGGCGCGGTGCACCCGATGTCGCGCCGCGCAGCATGGAAATCGTCGAGTACGACGACACCGGGGCGCCGGTCCGAGTGAAGGGCGACTACATCCGCGACGAGGCGGGACAGGCCGCATATCTCACCGAACTGCTGGAGATCTTCGACAGCGAAGGCGTGGACTCAGCTTTCGTCTTTCTGTTCGCACTCCACAACTACCCCCATCGCCCCGGCGGCGACCCGCGAGACGACCTCGACTTGGCCGGTCTCGGCATAGTCAAGGTGCTCGAGGAGCACCATGGAACCACCTACCCGGACATGTCGTGGGAACCCAAAGCGGCCTTCTTCTCGATCGCGAAGTTCTACGCCGGGATTTCCTAGCCCCTCTGCGGCACCGGACTTCTCACCCGAGGGAGCGGTGGGATCTACGGCTCGGCACCGTCATCGGACACGAAGGCACCGGCCCGCGCGGCCAGCACGGCCGTCGCCGCCGCCTGTTCCGGGTCGGCTTCGGTGCGCAGCAGCACCACCTGGTGATACACCGGCGCCGTCGCCGCGACGAGCAACGCGCGCGCATCGGTCTCCGCCGGGATCTCACCGCGCTCGATCGCGCGAGCGACGACGATCTCGCATTGTGAGTAGCGGTCCTCCCACAACTGCCGCAACGCGCGCGCCGCATCCTCCGAACGGAACGAGACCGCGATCAGCGCCATCGCGATCGACGATTCCTCGGTGAAGGAGTCCCTGATCTCACGGTTGAGTTCCGCGAGATCGGCGCGCAGCGAACCGGTGTCGCGCGGATACCAGTCCAGATCGGCGGCGGCGGCGAAGACGTCGGCGATCAACCCGCCCACATCACGCCAGCGGCGATAGACGGTGGTGCGGTGCACGCCGGCTCGGGCGGCCACCGTATCGACGGTCAGTGCGTCGTACCCGTTTTCGGTCAGTTCCGCGTGTACAGCGGCGAGGACCTGGTCCCGGATACGGGCGGTGCGGCCGCCGGGGCGCGATCGCGGCCCGGCGACTGTGCGCGGATGCTCCCGGCGCCGGTCAGGGTGCAGGGTGCGGGGCGGCGAACCGTCCGGTGCTGAACTCATCTGATCATCCACTTGCTCGCGGGGACATGGTGTGCAATCATCCTAAAGCAACTTTCGTCGCATTAATGAGGTGGTTGATGTTCTTCCGAAGCGTTCCCCAGGCTCTGCGGTCGCCCCTGACCGTGTCGTCCTCGAATGCTCCGGAGGTAGTTCGTGCCCACTCAGATCACCGCGCTCGCGGTCAGCAAGGCCTTCGACGGCCGCACGATTCTCGATGCGGTCACCTGTTCACTCGGGGCGGGTGAGCGCACCGGGATCATCGGCGAGAACGGATCCGGTAAGAGCACACTGCTGCGCCTGTTCGCCGGATCCGAGCAGCCCGATCAGGGTGAGATCGTCGTCCACGCCGAGGGCGGCATCGGCTATCTCGCTCAGGACGAGCGACTTCCCGCGCACCTGAGTGTTCAACGGATCATCGACCGGTCGCTGCACGAGTTGCGCCGGATCGAAGACCGGATGCGCCGTCTCGAAATCGAGATGTCCACCGGCGACGAATCCCACCTGAGCGAATACGCCGACCTGGCAACGGTTTTCGAACTGCGCGGCGGTTACGACGCCGATGCCCGGGTGGAGCGCGCGCTGCACGGCCTCGGACTGGGGGTGGTTGCGCGGGACCGAGCGGTCGGCGGGCTGTCCGGTGGTGAACAGGTCCGGCTGCGACTGGCCGCTCTCCTCGCCGCGGCACCGGAGGTGCTGCTGCTGGACGAGCCGACCAACCATCTCGACGACGACGCGCTCACCTGGCTCGAGGATCATCTGCGCACCCGGCGCGGGACGACGGTGACCGTTTCGCACGACCGCACCTTTCTCGAACGGGTGGCGACCACTCTGCTCGAGGTGGATTCCGATCGCCGCTGCGTGGTGCGCCACGGCAACGGGTATCGCGGCTTCCTCGCCGAACGCGAGGCCGCGCGGCACCGCTGGGTCCAGGATCATCAGCACTGGCAGGACGAGACCGACCGGCTGCGCGAGACCATCGCGACCACGGCACGGCGGGTCGCACCGGGCCGGGCGATGAAGGACAACAACAAGATGGCCTACGACCGGGCCGGTGGGCGCGTACAGCAGTCGCTGGCGGGCCGGGTCCGCAATGCCGAGGAACGGCTGCGGCGACTGCTGGCCGATCCGGTGCCGATACCGCCGGAACCGTTGCGGTTCACAGCGGTTCCCGATGCCGGACGCGCACACGGAGTTGTCCTGGACGCCACCGGTATCGCGATGGACGGCCGGCTCTCGGCCACGAGCGTGCGGGTGCGCGCGGGTGAACGACTGCTGATCACCGGTCCGAACGGCGTGGGCAAGTCGACTCTGCTGCAGGTGCTGGCCGATGAGCTCACGCCCGACGGCGGCACAGTGGTCCGGCGCGGCCGAGTCGGTCATCTCGCGCAGGAACCGCGGCCCGCGGTCCCCGGCCAGACATTGCTGACCGCCTTCGCCCAGGGACGTCCGGGCCGGCCCGGTGATCACACCGAACGCCTGCTGTCACTGGGCCTGTTCACGCGCGCTCAGCTCACCAACCGGGTGGAGAATCTGTCCACCGGGCAGCGGCAGCGGCTCGAACTGGCACGACTGGTCAGCGAACCATCGGAGCTCCTGCTCCTGGACGAGCCCACCAACCATCTCTCGCCCGGACTCGTCGAGGAGCTGGAGACCGCGCTGGCCGAATACCGAGGTGCGCTGGTGGTGGTCAGCCACGATCGCCGCCTGCGCGAGCGCTGGCGCGGTGCCACGCTCGATATGCGCGCACTGGCCACGGCCTGATCTCTGCGCCCGGTTGCTGCCTCATCCTCGACCGACAACTTTCGATCACGCACCGACAGAACGGACCCCCCGTGCCCGAACGACTCCCTGTCACCGACCCCGCCACACTGCATCCGATGCCCGGACACCCGCGAGTCGTCCTGCTGAAACCCCTGGTCACCTCCCCGCTCATCGAGGTCGGCGAGTACTCCTACTACGACGATCCAGACGATCCCACCACATTCGAAACGCGCAACGTCCTCTACCACTACGGCCCGGAGAAGCTGATCATCGGGAAGTTCTGTGCTCTCGCCACGGGCGTGCGGTTCATCATGAACGGCGCCAACCACCGCATGGACGGAACGTCCACCTTCCCGTTCCCGACCATGGGCGGCGCGTGGTCCCAGCATGTCGACCTGCTCACCGATCTGCCCAATCGCGGTGACACCGTGGTCGGCAACGACGTCTGGATCGGCTACGGCGTCACCGTGATGCCGGGCGTACGGATCGGCCACGGCGCGATCGTCGCCGCCGGTTCGGTGGTGACCTCCGATGTACCGGACTACGGCATCGTCGGCGGCAATCCGGCCCGCCTCATCCGCCACCGCTACGGTGCGGCCGATGTCGATCGTCTGCTCGCCATCTCCTGGTGGGACTGGCCGATCGAGCACATCGACGAACACGTCCGCACGATCATGTCGGGCGGCATCGACGACCTGGAGAAGGCGATTCCCGCATGAGCGCACGGCCACCATCGCGTGGCCGCGGCCCCCGCACCCATCATTCGACGCTCCACCCGAATCGAGGGAATATGCCCGAATCACCCACCCCCACTGCACTTGCCGACTGGCTCCGCGATCATGCCGTACCACTGACACACCTCGACCCCGACGGCCCGCTCGACGACCTGGAGCCACTGCGCGAGGTCATCGGCGCAGCCCGGGTCGTCGCGATCGGCGAGAGCTCCCACTTCATCATCGAGTACCAGCAGATGCGCCGGCGCATCCTGCGTTTCCTGGTCGAACGCTGCGGCTTCACCGTCCTGGCCTTCGAATACGGCTTCGCCGAGGGCTTCCCGCTCGACGCCTGGGCACAGGGCGCGGGCGACGACGACGAAGTGGCCGCACATCTGGCCGGCACGATCCCGGTGGGAGTCGAAGAGCCGTTGCGCTGGGTCCGCCGGCACAACGCCACAACCACCAGGCCGGTGCGTTTCGCCGGGATCGATATCCCGGCTGCCGGCGGGTCCCTGCTCCCCGCGCTGAGCCCGGTCGCGGACTATCTGCGCGAGGTCGATCCGCAGACGCTGCCGGCGGCCGAGGCGGCGACGCGGATCGCCGCGACCTTCGCGGGCGCCTCCGCGGCCTCGGCCGCACCGGCATGGGCCCGCCTCCCGGCAGCGGATCAGGACGCACTCACCGCGATCCTGGCGCGATTGCTCATCCGCTTCCGAGCCGTCGAATCGCTGTACGTGTCGCGCGGCGATCGAGGCCGCTACGACATCGCCCGCCGACATCTCGAGGCCGCGGCCGCCGCCGATTACGGTTTCCGGGCCATGGCCGATCTCTTCGCCGGAACCGGGCTGCCGGCCGACACCTCGGCCCGGGACAGCTATATGGCCGATTCGGTCCTGTGGCATCTGCAACGCTGCGACCCCGGAGCCCGCATCGTCCTGGTCGCCCACAACGCCCACATCCAGAAGGCGCCGGTCTCCTTCGACGGGCACCTGACCGGATTCCCCCTGGGCCACTATCTGGACCGCGCCCTCGGGGAGGACTATTTCGCCCTCGGTCTGACCAGCACCCGGGGAACCACCGCGGATATGCTGCCCGACGAGAACGCGCCTTTCGGCTTCACCGTCGAACCGACCCCACTGCGGTGGCCCGAGCCAGGAAGTATCGAAGCCTCGTTCACCGACGCCGATGTCGGACCGGGCCTCGTCGATCTGCGCCGCGCCCGCCGCCACGTCACCGGTGGCCCCGACCGCACTCGACTACAGAGCGCCTACCTTCACGTTCCCGTCCTCGACGCCTTCGACGGCATGCTCGACACCGCGACCTCCACGGTGGCCGGCGACAGTGCGCACTGACCCGCACCCTCGAACCTCCGCACATCCGCAACCCCACGATCGAAAGACAATCTCCATGACGCAACATGATTCACCCGAAGCCGCGGCCGACACCGACGTGATCATCGTCGGGGCCGGTCCAGCCGGTCTCATGCTGGCCGCTGAACTGCGTCTGGCAGGTGTGCGGCCGCTGGTGCTGGAGCGCAAGCAGCAGCGGCGGGATACTCCGAAGGCCGGCGGACTCGGCGGGCAGATCCTGGATCTGCTGCACTGTCGAGGTCTGCTGGAACGCTTCGAAGCGGCCTGCACCGGTCCGCACCCGGCACCCCGGTTCCCATTCGGAGGAGTACATCTGGACTTCACCGCAATGGCGGATCCGCCATTGCGCAGCCTGCCGCTTCCGCAACAGCAACTCGAGGGGCTGCTCGACGAGCGGGCGGACGAGCTGGATGTCGAGATCCGCCGCGGACACGAGGTATTCGGGCTGGACCAGGACGCGTCCGGGGTGATCGTGGATGTCCGCGGCCCCGACGGCCCGTACCGGCTGACTGCCCGCTACGTCGTGGGCTGCGACGGTGCCCGCAGCCGGGTGCGGGATCTGGCCGGCATCGATTTCCCCGGCCATACCTACCCGGAGGTCAATCGGCTGGCCCAGGTCACTCTGCCCGATACGGTCACCGTGCGCGACGACGGCGATCTCGACGTTCCCGGCTTCGGTGTGGTCCGCGCCGGTTTCACCCGGACCGACCGGGGTCTGCTCGGCGTCGGCTCAGCACCCGGCTCGCGGGCCGTCTCCGTCTACACGATCGAGGACGAGACCGAGGCCGAGTACGACGACGATGTCCCGATGTCACTGACCGAGCTACAGGACAGCATCCATCGGGTGGTCGGTGCGCACCTGCCGGTGACGGAGACGATCCGGTTGTCGCGCTTCACATTCAAGGCCCACCAGGCCGAGCGCTACCGCTCGGGACGGATCCTGCTGGCGGGCGATGCGGCACACCTGTTCCCCGCCACCGGCGTGGCTCTCAACGCCGGCATGCTGGACGCGGTCAATCTGGCGTGGAAGCTGGCTGCCGACCTGCAGGGCTGGGCCCCGACCGGCCTGCTGGACAGCTACCACGTCGAACGGCATCTCGCCGGTGCCCGGACCATGCTGCACACCCGGGCCCAGGTGGCGCTGCGGCGCGAACACGACGCGGCCGGCGAGGCGCTGCGCGCGGTCTTCTCCGAACTGCTCACCGACGAGCAGGCGCTGCGCCGGATGGGAGCGTTCGTCGCCGGCAGCGATATCCGCTACCCGATGCCCGGTTCCGGCCACCACCCGCTGGCCGGCTCCTTCGCCGCCGACCTCGCCCTGCGTACCGACCACGGCGTGACCGGTGTCGCGGAACTACTGCACACTGCCCGGCCCATCCTGCTCGACCTGGGCGGTTGCCCGGCGCTTCGCGAGATCGCCCGGGAGTGGGGAGGTCGCGTCGACGTCCACACCGCCAAGGCCGATGACCGACCGGCCGATGCCCTGCTGATCCGCCCGGATGCTCATATCGCCTGGGCGGCGGCCGTCGCCGAACCCACCGAGACCGCGGGAACAGCACTGCGAGAAGCGCTTACCCACTGGTTCGGCGAACCGGAGACGACTGCCCCGTAGCGCGCCGGGCGTTGACGGCGGGCCGGTCGAACCCGTACCGCAGACGGGATACCCGGCTCGCCGCCACCTCCGCGCCGTCGCGAAAACCTTGCGGCTGTTGCTGATCGAATGTCTCCGGGCCGATGAGCAACAGCCGCGGCTGCGTCGAGCCGACCGTTCCATGCCCTTCCCCTGCCAGCGATGCCAATCAGAAACATTTGGCGTGGAGGATGATCGGTGTGGAATCGCTCCCACCCAAACACCTCCTCCTGGAGGCCTGCCGGGGTCTGGCCAACGACGGTCACCTCGTGTTGAAGTGCGCGTGCCGTCTCAGCGAACTGCACGAGCTGAGACTCGACGCCGCACCAGGATCGACGCTGGACATCGATCGTGATCGGGCACAACTGGTTTCCGATATCGATCGCTGGGTCGCCGGCGAACTACCCCGGGCGCACGGGTCGGCGCGGATGCACACCGAAACGGTCGGCACGGTGATCGATCGGCTCGCCCAGTTCTCCGCGCTGGCCTATCTCACGTTGACGTGGGAACCCGAATGGGTCGTGCAGGACGCGTGGCGGCGGCTGTCGGAGTTGGCGGTGGCCTACGACGATCTGGCCGGGGAGGTGACCGCGGGGCTGTGCCGGCTCCCTGATCTGAGCGGACACCACGAATACGAGTAGGAGCTCGCCGAACGGCGGCGTGGCGAGGGACGGCACGCCGCCGCAGGCTAGGGATGGCGGATCAGGGCAGTCGATCCGCATCGGGGCGACCCGACACAGGAGATCCTGCTCCCGCACCCTCGAGATAGACGCAGATGTTCCTGGGAAACAGCTGGCAGCCGATCAGCCCCCGGGCACGGTGAGCGCACGGACCGCCTCGATGGTGTCGGCCTGCGCGGGTTCCTTGTCCGGCCGGTAGCGCACCACCCGCGCGAAACGTAGTGCCACACCACCGGGATAGCGCGAGCTGGTCTGCACCCCGTCCAAGGCGACCTCGACCACCAGCTCCGGCCACAGATATACGGTGTGTTCGTCGCGGGACCGCTCGTGGCGCGGGAATTCCGCTGTCTGCCAGCGCAACAGCGCATCGGTGAGCCCCTTGAAGGTCTTGCCGACCATGACGGGCTCACCCCCGGCCGGATCGCGAGCCCCCAGATGCAGATTCGACAGATATCCGGTGCGCCGGCCGTATCCCCATTCGGCTCCGAGCACGACCAGATCCAGGGTGTGCGCGGGTTTGACCTTCTGCCAGGCCCGTCCGCGCCGGCCCGCCGCATACGGCGCGGACAGCGATTTGATCATGATGCCCTCGTGCCCAGCCGCCAGCGCACCGTCGAAATATTCGGCCACCGCCTCCGGCTCGGGGTCGATCAGCGCCGGAATACTGTGCTCGCCGGCGACTTTCGCCAATGCTTGCCGCCGCTCCCGCAACGGGGCGTCGAGCAGATCCACCCCGTCCAGATGCAGGCAGTCGAAGAAATACGGGTGCAGCAACAGATCCCGGGTGGAGTCGGCCGCCGGGCGCGGTTCCTCGAAGGTGGGGTCGGCGGCGAACCGGCTCATCGTCTCCTGGAAAGGGCGCGGCCGGCCGGAATCGGTGAGCGCCAATGTCTCACCGTCGAGAACGACACTGTCACACGGTAACTCCGATACCAGCCGGACCAACTCCGGCACCCCGGAGGTGATGTCGCGCAGGGTACGGGTGAAGATCCGGACCTCGGAACCGTTGCGGTGCACCTGGATCCGCGCACCGTCGAGTTTGGTCTCGACACTCACGTCCGCACCGAATTCCCGCAGCACCTCGTCGAGTGCGGCACCCGGCGAGGCCAGCATCGGCCGGATCGGGCGGCCGACCTCCAGCCGGAAATCCGCCAGTGCCTGCGCGCCACCGGTGATCGCGGCCGCGGCGGTCACCGGTAGCCGCCCCGACAGCATGTGGGCCCGGCGCACCAGATCCGCGGGCACATCGGCGGCGACGGCCACCGCTTCCGCGACGATCGCGGTGAGCGCGCCTTGACGCAGTTCACCGGTCAGCAATCGGATCAGGAACAGGCGTTCGGGTTCGGTGGCGCGGGCCAGCAGCCCGGTCAGCAGACCGCGCCGCCGGGCCACCGAGCCGTTGCCCGATACCGCCGCCAGCTCCGACAGCGCCGCGTCGACATCGGCGACCGTGAGCGATGCCTCGCCGGCCGGCTCGACCTCGACCGTGGTGATGGTTCGCCAGCCGGTACCGAGTTTTCCCTGCGGGAGTTCCCCGGATATCCACGCCACGACCGGCGACAACTCCTCGGCCCGGGCACGGCCCAGCAACTCGGCCAACCCCGCGATCTTGACCTTGCGCGACGCGGTTGCCCGCACCGAATCCGACGCCGCGACCACATCCGAAAGCAGCACGAACTCGACGGTAGCCGGTGAGTGTGACATATCGCTCGAGACCGCTGTTAATTACCCATTGGCATGTTTGCGAAGACTCCATACCCTGGGGATATGGCCAAGACTTATGTTGGGGCGCGGCTTCGCCAGCTGCGTACCGAACGAGGACTGAGCCAGATCTCGCTCGCCAAGAAGCTGGAGATCTCGGCGAGTTACCTCAACCAGATCGAGCACGATGTTCGCCCGCTCACCGTACCGGTCCTGTTGCGGATCAGCGAGGTGTTCGGTGTGGACACCGGATTCTTCGCCTCCCAGGACGACACCCGGCTCATCGCCGAGTTACAGGAAGTGGTGATGGACACCGAGCTCGGCATCGAGGCCGATGCCCAGGAGATCGCCGATATGGTCTCCGCGCATCCGAGCCTGGCCCGGGCCCTGGTGAACATGCATCGCCGCTTCCGCAACACCACCGCCCAGCTGGCCGCCGCCACCGAGGATCGTTTCGCCGACGGCAGCGGTTTCGGGGCCATCTCCCGGCCGCACGAGGAAGTACGCGACTTCTTCTATCAGCGGCAGAACTATATTCACGAATTGGACACCGCCGCCGAGGAATTGGCGACCCGCATGCGCTTCCACGGCGGCGATCTGCGGCGCGAGCTGACCCGCCGGCTGACCACCGCGCACGGCGTACAGATCGTCGAGCGCATCGACCTCGGTGAGGGCGTGCTGCACCGCTACGATCCCGAGGCACGGCGTCTGGAGATCGCCCCCCATCTTTCCGGTGGTCAGCGCGCATTCAAACTCGCCGCCGAACTGGCGTATCTGGAATGCGGTGATCTGATCGACAAGCTGGTCGAGGAGGGGAATTTCGCCTCCGAGGACACCCGCATCCTCGCCAAACTCGGTCTGGCCAACTACTTCGCCGCCGCGACCGTACTGCCGTATTCGCATTTTCACGAGGTGGCCGAGGATTTCCGCTACGACATCGAGCGGCTGTCGGCCTTCTTCGCGCAGAGCTACGAGACGGTCTGTCATCGGCTGTCGACCCTGCAGCGGCCGAAGCTGCGCGGGGTACCGTTCTCGTTCGTCCGGGTGGATCGCGCCGGCAACATGTCCAAACGCCAGTCCGCCACCGGATTTCACTTCTCCTCGGCCGGCGGCACCTGTCCGCTGTGGAATGTGTACGAGACGTTCGCCTACCCCGGCCGGATCATGACCCAGATCGCTCAGATGCCCGACGGCCGCAAGTATCTGTGGATCGCGCGCACCGTCGAGCGCCGTGCCACCCGCTACGGACAGCCGAGCAAAACCTTCGCCATCGGACTGGGCTGCGAACTGCGCCATGCGGGCCGGGTGGTCTACGCCGACGGCCTGGACCTCAACGAACCGCAGGCCACCCCGATCGGCGCCGGCTGCCGGGTGTGCGAGCGCGCCAACTGCCCGCAGCGAGCCTTTCCGCCGCTGGGCAAGTCACTGGACATCAGTGAGCACCGCAGTTCGATCTCGCCGTACGTCCTGCGCTGAGCCGCACCCGGCCGCTCGTGCGCATGTGCAGGTGGACGCGGTTTGTTAGCGTGGGGCATGGTGTCGATGGAGCCACGAATCGCACCGGGTCGCCTCCGGGAACTCGGTCCGTTGAATTGGGTTGTCTGGCAGGTCCTTTCCCGTGCGGCAGGTACCGACGACGCCCACCTGTTCAGCACGCTGGGGCGCACCGGCGGCCTGTTCCGCGGCTGGCTGCATTTCTCCGGGCGGCTCATGCCGGGCGGAAAACTCTCCCGTTTCGACACCGAGCTGGTGATCTTGCGCGTCGCCCATCTGCGCGAATGCGAGTACGAGACCGATCATCACATCCGCTTGGGCAAGCGCGCCGGCGTCACCCGCGACATCCTGGCGCGGCTGCGCAGCGGCCCCGAGGCCGAGGGCTGGTCGGACAAGGAACGCGCTCTGCTCACCGCCGTGGACCAGCTCGTCACCACCCGGGACGTGGACGAGACCGCATGGTCCACGCTGGCGCGCCACTACGACGAGCAGCGACTCATCGAAATCGTGCTGCTGACAAACCAATACGAGGGCCTGGCCAGCACCATCACCGCCCTGCGCATTCAGACCGACCACTGAGCCCGGCCGCGAACACCCCTGGATCGCCCTCGCTCACATCGTCGGCGGGAATAACTCTCTACAACGTATGCTCTACTGCGTAGAGAGTTTTATCGAGCACAGGAGGCCCATGAACATCACCGCATCCGCCCTCTCGTTGAACGTGCCCGACCCGGACGCGTCGGCGGAGTTCTTCACCGAGCACTTCGGTTTCACGGTGGCGATGGCGGCCGACGGTTTCGTATCCCTGGCTCGACCGGATGCGGGATTCAACGTGATCTTCCTGCGAACCGGGCTGCCGAGTTTCAAGCCGGCCCGGATAGCCGGCGACGCGGGCCAAGGCCTGTTGGTCGTGTTCACCGTCGACGATATCGATACCGAATACGAGCGGGTGCGCCGCGAAGGGGTACCGATCGTCACGCCGATCGAGACCGAGCCGTGGGGTGAACGCTATTTCCAGGCGGCCGATCCGAACGGGGTGATCATTCAACTGGTGCAGTGGATGAGCGATCCGGCAGCTGCCGAATCCTGAACCGAACACAACCGCTCCCGAACACAACCGCTCCCGAACACAACGGTTCCCGGCGCCGCGACGCCGGGAACCGCCGGCCGTCGGCCGGCTATCCGGCCACCGCGGTCCGCAGGACCTCCGCGGCCAGAGTCGACGCTCGTCCGATCAGCTTCTGCAGATCACCGCTGGTCACATCCAGCAGCCCGGCCTTGATCCCGGTATCGGAATCCGCCAGCACCCGCGCGAACTGCGCCGGTACACCACTGCCCTCCAGTGCCGCGGCGAGTTCATGCTCCGACAGATCCTGGTACCGCACCGGCTTACCCGACACCTCCGAGATGACCTGCGCGAGATCGTCGAGCGACAGGTGTTCGTCACCGCCCAGCTCATAGATCCGGCCCGCGTGACCGTCGGTCGTCAACACCACCGCGGCGGCCTCGGCGTAATCGGCCCGAGCGGCCGCCGAGAACACCCCGTCCCCCGCGGCGCCGTGGAGCACGCCCGATTCGACAGCGGGACCGACGCCGTTCAGATAGTTCTCCCAATACCAGCTGTTACGCAGGAATACATGCGGCACAGTCGATTTCGCCAGCAACTCCTCGGTGCCGCGATGTTCCTGCGCCAGAATCATCGCATTCTCCTCCGCGCGCGGAATGCTGGTGTAAGCCAGCAGCTCGACCCCCGCCCGCTGGGCGGCCGCGATGACATTGCCGTGCTGTTCGACCCGTTTGCCGAACTCGTTCCCCGACACGAGCAGCACCCGGTTCACGCCCTCGAGGGCACGATCCAGCGCCTGCGGGTCGTCATAGGACGCCTGCCGGACATCGGCCCCGCGCTCGGCCAGATCGCGCACCTTGTCCGGATCCCGGACGATCGCGACAACCGGCCCCGCATTCCTGCTCAACAGCGCCTCGACGGTGAGACGACCCAAATGGCCACTGGCCCCGGTGACGGCGATGGTCATGCGAACCCTACCTTCAGTCTGTGTATACGGAACATTTAGCACTAACTATTGGTTAGTACAGCATATTCCCGCATGCCATGCAGCTCGTAAGGACGGATACCATCACGTCATGACCGCTCCGGACCCACAGGACGCCGCCGACGCCGACCCGGCGCTCGAGCCCGACGTCTTCGCGCGCGACTGCGTCTCGCGACCGGTCCTGCAGAATGTGGCCGGCCGCTGGGGCGTACTCGCCCTGGCCGCACTGCGCGACGGGCCCTACCGGTTCAGTGCGCTACGCCGTCGCGTCGACGGCATCAGCGAGCGCATGCTCTCGCAGACCCTGCAAACCCTCGAGCGCGACGGCATGATCCATCGCGAGGTCCAGCAGGCCATCCCGCCCCGGGTCGAATACACCCTGACCGACCTCGGCACCCAGGTCGCCGACCAGCTCATCGGCCTGATCCAGATCCTGGAGGGCAACATCGACACCATCCGCGCGGCACAGGACGCCTACCACCGCGACTGATCACCGGCGTCACTCCCGCCGTGCGCGCCGCCCCAACCGCTCGAGCATCGTCCGCAACCCCGCCACCGGCGGTGGCGCGGCGACCGTCGCGGTCGGCAATTCCAACACCTGCAGGGGATACCCGTCACCGGTCGTGATGCCGGAGTCCGCGAACCCCAAGCTGGTGAGCAGCCGGCCGATACCGCTGGTGGAGCGTTCGGTCTGCGCGTACACATGTACCGACGTCCGATCCGGGTGCTCCGCGCGGATCGCGTTCAGCACATCGGTCAGGTGATCGATGAACACTCGCGCGACGACCTCCGGACTGTCGCGCAGGCGGCCGCGGAAACCGCGAATCAATCCGATCGCGAACATCACCACGGCATCCGACCATTCGCCCGGCCCGGCGATGTGCACCCCGCGCACCTCGGAGTCACACAAACCGCCGTTGCGGCAGTACAGCGATTCGCCCAGCCGGTTCAACGGCAGCACAGCCGACATTCCGACCGGCTCGTAGCCGTCGCGCATCTTCGCCTCGATCAAGACGAACGCCAGCGGATTGGCCTCGAACACACCGCGATTGCGTTGTTTGATCACATCCAGCGGAATGGAGAAGACCGATCGCGCGAACACCTCGCGATTGATCTGACTCAACGTATCCAGATCGCGCGCGCTCACTCGGCGAACGCGGTAGTCCAGGGACTGCGAGGCCGATCCGGTATCTCCCGCCATCCTTCTCTTATAGTGCTCCGTCAGGCTCGGCGCCATTCCCGCGGTATCGATCATTCCGGCCATCACATCCATGGGTTCCCGGCCGAACACCTTCCCGAGCACGAACGACGCGGTGCGTAACACGATCGCGAGCACCGCGGTCATCAAGACGAAAGTGAGCCAATCACTGTCTGTCAGAAGGGGAATCGAATCGATCGCCCTGCGCACGGGTGCCGACGCGTCGACGGAACTGAACACTCCGGCGGCCACCGTACTGATCGTGACGATGTAATGACCGGGCCGCCGCACCGCCACGATCACCACCCGGTCGGCACGATCCAGCCCCGCCCGCAAACGATTTCGCACCGAGGACACGAACCTCTGTGCGCGCGAGACGATCCCCGCCTCCCCCAGCAGTCTCGGCAAATCCGTCCCCCACATGCGAACGATCCGATTCGATGTCACATCGATTACACCCGATCCCCTGCCGAATCCCCACCGTTCGGCCGAATCCGCACACGAAAACGGCCCGGTATCAGACATATTCGCCGATACCGGGCCGTACCCGTCACTCGAATCAGAAGTTGATCATGTGCCCCGCGAGGCCGTGGATCGCCTCCTGCAACGCCTCACTGAGCGTCGGGTGGGTGTGCACATTGCGCGCCAGCTCGTTGACGGTGAGATCCCACTTCTGGGCCAGCGTCAGCTCCGGCAGCAGTTCCGACACATCCGGTCCGATCAGGTGGCCGCCGATCAGCTCGCCGTACTCGGCGTCGGCGACCAGCTTCACGAAACCGGTCGGATCGCCCAGGCCGTGCGCCTTGCCGTTCGCGGTGAAGGGGAACGTCGCCACCTTGACGTCGTAGCCCTCGTCGCGCGCCTGCTGCTCGGTGAGGCCGAAGCTCGCGACCTGCGGCTGGCAGAACGTCGCGCGCGGCATCATCCGGTAGTCACCCAGCGCGAGGGTCTCCGCACCGCCGATGGTCTCCGCCGCGACCACGCCCTGCGCCTCGGCGACATGGGCCAGCTGCAGTTTCGCGGTCACATCGCCGATGGCGTAGATGTGCGCCACATTGGTGCGCATGTAGTCGTCGATCGCGATGGCGCCGCGCTCGGTCAGCTGCACCCCGGTGTTCTCGAGCCCGAAGCCCTGCACCCGCGGTGCGAAGCCGACGGCCTGCAGCACCTTGTCGACCGTGACAGTCTCGACCGCACCGGACTTGTTGTCCTTGATCGACACCGTGACCTTGGAACCGTTGTCCTCGATGGATTGCACCGAGGCACCGGTGGAGATGGTGATACCGAGCTTCTTGTACGCCTTGGTGATCTCCTTGGAGACATCGGCGTCCTCGTTCGGCAGGGCGCGATCGAGGAACTCCACGATCCGCACGTCCACGCCGTAGTTCTTCAGGACGTATCCGAACTCCATACCGATCGCGCCCGCGCCGACGATCAGGATCGACCCCGGCAGATCCCGGGTCAGGATCTGCTCCTCGTAGGTCACGACATTCTGCGACAGCGAGGTACCCGGCAGCAGTTTGGTCTCGGTGCCGGTGGCGATGATGGCATTGTCGAAGGTGACGGTCTCGGTGCCGCCGGCACTCAGCGCGACCGACAGAGTGTTCGCGTCGGTGAAGGTGCCCTTCCCGTCGAACTCGTCGATCTTGTTCTTTTTCATCAGGAAGTGGACGCCCTTGACCCGGCCGTCCGCGACCTTACGACTTCGATCGAACGCGGCACCGAAATCGAAGCTCGCCTGTCCGGAGATACCGAACGTCTTCGCTTCCTTGGTGAAGATATGAGCCAGCTCCGCGTTGCGCAGCAGCGCCTTGGACGGAATGCACCCGACGTTCAGGCACACGCCACCCCAGTATTTCTGCTCGACGATCGCTGTTCGCAGGCCGAGTTGAGCGGCACGGATCGCGGCGACGTAACCGCCGGGACCAGCGCCGAGAACGACGACATCGTAGTGGGAAGTCACGGGAGTGAGCCTAATCCTTCGATTCCGGGTGCGTTTGCGGGCCTGGGTGGTCGCGATCGCGCCGGGTGCCTATTTCCAGACCTCGCGCGCCGCCCGGGCGAAGTTGCCTCGAAAGATCTTCGTGCGTTCGGGCTCGGTGAAGCCTTTCCGGGCCAGGGCTTCGTCGAGGCTCGGGACAGGTGTGGCGGGGATCTCCGCGGGCCGCTTCCCAGCGCTGGGCCTACCGAGACCCAGCAGGTCCTCCGGCGGCACCCACTGCAGCGGACCCCACCGGGTGTAGTCCTCGGAGAAGTTCTCCGGGGCCGCCGCCATCTCCGCGTTGAACTGGTCGCCGTCGAAGGAGTAGTCCGAGCCGACACCGATGTGGTCGACGCCGACCAGGTCCGCGCCGTAGGCGATGTGGTCGGCCATGGCCTCGATCCGGGCGGCTCGGCCCTCGACGCGGTTGCGGCCCAGAAAGATTCCCACGCCGTTGATTCCGATCACCCCGCCGGTCCCGGCGCAGGCGCGGGCCTGGTCGTCGGTGATGTTGCGGGGGTGCGGCCACCGGGCCGCGAAATTGGAGTGGCTGTAGATCATCGGGCCGGCCGCGATCTCGGCGATATCCAGACCGGTGCGCCGCGAACAGTGCGAACCGTCGGCGAAGACGCCGACCTCACCCAGGGTGCGGATCAGATCGCGACCGTGGGCGGTCAGACCGCGGTCATCGGTATCCAGGCAACCGCCGCCGGCGGCGTTCGCGTGGTTGTAGGTGGGCAGCAGTGACCGCAGGCCCAGTGCGTGGAATCGCGCCACGTTGTCCAGATCCCCATCCAACGGGCGCGAATCCTCGAGATCGAAGGCCAGTGCGATCGCGGCCTTCCGACCGGATGCCGCCACCTCCGTATCCGCTATCGTCTCCACCAGTCGAAACCGCCCGTCCGCGGCGGCGTCGCGGCGCAGCAACTCGACCATCGCCAGCGAATCGGCCATCGAATGCAGCGAATAGCCGATGTTCACCGACAGATACGAGCCCGCCGGATATCTGGCCAGCTCGGCGACATCGGCGGACGGAAGTACCGGCAGGCAGCAATGTTGCTCCCAGAGCGCAGGTCCCACCGGGTTCTCCTTCAATGCCGCATCGGACGGGTGTGAGCAACTGTACGAAGCCAGTACCGGTACCGCGGTGGAACGCCCGGCAACCGTGGGCACAGCGCCGAGGTCACCCCCGGGCAGGTAGGCCAGAATGTGAGCCATGAGCGGCGCCGAGCAATCCAACGATCCGTACCTCTGGCTCGAGGACGTCACCGGCGAACGGGCCCTGTCCTGGGCACGGGCCCACAACGAGGTGGTGATCGAGCAGTTCGCCACCTCGGACCGGTTCGACGATCTCGACCAGCGCATCCTCTCGATGCTCGACACCGACACCCGCATCGCCTACCCCACGCGGCGTGGCGCCTGGCTCTACAACTTCTGGCGTGATGCCGAACATCCCCGGGGACTGTGGCGGCGCACCACTTTCGACGACTACCGCACCGACACCCCGGCCTGGGACGTACTGATCGATCTGGATGCGCTGGCCACCGCCGAGGGCGAGAACTGGGTGTGGGGCGGTGCCGCGGTGCTGCGCCCCGACCAGCACCTGGCGCTGATCAGCCTGTCCCGCGGCGGCGCCGACGCCAAGGTGGTCCGCGAATTCGACCTGACCTCGCGGCAATTCCGTGCCCCGGACGGGCCGGAGCAGGGTTTCCACCTGCCCGAGGCCAAATCCCAGCTGCGCTGGATCGATGCCGACACCGTCTACGTCGGAACGGATTTCGGCCCGGGCGCGCTGACCGACTCCGGCTATCCGCGCGTGGTCAAACGCTGGCGTCGCGGCACCCCGCTGTCGGAGGCCCGGACCGTATTCGAGGGCGAGCCCGGCGATGTCATGGTGTCGGCGGGCTACGACCGCACTCCCGGATACGAACGGCACTGGGTCGCCCGCGCCACCGACTTCTTCAACGAATCGGTGTATCTACTCGATCCGGACGACGGCACCCTCCGCCTCATCGACGTCCCCAGCGACGCCGCGGAATCCTGGTACAAGAACTGGCTACTGGTCCAGCTGAAATCCTCCTGGGAGATCGCGGGCCACCGCTACCCGCCGGGCGCGCTCCTGGCCATCGACATCGACGAATTCTTCAGCGGTGCAAGAGATTTCGATCTTGTCTTCGAACCGGACGCACACACCTCCCTGCACGGTTACGGCTGGACCGAGAACCATCTGCTGCTGATCACCCTCGAGGACGTACAGACCAAGCTCCACGTCCTCACCCCGGGGGCCGCCCCGTCACCGAGCGGGCTCTGGTCCCGGGAACCACTGGCCGACACCCCGCCGATGGCGACCACCTCCGTCATGAATCTCGATCCGCTGGAAAGCGGTGACGAATTCATGCTCACCACAAGTGGTTTCACCACTCCCGCCACGCTGCTGGCAGGTTCGGTCGGCGCCACGGCGACGCCGCTGAAACACGAACCCGAGTATTTCGACGCGGCGGGTCTGGACACCGAACAGTTCTTCGCGCGTTCCGACGACGGCACGATGGTGCCCTACTTCGTGATCCGCCATCGCGATCACCGCGGCACGCCGGGCCCGACCGTCATCTCCGGTTACGGCGGCTTCGAGGTTTCGCGCACTCCCGGCTACAGCGGCGTCGCCGGAATGGGCTGGCTCGAACGCGGCGGGACCTGGGTGATGGCCAATATCCGTGGCGGTGGCGAATACGGTCCGCAGTGGCACACCCAGGCACAGAAGGCCGACCGCCACAAGGTGTACGAGGACTTCTCTTCGGTGGCCCGGGATCTCGTCACTCGTGGCATCACCACCGCCGTGCAACTGGGTGCGGTGGGTGGGAGTAACGGCGGTCTGCTCATGGGCGTCATGCTGACTCGTTATCCGGAACTGTTCGGCGCCATCGTCTGTCAGGTTCCGCTACTGGATATGAAGCGTTATCACCTGCTGCTCGCGGGCGCCTCCTGGATGGCCGAATACGGCGACCCCGACAAGCCCGAGGAATGGGACTACATCAGCAGGTACTCGCCCTACCAGATCGCGGCGGCCGCCGACCCGGCCCGCGCCTATCCGCCGATCCTGATCACCACCTCGACCCGCGACGATCGCGTCCACCCCGGTCACGCCCGCAAGATGGCGGCACTGCTGGAATCGCAGGGCCGTACCGTCTGGTATCACGAGAACATCGAGGGCGGGCACGGTGGCGCGGCCGACAACAAGCAGATGGCCTTCCAATCGACGCTGATCTACGAATTCTTCACCCGGATGCTGATGACGGGCGTCTGAACCGGATCTTCGGCCCGCTACAGGTCACGCACCCACTTCTCGATGCGATCCACCGTCGATTCCGGATCGGTGATCCAGCCGTTGTGCCCCAACGGTTTCGGCTCGTGCCGGGTACTCGTCCGGGCGGCGGGCAGCTTCGCCAGCAGATGTGCGGCGGAACTGCGGGGAGTGAGGTCGTCCCCGGTCATGGTGATCGACAGGACCGGCAGTTTCAGCCGCGCTATACGTTCGTCGTAGTCGATGTCGGCGCCCACCGGGACGAAGCGGCCGGTGCGGGCCAGCCGCGCCCAATCGGCGATCAGCACTTTCGATTGCCGGCCGAATCCACCGGCGGTGATCCGATCGCCGGGCCAGAATCCGGCCAGATTCGCCGTCAGCGAGATCGCGGCGGGGCCCACCAGCATCGCCGACCGGGCGATCCCGCCGTACCCCCGGTAGTACGGGGTGCCGGAGGCGATCAGGATCAGTCCGGCCAGCCGCCCCCGGATTCGCGCGGCGTACATCACCCCGAGCTGCCCACCGATGCTGTGCCCCAGCAGCATCGGCGTACTGTCCGGAAAGCGGGTGCGGACAGCTTCGAAAATCGCCGGGAAGTCGACCGACACCAGTTCCTGATAACCGTAGGTACTGGCCGGACTCGGCTTCGGCCGGCTGTCCCCGTTGCCCCGTAGCTCGCCGATCGCGGTATCGAAACCGCGCTGCGCCAGCTCCCGGGCGAAATCACCGTAGTACTCACCGGGCACACCCAATCCGGGGATGATCACGATGACCGGCCGCGGCGTATCGGCGGTGATCGGATGGCGGTGCGGGCCGCGTGCCGAGACGAACCGCACCGGCACCGTGGAACCGTCCGGCATCTGGATCGGAATCGTTTCCATACGCGCACGCTACCGCGCACATCCGGGTCCCGACGGTCTCAGGGATCCAGGGCGTCCGACTCGGCGGAGTCGTCGGCTGCCGGCCCGCCAAGGGTCCCGGCGCCGTCGGCCGTATTCGTTCGCTCGCCCAGCAGGGCGATGCCGCGCCCCGAGTTCCCGCTCCGGTCCTTCGTCGGCGGCGCGGCACCCGTTTCGGGTGTCGCCTCGTCACCCGCGCTGAGCGTGCGCAGTTCGTTCAAACCGACACGTGTCGTGACGACCACCAGTTGATTGCCCTCGCACAGCACGGTCTGCGACAAGGGGCGCCATTGCGGGGTCTCGCCCTCGGCGGTCTGCACCGCGAGCACCCGTGCGTGCTCGGACAGTCCGAGCTCCGCGATCGGTAGCCCGGCCATCGCCGAACCCGGTTCCACCGGAACCTCGGCCACCAGCAAGGTGTCCTGATCGATCGACAGTGTCGCGATCACCCGGCGTTCCACCACCGCGGCCGCGAAGCCTTCGGCGGCCAGCTGGAATACGCTGCGCACCACGGCCTTTCCGAGGGTCCGCTGCACCCGGTCGGCGAGGTCGTCGTCCGACAGCCGCATCACCACCTGCAGATCGTCGCGGTAGGACTGTCCGAGCATCGCGGCCTCCAGGTTGACCGCATCGCTCGAGGTGAGTAGCACCAGTGCGCGCGCCTTGGGCGTGCCCACCGACAACAGCGTGTCTTCCCAGGTGGCCTGGCCGAGCACCACCGGCACACCGAGGCTGCGCGCCAATGCGATACCGCGCGCGTTCTCGTCGTTGTCCAGCGCCACCACCGGCACGCCGAGATCGCTCAACTGCTCCACCACGCGCATGCCGATATTGCCCAGACCGGCGACCACCACATGGTCCTCCATCCGGGACGGGTCGGGGTGATGCTCCGAGAGCTGGGCGCGCAGCACACCGCCCACCACGAGTGCGGTGATGACCGGTGTCATCGTCAATCCGATGAAGACGACACCCAGCTGCAGCAACTTGTACATGGGTTCACGCGCGGGTTCCGGCTGCGCGGCGCCCGCGGCGTCGAGCAATGTCTCGTACGCCGCCGTCCCCCAGCTGTTTCCGATGAACACCATCATGATGCACCCGGCCACGATCAGAACCAGCAGTACCAGCAGCAGGCGGATCAGGTCGTGGCGGACCAGATATCGCATCAGCGTGAGCCAGCGCCGAGGAGCGCTGGGCGAATAAGGCACCCGCTCGGCGAGCGCCAGCACGCGCGCGACCGGGGACCGGGTGGGCAGCAGTGAAATCCCCTCGGCGCCGCCCACCAACCCGGATATCACCTGATCCGGTGGGGCATCGCCGGCAGCGGCCACGTAAAGAGTCCGCTCACCCAACCGCAGATAATCCAGAGCGTCCTCGCCCAATGCCGCCGCGATGAACGAGGGCGCCGCCATCTCCGAGATCGACAACACCACGCAATCGGAGAACAAGCGTCGAATTCGAAAACCCAAGCCGGTATTGAACATCCGGATCACCAACCGGATCCGCGGATTGAGTTCGTGGGCGCGCAGTGCCGCGTGGAAATTCTCCACATCCGCCTGATCCACCAGCGCCAGCGCACGCGCGTGCTCCACTCCGGCATCGCGCAATGTCGCCTCGTCGAGACGTTCCGCGCACAGAATGCGGACCCGTGCCAGCTTTTCCAGTTGCGGAACATAGCTTCCGCTGCGGCTCGGCAGCACCGCGGTGACGGTGGCGTCGGCGAACCGGGTGGTCAGCTGGAGTGCCAGCTGATGGACGAGCGGATTGTCACCGCAGACAACAAAAGTCGGGGACCGCTCGCCCCCCGGCGAAACATTCACATTCCGATGCTAGAGCGAATTCCGTTCGGCAGCACGGTCCTTCGCAGATCAGGCGCTCACCGCACCCATGATGACCCGGCGCAGTACCTTGATCACCTCGTCCAGCGGCCGGCGCGGTTCCGATCCGCTCCACTCGTCGACCACGTAATTCACCGCGCCGATGATCGCCAGCATCCGCATTTCGTAATCACCGCTCGGGATCTCGCCCTGCAGTGCCGCGTCCTCCGCCGCGCCCGACAGCAGCGCACCCCAGGCGCGCCGCAGCTCCAGCCGGAACTTCTCCACCTTCGGCCCGGCCCCGACCACCTCGACCAGTGCCACCCGCGCTCTCCTGGGGTCACGGCCGATGGATTCGATGTAGGCGCGCACCCCGGCATCGATGACCTCGATGGCGCTGGCACCGGCGTGCGCGTCCAACGCGGAGATGACCGCGTCCCGGGATTCCCGGTCGATCTGTTCGTAGAGTTCCAGCAGCAGCGATTCGCGGCCGGTGAACTCCTCGTAGAACTGTCGCGAGGAAAGCCCGGCGTCTTTACAGATCGCGCCGACCGAACTGTTGGCATACCCGTCCCTGGCGAACACCGTCAGCCCGGATTCAAGAAAACGCGCACGTCGTTGCCGTTGCCGGTCTTCCACGGGCTGCCCGGCGTACATCCGGCCCGCGTTCGTTTCCTGAGACATTGCGCCAGACAATACCGAAGGGCCCGATTCCCTCGTCACGGATCGGGCCCTTCGCTTACACCTCCGACCCACCGCGCGTTAGCCGGAAGTTGTCTCTGTGATCGGAGCGCAGTATCAAACGACTGCACTCGTCATGTCGCGGACGATTAGCCGAATTGGACAATAGTCGACGACCCCCACACAACGGAAGAGTTTGGAGGATTTTTCTAGATTTTATTTTTCAGCCATTTCCGTAAGGAAACGATTTCGCGGCACTCGCCAGATACCGGCGGACGGACACATGACGCCGCGCCGGCCGGGACTGCCGAAATCCGCTCCCTTCTCCTCATCGCGGCACGGGCGCCGGTGGTTACATCCACCGCCGGGTCTCCCCTTCCGCGACCGTCGGCACGTGCCGCCGAACAGTTAAGCAACCTCTTGACTATCTCTCCCACCCTCCTACACTCAAGTAGGTGCTTAACCATTCGGAGCGATTGGACCGCATCTTCCGAGCGCTCACCGACCCGACCCGCAGGCAACTGCTCGAACGCCTCGGTCGTGGCCCCGCCTCGGTCAGCACGCTGGCCGAACCACTGGAGATGAGCCTCGCCGCCGTCGTGCAGCATCTCCAGGTGCTGCAGGACGCGGGCCTGGTCCGCTCGGAGAAGGCCGGGCGGGTCCGTACCTGCCAACTGGTACCCGAGGCACTGCGTCCGGCCGAGGATTGGTTGCACGCGCGGCAGACCCCGTGGGAACGCCGCCTCGACGCGCTCGGCACGGCCCTCGCCGACCGCACCATCCACGAATCCGAGGAGTAGACATGACCGACACCCATACGGTCACCCATGCCACGTTCACCCTCGAGCGGGACTATCCCGGCACGCCCGCAACGGTTTTCGGCGCCTGGTCGGATCCGGAGTTCAAGGCACGCTGGTTCGCCGGGCCAGGTTCCGAACACGACCTCGATTTCCGCGTCGGTGGCCGCGAGCTCGCCGCCGGATCGCACGACGGCAAGCGGATGACCTTCCACACCACCTATCAGGAGATCGTCCCCGGCGAACGCATCGTCTACACCTCCACCATGGGGGTCGACGGCGCCGTCGTCACGGTATCGCTCACCTCGGTCGAGTTCGCCGAGACCGCGACGGGCACCCGGATCACGCTCACCGAGCACGGCGCCTATCTCGACGGTCACGAGAAGCCCGAGTGGCGCGAGGAGGGCACCGGCGACCAGCTCGGTGCCCTCGACCGGGAACTGCGCGAAAACTCGCGCGGGTGAACCGGTTACGGCCCCAGATCGCCGTCTGCGGACCGCGCGACTGCACCGAATCCGATGACCGCGCCGCCCGGGAGGTCGGCCGGCTGCTCGCCGAGGGTGGGGCCACCGTCCTCTGCGGTGGCGGCACCGGAGTCATGGCCGCGGTCGCCGCCGGCGCCTCGCAGGCCGGCGGCCTGGTCATCGGCGTGCGGCCCGATACCGAGCGAGGCGCGATCTGCGATGGATTGTCGGCAGTGCTGTTCACCGCCATGGGCGAGGCCCGCAATGCGATCCTCATCGAATCCGCCGACGCGATCATCGTCATCGGCGGCTCGTGGGGCACCCTGTCGGAACTGGCCCTCGCCAATCGGCGCGGCGGTGTCCCGGTGGTGTCGATCAATGGATGGCGCGTGGTCGACGCGAACGGCGACGACGTCCATGGTTCCCGTCCGGCGGCCACCCCCGCGGAGGCCGTCGCCTGGGCATTGGCCCCCACCGAATCCTGATACGGCCCTGTGGTTTCGGGGGGTCCGGGAATGCGGAGAGGCCCCCAACCTGCTGGTTGGGGGCCTCTCGCAATGTATGTTCCGGCGGTGTCCTACTCTCC
>NZ_JBFAUW010000026.1:0-43086 GCF_040679495.1 Nocardia sp. NPDC052254 | reverse complement strand
CCCCGGCCTGCAATACCTCGCCGCCAACTACGAAGCCGACCAACACGGCAACCTCGCTCCCACAGCGCAGACACCAACCGGCTACGGCACACACGCCCTGTCCCAGTTCCCCATCCGCGGAAACCCCGACACACCCGAACCCGCCGCCGGTCTCGGTCCATCGCGCCGCGATCCGAAGCCCGAGGACGGTACCCGGACGGTGAGCGGCCGGGCCACTCCCGGCCCCTCACCGTGGTCGGCCGCCACGCCCGAGCCCAGACGCGGTGGCAGTGCGCGGACCACCACCGGCGATAGCGGCACCGGTGACACCATCGCCCCGCCCCCCACCGCGACCCCCTGGACGGAAAAAGGTGGCGCAGCGGGTCCGGAGAAGTCGACCGGCACTCCGACGGCGACGCAGCCGACCGGCCGAAGGCCCGATCGCAGTGGCAATTCCGTGTCACGCTCGAATTGGCGGCAGCACAAGATGCGCGAGATCGGGATCGCCACCGACCGCTATCACCGGCCCGAGACGCGGGCCGCCGCGCTGGCTGCCCTGGACGCCACACTCACGGTGCTGTCCAAGTTGTTCCCGGAAGCGACGACCGAGCAGATCTACCGAACAACCGGTGCACGGGAAAACCCCCTCTGGGGAGGGGCGATGCCGGATCACGTGACGCTCGAAACATTGCGCAGAGAAGGCAATCTGCGCGAGATCATGGCCGCATACCTCAATCTCACCGTACGCAACGCCGAACTACGTTACGGTACAACAGGTTTCACCCTGGACGAAGGTATCGCCCGACTACTGAACCGACCGGACTGGGAGCAGGCCGCACGCGAGCTGGAAGCCGATATCGATGTCGACATGCTGCGGGCGGCGATCCGAGAATTCCGGAAGGACCATCCGGACAAGCCCATCACCGCGGCCGATCTGCGCGAGGTTCGGTATACGCGCGTCCGGAACAGCCACGCCGACGCCATATTCGACGCATACGACATACGCAAGGAAATCAGCTACAACCGTACGCCGGTCGACCAGCGACGCCGGTCGCTGACCTCCCGCGACCTGGCGGCAATGGGTACGCCGCTGTCACCACGCGAGTTCGCCGCGCTCATCGCACGCCCGCGGGTCCTGCGTATCGAACGGATCGAAACTCCGACCGGCCGCGAGTTCCGGCGCGATCACCGCGGCCGTGTCGACGCGGATCGGCTCGAGGCACAGCTACGAGAGACAGATCCCACAGTCGAATACGTCGTGCCGGTCTACGCGGTCGATGAATCCGGTGCGCGTATTCGTGATGACGACGGCATCTGCCCGGTGGAATTCGTCGAGGTGTACCACCATGCCGGATACATCGATCCGGTCAACGCGGGACGATTGGACCACACGAAGTTCACGGTGGAACTGTCCTGGCGGCAAGGCAGCGCCCTGGTCGAATTCAAAGCGACGTCGGATTACTTCCGCCGGGTCGCCGTCGAACTGGGAACAGCGCTGACAGCGGGGATTTCGGGCACAACCACTCGCATGCTGTGGCGTCTTCTCCTGCTGCGCCCGGACGGGGTGCCCGAGCGCGACTTCATCGACGCGATGGTGGCTTTCATGGTGCCCCATCATCATTCGCTCTACGAGATCGAGCTGGGGCTGCGCATGATGGGCCGTTCGCTGCTCGATGACCCTGACGACGGTGTTGTCGACGCCGAGGTCCTCGCCGCGGTGTACGACGCTCTGGATCCCGGGCCGGAATCGGCACATCGGCCACCGGCCGATGGTGTCCCCGTCTATTCCGGACCGGCGCCGGCCGAACCCGAACCGCCCGCCGGCATGGTGCGGGCTCGAGCGGCCACATACGGACGCGCCCACGATGTGCCCGTGCCGGCCGACCATCTGCCGGTCCTGCAGATCGAGCAGCTCGACCCCGGGTACGCGCTGCCACGGACCCGAAGCGGCCTGGTCGACCTCAGCGCACTCGAAACACAGCTGAAGGCAGCCGATCCGGCGGTCGAACATGTCGCGGTGACATACGCCGACGACGAGCGCACCGTCGAGGCGGTCCTGGTCCACCGGCGCGTCGGAACGGTCGATCCGGGCAATGCTCGACGACTGGACCCCGCTCGCTACATCGTCCCCGGCGCCGACGACATCGCCGGGACGACACCGCGGCCGTCGACCACCGGCACCGAGCCACAGGCGACCACGTGGCCCGGGCGGGCGGCGATGCCGACCGCCGCCGACCGGATCACCCGGCAGTTCGAGAGAGCCGCCACCATCGCCCCGCCCAATGTCACCAAGGGCGAATCACCATGGGTTTTCAACCGTTTCGACCCGGGCACCACTCCACCCGGCGCCGCGGACGCGCGCGCCGGCCGACCCGGTGATGCCGCCACCGACGCGGACGAGCAACTGATCGGAGAGATCTATCACCGGGTCGGCGATCGAGAGCTGGCTCGCACGATCATCGCCACCGCACGGGCACAACGACCGGCCACACCCGATCAGCTCCGAGTGACCGCTCGCGAGCTGGCTGTACAACATGGTCGCTTCGCGCGTATGCGGCAAGCGGTCCTGATCGACCTCGTCATCGGAGCCGACGACTGGAATGACGCCAACGGCCGGCGTGTCCACGTCGACGCGACGCTGATCGAGGCTGTGCATTCCGCAACGCGCGAGCAGTGGGACCGCGCGCTGGCCACACTCGATCCGGGTCGCGCCGAACCACTGATGCGCGAGTACTGGGAGGGACAGCGTCCCGACTACGCCCCCGGCGGCCCCCGTCACGCGGCGGTGCTCGAACTCGCCACGGCGTTACGCGGTACACAATCCGCGGAGCGCGATCGAGAGTCCACGAACCCGGCACCGCGAAGTTCCGATCGCGAGGGGGAAGCCGCCGCGTCCCAGCAGATCCCCGGTCTCCGCCCGCGAGACGAATACCGTTTCCTCGGTGGCGAATCCGGCGTCGAACTCGACGACGAGATGGCACACACTCTCATCGCGACGGCGCTGAGCAGTATGGACGAGGCGGTATCGGGTAGCTGGAATCTCAATATCCCGGTCGGTGACCCCGAGACCGGCCGATTCATGGTGCGGATCGCGAAACATGGTGGTGACGGCATGGACACCCGGGTCGCCGCGGAATGGCGGATCCTGGAACTCCTGGCCGAATTCGGTGTCGGGAACATCCCCCGGGTGTACCGGGTTCTGCCGGATGTCGAACTTCCCGACGGTAGCCGTGCCACCGTTCAGATTCAGAGCTTCTTCGACGACGCCGTGACCGTCGCCGATATGAGCCGTACGACGGTTCCGCTCGACCGTGTCCTCGAAGGTATCAGGCAGATCCGGCGCGAACTGAGCTGCACACAGATCGGCGAGGGTGATCCGGGACTGTTCATTCGGCAATTGGTCGCGGAGAAGCGGAAACTGTGGAATTCACTGCGCGCCGAATTCGGCCCGGTCTTCGATCGACTGCGGGTCTCGGAGGATCCGTTCGAATACGTCGTCGAGCAGTCCCGAGGTCTGGACCCGGTTCGGTTCGCAGTCATCCACGGCGACCTGCATTTCGGGAATCTGATGCTCACCTTGGTCGACGGGCAGCTGGTGGTCGACACCACCGAAGTCGTGGCGCTCGATTGGGAGATGGCCCGCTTCGGCGACAGCGCCTACGACCCGGAGTGGTTCAACCACCTCGCCGGCCGGACCGGCCTGGCCGACGAGTTGCCCGGCGGGCACGTCTACGCGCTCTTCTTCGATGTGCAACGGATAATCCACGACACGGTGCGCCTGGCACGTGCGGCGGCAGTCGGGCGGCTGACCCCCGCACAGATCAAGTTCGCGCAGACGGAGCTTTTCAATGCGCTCATCGCCGCATCGGTCGAATGGCACGACGACCGGCATCGGAGCGTATCTCCCGCGCTGACGAACTACCGCTTCTTCGAAGCGATCGAAGCAACGAATCCGCCGCCGGCGCAATGGACCGAGCCCACCTTCGCCCCCGCCACCGACCTCCCTGCCAACAGCCTCCCGTACAGGTTCTCCGCCGCCGCCAGCGGTCTGCCCGGGCCCGCCCCCACACCGATCACCCCACCGGCCGAACTGTCCTCGCACGACCTGGCGACCGTGGCGGACCGCGTCACGCCACTGAGCGCGCACTCATTCGATGCACTGCTGGAGCGGCTGCGAGCACTGTCCGACGATGAGGCGCGCACCCTTCTGGACGATCTCGCCGGCGCGGTCGTCACCTCGGTGAACATGCTTCGCCGCGGCGAGACCATGCCGTCACGGCAGCTGGCGAACACCTTGCGGGTGTTGAACGTCCTCCTGCTGGAAGTTCAGGCGCGACCGGGCAATTCGCCCGCACCGATCGACGACTACTCGACGTTGTTCCGCACAGCCCGCCAGCTCGTCGACCGGATCCCACTGCAGCGATCGATCGCCGCCGCCGGTGATGCCCTGATCGACGGTGTGGGAGCCCTGACCGTGCTGGACCCGATCTTCGCGATGTCAACGCTGGAGGAGTTCGTCACGCGGGCGCACCGGGCCGCGGTGCTGATGGAACGACTCCACACCCAGGTGCCATGGCATCTCGAGGCGACAGCCGACGACACGGCCGAACCGGACAGCGATCATCGGGGCCCGGTCCGGGCCGCCGATCGCAACCTGGTGATCCTGGAAGAGACGTGGCAGTCATATTTCGCCCGAGCCGACGTACTCGACAGATTCCTGCGGAACGACCGCGCCTCGACGACCACTCAGGAACTCCCCGCGCTGTTCCGCGAGCACGCCGATCTGACCGCGGCATTCGACCGTGCGCACCAGGGCACCGATGCCGAATTCGCCGGATCCGCCGCATTCCACCTGGCGAGCCTGATCGATGTGGCGTCCTACTACCTGATCAACACCCGCGACACCGCCACCGGTGTCGAACTCATCGGGCGCCTCTGCGACGATCTCGCCGCAGTGAGCGAGCGGCTGCCGCGTCTGCATATCGAAGAAACCGTCGACCAGTTGCGCAAGCTGCACATCGTACTGAGCGATCTGCGCGACACCATGGCCGGTTATGCCAGTCCCCGCCCGATTCGGAAGGAGGCCATTCTCGCGCTCGATCGCAACTCCGCGATGATGACCGCGCTCGACCATGTCCTGGCCGACCTGCGCACGGCGGGCGGCCTGTTGCCGCCGCAGGCCGGCGACGACAACAACGGCGCCCCGCCCGAAGGCCGACCGATTGCGATCACCACCGAGCTGGCCGACGCACTCCTGCGCGAGGCCACTTTCGGTGGCCTGCAGATTCGGTTGGCGGAACTCACCGACGCCGAGGCGACAACCCTGCTCGCACGGATACGCGCCCGGCTCGACGAACAGCTCGCGGCACTGGACCGCGGCGTCGCCCCATCCGGCACCGAAATGGCCGATGACACAAGGCTGCTCAACGGACTCGTAGCCGAGTTGACGCTCCGCATCGGATCTCAGCTCCCGGAGCACATCCCCGACTACCGAGCCCTTTTCGATGTCAGCACCAAGCTGGCGGCGGTGGCACCGATCGTCGCCGACATCGCGAAAGCCACGAGCACACTGTTCGACAGCGTTGGCACCGTCACCGACCGAGGCGTGGATCTGTCGCACCTGCTCGTCTTCGCCTCCCAGATCACGCGAACAGCGGACCAGATCGACGACAAGGTGCGCCATATTCGCGCGATCCGTCTTCTTCCAGGCAGCGACCGCGGTGTTCGAGCACTCGACGGTGAACCACTCCCCGCGCACCGAAACGCGGTGACGGGACTGCTGGCCAAACTCGACCGCGGCTGGCGCGTCGACCACGCGGCCATCGATGCGGCGGTGCGGACCCACCGGCACAGCTCCCCGACAGCCTTCGAGCTGTTCGCGACGGTGAATCGGACGGCGGCGGCCTTCGAGGAGGCGAAAGCGGCGTCGGAGATATCGAATCGCGAGTTCGGGGCACTGGCCGCCGACCACGTGTACGCAACTCTCGACGCCGCGGCCCACCTGCTGATTTACCGCCACCATACGTTTGCCGGCCGGGAAATGCTGGCCCGAGCCGTCGACATTCTCGGCCGCACCGCGAGCCGGCTGTCCGGCCGGGCGAGCGCCGAGCATGCGGCATTCGAACTCGGACGCTCGATCGATTTCGCGCGCCGCGGTGCGGACCGCTTCGCGGTCGATCAGACCGACATCATCATGCTGCTGCACCGCGACAGCCCTACGGCCCATGCTCTGGGTAAGGCACTCCACGAGCTTCGATACCCGGACGATCCGGCGACACCGCTGTCGTGGTTCGGCCAGCTGCCACCGACATGGCACCGATTCCACGCGAGCAAGTTCAGCCAGACCGATGTCGAACTCGTGGCCGCGAACCGGACTGTCACCGGGGATGACGAACTCATCGTCCCCGGAAACCCGGACGGGACTGCCGGCACCGGCAGCGAGGACCCATTCGTTGTCGCCGCAACCTCGAACGACGACGCCACCAGCGACGAGGACGAATTCGTCATCGTCGGCACACCGGACGACATCGGCGAACCGGCCGACCGGATCGAGGACGAGCACGTTGCCTCGGCCCGAGATCGCTTGCGTCGCGACACCACCGCCTTCGAACGAGCACGCTCCGAAAACAGCTCCGACCTCGACCTCACCACCGCAACCGCCAACTACGTCACCGATCTACTCACCGTCGCCACCCACGAATTCACCAGCGCCGGAACGCACACCGGAATCGAGCACCTCGGCTGGGCGATCGACGCGCTCGGTGTGGCCGCCGAACGCCTGCCCAACCACCCCGTGCTCACCGACGCCACCCACGCCCTGCGACAACTCCACCAGCAACTCACCACCGCGAAACGCGCCGCCGTTCGCGATATCGCCCGCACCGCACTCACCGGAAACACCCCTCTGCACAACACGATCGACGAAGCCCTGGCACTGCTACGTCGCATCGGATGCGCCACCCACGCCGCCCGGACCCTTTGGGCCTACGGCAACGACGAACAGGACGAACTCGAGAACGAGAACATCACCACCGGCGAGCGCCTCGAAGATGTCATCGTCGCCCGGCTGCGCAAGATGCCCGACGGCGCCGACTGGCTCCACGACATCGCAGAGAAGCTCGAACGAGACGGCACGGCGGTCCTCACCGCCGACAACGGCCGAAACGCCCACGCCTGGGTCATCACCAACATCAACGGCCTGCTGTTCATCACCGACACCCTCATCGACACCGAACCGGGCATCCCCCGCACCCGCGAGCTCACCGACGACTGGCAGACCGAATACGACATCACCCGCGACACCTTCCACGTCGCCTACTTCGACAAGCACGTCGTCGCGAAAGCCGAGCACGCTTTCGACACCGAAGCAGAACCCGGGCTCCCCACCAACCTCCAAGGTCCGGCCGGCACCCCTGACCGCGAACCGGACACCTCCGGTAGCCGACTGCATGTCGACACTCCCTACGAAGAGCTGACCGAGCTGGTCAAAGTCGCTTTCGCGCGGGGGAACCGGGATCGAGCGATCGAAGTACTGCGAGAGCGGTTCGGCGACAAGATATATCGCTGGCTTTCGCGCGGCTACGGCGAAGGCAGGTTGGCCCGAGAACTCACCGACGAAATGATCACACGCGCCGTCGATGGCATCCCGCTGAAACCCGCCGACCTTCATATCGAACGCTGGATCATCGCCAAAGCCACCCGCCTCATGCGCGAGTACGACGCTTTCGTCGAATTCCGGGATCGGCTCGTCCGAGTGGCCACGTCGTATGACTTCAGCACTCCCGATCGCGACCAACTCGGCCAGGCAACCGTCGCGGAGCTCGAACTCGCACTGGAGTCCATCCGCCTCACCGGCGAGGGGCGAGCGAAATTGGACGCGCTCAGATCGGGTTCGCACGTTTCGAGCACCGAACCCGCGGCAATCGAGAGCGACGGATCTCCCGATCCGGAGCTGGCCACAGCCCTACACCTTCTCACCCGAGAGTTGCGGCTGGCCGGCACCAACATGCGCAGGGGCACCGCTGCCGAGGTGTTGAGAAGGCTCGCCAGCGCCCCGGATGAACAGATTGCGCAGGAGCTGAACCTCACCGCGGCGGGGCTCAATCAGATATTCATCGAACTCGCGCGGCAATTGGGCATCGATTATCACCACGAGCTGGCCCGAGCGGCACAGCAGCGGATGGACTCCGACCCGACCTGGTCATCGCGATTGGCCGCGCGCCATATCGAGCTCATCGGCTTGTTGAACCAGGGCATGACCGCGAAGCAATGCGCAGCAGCGATGGGGTTGTCTGTCATCACCGTGCGCGGTTATATCCAACGAATAAGCGCCAGGTCGGGCATCAAGCTGCGCGACTTCGTGCTTCTGCACGCTGCCCGACGGGGGATCGTCGAAACACCGATCGGAGAAATCGCCCGGATACGACTGACCGATCGCGAAAAACAAATCATCGTCGCTCGCGCACAGGATCTTTCCTACACCGAGATATCCGAGCAACTGGGAATCACCAGGACCACGGCGGAAGACTTCGGAAAAGATATTCTCGCCAAATTATCGACCGGAAATTGGAAAGAAGTATTCGATTTTGCGATCACCGAGGGCCTCATCGAGAAACATCCTGATGAGATTCGATGGGAGAAAATCCTCCTACTCCTCGCCGGCGGACACACCAGAACCAGCGCCGCCGCCGCGCTGAATCGGTCGTACCAATGGCTGATTCGGCACACTGCCAGCCTCGCGTCCGAGCTCGGCACTGTCGACAAAACCAGTGCGCTGGTGACGTACGGAATACATCGCGGGCTCATAGACGCACCCGCACAGTTCCCCATCGAACTGACGCCGCTGGAACGATTCTTCCTCACAGCCATTGCATACGGAGCGACGCACGAACAAATCGCGGAGCAGGTCTCCATGTCGAAATCCAACGTCACTGGGCGAATTATTTCGCTGCGCAATCGAACCCACTCCGCGACCACAGCCGAACTGATCACGAAGACAGTCGAACAACTATATTTCGCGCCCAATCACTCCCACGTGCTGAGCCTGCTCGGCACGGCGACAGATGCCGAAATTTCAGAAGAATTGAGCATCAGCCGAAGAGCCTTGTATCGTCTGTACAACGAGATCGCGCACAATTTGTATATCGATTACCATAGCGCGCTCGCCGCGGCGGCGGAGCACAGCGAATCCGAGGGCACTCCACCGCGGTTTCAAGCCCGCCATCTGGAACTGATCGACCTGTTCCGGCGAGGAAAGACTCCCGGCGAGTGCGCCGCACTCATGGGATTGTCGACCAATAGCATCCACAGATATACACAGGAAATCGGCAACACGCTGGGCTTGAAACTGCGGGATGTGATACGCGAGCGCGCAATCCGGCTGGGGATGATCGAGGGATCGCCGGAGGAAGACGGGCGGATACGACTGTCCGATCGCGAAATACAGGTGGTCGAAGCCCGCGCGCAAAACATGTCCTACGCCGACATCGCCGAACAGCTCGATATTTCGAGAGAAACAGCATGGGACATCGCAGGCAACATATTCCGCAAACTCTCCACAGACAGCTGGCCGGAGGTATTCGCATTCGCGGTCGGCGAAGATCTGCTTCTGGAATACCCGGAAGAGAAGCTTCGACGCGACATTCTGACACTTCTCGCGGCGGGCCACACCATCCCCGGTGCCGCAGCCGCCCTGGACCGGTCACACGATTGGCTACTCCACCGCGCCGCCGACCTGTCGAGGGAGCTCGCTACCGTCGTCCACAGCACCGCCACCACGTGGACAGTCGACCACAGCACCGCGCTGGTGGTGGCCGGAATTCGGCGCGAGCTCATCGATGCCCCTCCGCAGTTTCCCATCGTCCTGACGCCACGGCAACGAGCGATCGTCACAGCGAAGGCATTGGGTAATACAGTCGAGCAGATCGCTGAGGACGTGGACCTGGGTACCACCCAGATCAGAAACATACTCGCCCAACTGCGAGAAACCACCCACTCCGCGACCACAACCCAACTTGTCGCGAAGACAATCCACCAGCTCGACACGACCACCACCGATTCCGACGAGCAACAGCACGCCGAATTGATGCGCATCGTCGCCATGATCGCGCGCGGCTACGACCGGAGCGAGATAGCTTCCGCATTCGACCGGCCTCGCTCCTGGGTCGACGTCCGGCTCTCGGCACTCGCGGAAATTCTCCAGGTTCCCAACCATCTGGCGGCACTGGCCGCGGCCACCGTCCGCGCCGGTGTCATCGCACCTCTGCCCACGTCGGTCGAGCCTGCACTCGACGATCCCCGCGCACGCCGGATCATCCAGCTCAAGGCCGCGGGGAGATCCGACCGGGCGATCGCGAAGGAACTGCGGGTATCCACCTGGACCGTGCACACCACGATCGCGCGCCTGCGAGCGCTGACCGGCAGTGGTACCACAGCGGAGCTGATCGCCATGACGATTCGACAGGTGGATGCTGGGGCAGCCGAGCATCCCGGCCCCGAGGCCACTTCGGGCGGTACCACTCTGGCAATCCTGCGTGACCTGGCACAGGCGGTGCGGCTGCACACAGCCACCGATCGCGAGCGCACGTTCATTCGCCAGGCCGCGGCCGGTCGCTCGTTCAAGCAGATCGCCGACGAGTGGGGCGTCTCCGATTCCACCGTGCGCAGCGACCTCATGGCGCTCGCGAGCAAACTCGGTACCGACCAGGACACGCTGCTCCAGACCGCCAGGGATATCCGGTCACCGGACATCGGCACCGAACCGACCGGCGGTTTCGACCTGCTGTCCCCGAGGGAAAAGGAGATCCTCCGACTGCTGCCTCGCCGGCTTTCGGACGCGGCCATGGCCGAAGAACTCGGCATGTCCACCAATGCGGTGGGGATGGCGAAGTTCAAGATGCGAAACAAACTCGGTGTCAGGGATATCGACACGATCATCAAGTGGGCGGTGCGGGGCGGTTTCGCCGAGGCGCCCGGCGGCGGCGGTCAGCCGGCCACCACGACCACAGCCAACGCCGCGGAACTGCGCGCACGGGTCGCTCCATTGCTGGCGACAGCGAGCCCCGACATGGCCACGTCCGGGGAGGCACCGGCCGACAACCCGGCAGGCGCCCCCGCGCCCGGCACGGATTCACCCGTTCCGACCACGCCCGCCTCGCCTGCGCACGCTCGTTCCACGTCGGCACCCGCCGCACCTACGCCCTCCGACGAGGCTCCCGGTCCGCCACGCCGCACGCCTGCCGGTACACCGGATCCGGCGGCGGACCCACTCGACAACCCGCCGGGTCGCGACTCGACGCGCGACGCCCCGGCGGCCACACCCGGCGCCGGGCGCCGGGCGGCAGCACAGACGCCGTGGGGCCGTCGGCCCGGCACCGAGAGTGCCGCCGCACCGAAGCCCGCATCACGAGCCACGCCCTGGAGTGGGGTTCCTCAGCCCACCACCGGCGGCCGGGGCGACAACGCGGTCCAGGCAGCGAGCAATCCCCCGTCCAACTCCGGCCACGCCGCGCCGCACATGTCCGCGCCCTCCGAGCCTTCGACCGACGCACCGCCGAAGGCAAACAGTGGCCGACGATTCGCAATTCCTCCAGAAGAGGCCCGGCAGTTGCTCGAACAGATCCGGAACCGGAAGCCGGATTTCGATGGAACCGGCAGCGACGTCTATCGGGTCGACACAAGCGCGGGCCCAGCGGTGATAAGAGCCAAAAAGGGCGAACGTCCAGCGAGCTTCATGCGAAATTGGATGCACGAGAATGCGGCGATCGAATACGCGCGTGCGGGCAACGTGAGAACACCCGAGATCCTCCACGCTGGAGTGGACCCCAATACGTCCCGCGAATTTACGATAATGAGGTTTGTTCCCGGCAAGACTCCCGCCAGCGACGATCCCCAGCTGATCGATTGGCTACCCGATCTTTTGGATCAGGTTCAGTTGACGTCAGCGCAGCCCTTGCCGGAAGAAATGGCAATCGATATTCCAACATGGCAGCGACTGGTGATCCAGCATGCCGACAACGAGTACTACAAACTGCCGCGAGATCAGCTGTCGAAACTCCGGGAGCTCGGCATCGGCCCGTTGTCGGACTACATTCAGGCCGACGACAGCCGTGCGGGCGAACCGGTCATCTTTGTCCACAATGATCTTTGGCCTCCCAACATTCGGCTCGATGATGAAGGAAAAGTTTGGATACTGGATTGGGAACGTGCCGGGGCAGGCGATCCGTTCTATGACGCGTCATTCTTCCTGGAGCGTCTGTGGGGGACGGAAGAGGCGACCCGAGCTCGAGCTACCGAAATGTGGATCGATCGGATACCATCCGCGAATCCTGCCGTCGATCCCGGGGCGGTCCTCGCCATGTACCGTACGATCTCCGACTGGAGGGGGACCGTGCACAGCGCGGAGGACCTGGTACCCAAGGTGCGCGAGAAGAATAACTTGGACACCTGGGTCGATCTGCTTCACGCGCGATTCTCTCGGCAGTCCGGTTTTCCCGACTTTTCACGGGATGAACTACACACCCGGCTAAGCGGATGGCTGAACGAGCCGGAGTAGGCGGTAAGCCCCGTTCGGCGACCGACCGCGAAGACGGCCGCGCTCGGCCCCACCGGTCGTACCATGGCTCTCATGACCGAACGCGACATCCTCGCCCATATCCAGGACCTGGTGAAGCAGGAACATCAGCTGCGGTCCAAGACCACGAGCGGAGACCTCGACCCCGAGGCCGAACGCGCGAAACTGGCCGATCTCGAGGTGATGCTCGATCAGTGCTGGGATCTGCTGCGACAGCGCCGAGCCCGGCTCGACCAGGGGACGAACCCGGACGAGGCCCAGGCCAACCCCGTCAAGCAGGTCGAAGGGTACCTGCAGTAACGGTTACCATCGGGTGATGGTTGACATCTCGACCGCCGACGGCGTTGTCCGCGGTCTCCGCCGGCGTCGGATCGCTCAGTGGCGGTCCATTCCGTATGCCGCGCCAGCGGTCGGTGACCTGCGATTCCGTGCCCCGCAGCCGGTCGAGCCGTGGTCGGGGGTGCGGGAGGCCACCGAATACGGCTTCGCCGCGATGCAGCAGCGCGACGGCGCTCGGATCGGGCCACGCGGGCCGCAGCCCACCAGCGAGGACTGCCTGACTCTCAATGTCACCGCACCGCTGGCCCCGGCCGCCGCACCGCGTCCGGTCATGGTCTTCATCCACGGCGGTGGCTATGTGCTGGGCACGTCGGCGCTGCGGCTGTACTCGGGTGGCAGGCTCGCACTGCGCGGCGATGTGGTCGTGGTGTCGTTCAATTACCGGCTCGGCGCCTTCGGGTACGTCGATTTCAGCGAATTCGCCACCCCGGAAAGGTCTTTCGATTCCAATCTGGGTCTGCGCGATCAGGTCGCGGCACTGGAATGGGTGCAGCGCAATATCGCGGCCTTCGGCGGTGACCCGAACAATGTCACGATCTTCGGCGAATCGGCCGGAGCGCATGCGGTGGTGAGCCTGCTGGCCACCCCCGCCGCGGCCGGGCTGTTCCATCGCGCGATCGCTCAGAGCGCACCGGCGGACTGGTCGATGACCGCGGCGGAGGCGCGTAGTTTCGCCCGGCGCTGCGTGGACAATCTCGGCGCCACACCGGATCGGGCCGTTCAGGCGCTGACCACGGCCGGCGCCAACGAGATCCGCAAGGCCGCCGATCGTGCGATCGGCGAGGTGCTGTGGCAGCAGCCGGGGAGCTTTCCCGCCGCACCGGTCGTCGACGGCGATTTCCTGCCCCGGGATCCGATCGATGCCATCGCGGGCGGGCACGCGCATGCCGTCCCGCTGATCATCGGCACCAACCGCAACGAGGCGACGCTGTTCAAACGCTTCGATCGCAGTCTGCCCACCACACCGGAGCAGTTGCACGTGGCGCTGGCACGCTGCGGCGACGCCGATCTCGAAAAGCGCGTCGTGGCGGCCTATCCCGGCTATCCGGACCGCCGGGTCGCGGTGCGTATGGGTGGCGACTTCGTCTTCTGGCGGCCCACCATCGAGGTGCTGGAAGGCCACAGCCGGCACGCTCCGACCTATGCCTACCGGCTCGACTTCGCCCCGCGCGCAGTGCAATTGGCGGGATTCGGCGCCACCCACGCGCTCGATCTGATTCCGGTGTTCGGTGGCGTCGACAGCGTCATCGGCCGCGGACTGGGCGCGGCGGGTGGATACCGCGACTTCCTGGCGGTGCAGCGCGAATTCCAGGACAACTGGCTGGAATTCGCCAAGAAGGGGCAGCCGTTGCCATCCTGGCCGCAGTACACCGAGCAACGTCGCAACACCCGGATCATCGACAGCCCGGCTCGGATCGAGGTCGATCCCGATCGGACCAGACGCCTTGCCTGGCATGGAGTTCGAGTTCCGGCGCTGGTCTGATCTATTTCAGCAGCCTGGACATGCGCCGGTCGGCGAGGATCTTGCCGCCGGTCTGACAGGTCGGGCAGTACTGGAAGGATTTGTCGGCGTAGGCGACCTCGCGCACCGTGTCACCGCACACCGGGCACGGCAGCCCGGTCCGCGCGTGCACCCGCATTCCCGAGCGCTTCTCCCCCTTGAGCCGGGCCGCGTCCTGGCCGACGGATCGGGTGATCGCGTCGGTGAGGATCTCGCGCATCGCCCGGTACAGATCGGCGACCTTGTCCGCGCTCAGGGCGGATGCGGTCGCGAACGGGGAAAGCCTTGCCGCATGGAGGATTTCGTCGGAGTAAGCATTGCCGATACCGGCCAGGACGGTCTGGTCGGCCAATACCGTCTTCAATCGCTGCGAGGTGCCGGCGAGCAGTTCGGCGAACCGGTCCTCGGAGATCGCGAGTGCGTCGGGGCCGAGGCGGGCGATACTCGGCACGGACCGCGGTTCCTCGGTGATCCAGACCGCGAGCCGTTTCTTGGTTCCGGCCTCGGTGAGATCGAAGGCGGGGGTGGCGCCCTCGCGGGTGAAGAAGTGGACGCGCAACGCCAGCGGGCCTTTACCCGGTTTCGGCGGTGCCGCGCCGGGCTCGTCGATCCAGCGCAGCCAGCCGCCGCGAGACAGATGGGTGATCAGCCAGAGACCGTCGCAATTCAGGCCGAGATGCTTACCCCAGTGCGCCGCACCGGTGACATCGCGGCCGGACAGCGCGGTCGCCGGCGGGTCGAATGTCTTGAGCACACTCAGTGCCGCGACATCCACCCGCCCGACGACCGCGCCGACGGCGTGCTCGACCAGGAACTGTTCGAGCGCCATGATCTCCGGCAACTCGGGCACTCCAGCAGCTTACCGGCGTGCGCCGACAACTCCGCCGTACCGCGAATCGCGGAGGATCACACCGCGGCCGGGCCCGGCTGCGGCGGGGTGGCGACACCCGGCACGACCGCGCCCTCGATCGCACCGACTCCGGCGCCGATCGCGGCACCGGCGGCGGCCGCGGGTGCCGCGATCACCGCGTAACCGATGGCCGCGCCGACGAGCGGCATCACCACCAGGCCCGCGGGCAGGAACGGAATACCGGCCACCAGGCCCGCGACCCCGCCGATCACCGCGCTGGTGGACGCGATGGGGCTGCTGACGATGTTGCCGACACTGGAGCCGATCACGGCGCCGCCGAGGGTGTCCGCGGCGATGCGATCCGAACGCGACGGCGCGAAACCGACCGAGTCCAGCCCCTGGGCCAGTCCCGCCTCGCTCTGTGCCGCCGAATCGTTGATCTGCGCGGTCAGCTGCGGATCGATGAAATCGGGCCGCTGCGTCTGGACCGAGCCGATCCGGATCGTGTTGTCGGGCGCCTTGATCGGCGCGACGGCCGGGGCCATGTGCGCGAGGTCGGGCATGTGCAGCGCGCTCGGGTCGACCGCGGCGGGTGCGGCGAGATCGGGGACCGCACGAGTCCCGCCGACGATGTTGCGGCCCGAGGTGACCCCGGCGGAAGCCACGGGATTCGGTGCCGGAGCGGCGGCCGGGGCCGGTGCGACATCGTCGATCGGCGCGACCGCCGGATCCGCGGCCGACGCCGGCTGGAACTGCCACGGCGCCGACGGCGTGGCACGCGACAGCGCCTGAGCCGCGGCGTCGAGTGGATTCGGTGCCGACATCACCTGGTTGGCGGTGGCCAGCGCGTCATCCAGCGGTGAGACACCGGGCTGTGCGGCGGGCGCGTCCGGCGCCTCCGCTCCCGCGGCGGCCGACTGCCATAGCGCCATACTCAGCGGCAATGCGCTGATCACGAGTAGAGATCCGCCGCGTTTGTACCACTGCCCCGATGCCGCAGAATGCCGCCCTGCCATGAACAACCTCCCAGTCGGATACCGATTCGATGACAGTCATTCGCACCGGCTGGTGGTGCGGATCACATTGCGGCGAATATTTTCCGAAGGCGTCCGAAAGGTCCGTTCAGGTGGCGGGTTCACATCATCGCTGTGCCGTCCTGCGGAGTAAGTAGATGTCGAAGACCCAGCCCTTGGCGGCGCGCAGTTCCTCGCGTCGGCGCTCGATGGAATCCGCCACCTCGCGCAGCGGGCCCTCGATCAGCGTCTGATCCGGCAGGCCGAGATTGGCGCCCCACCAGATGTGCAGATCCCCGGCGGGAATCCGCGCGAACGAGCATTCGCCGTCGAGCATCACCACCGTCGACCCGTCGGCGGCGGCGCCCTCGGCGCGCAGGCGACGTCCGGTGGTGATGTGCACGGGCTCGCCGATCTCGTGCAGAACGACCCGATGTGCGGCGGCCAGGGCCTGCACGCTGGTGACCCCCGGAATCACCGTGCAGTCGAACTCGGCCCCGGCGGTACGGACGTGCCCGACCATCCGCAGCGTGCTGTCGTAGAGAGCGGGATCGCCCCAGACCAGAATGGCGCCGACCCCGGTCGTGGTGTCGAACGCCGCCCCGAGCAGTTCGGCGCGGCGCCGATGCCAGTCGGCGACCACCTCGCGATAGTCACCGGCGTCGTCGCCGACGCGGTCGCGAGGCGGATCGGCGATCTCGACCACTCGATGCCCGGGACTCGCGTACGCGTCGAGCATGGCCGCGCGAACCTCGGTCAGCTCCCGCTTCACCTCGCCCTTGCCGATGACGAAGAAGGTGTCGGCCTCGCGGATCGCCTCGATCGCCTGCACCGTCAGCTGCCGCCGATCACCGGCGCCGATTCCGATCACATAGAGCTTTCGCACGATGATCAAGCTATTGGCGTCTGCCCGGCGACCTGCGACCGGGATCCCCTCGCCCGGGATCGGTACCCCGCGGATCACCGTGGCCGAGTCGCGCCGCGTGGCCCGCGACTAAGCTGCCAGTCATGGACAGCGCACCCATCGATCCCACAGCTTCCGGTGCGCACCCCACCGGCGGCGCCATGTCCGGGAAGACGGACAGCCAGTACGAGGATCTGCTGCGGCTGGTCCTCGAGCACGGGACTCCCAAGGCGGATCGCACCGGTACGGGCACACGATCGGTCTTCGGGCACCAGCTGCGCTACGACCTGTCGGCCGGATTCCCCCTGGTCACCACGAAACGGGTCCATCTGAAGTCGATCGTGTACGAACTGCTGTGGTTCCTGCGCGGCGATTCCAATGTCGAGTGGTTGCACGAGCACGGCGTCACCATCTGGGACGAGTGGGCCGATCACATGGGTGATCTCGGCCCGGTCTACGGCGTGCAGTGGCGCAGCTGGCCCACTCCCGACGGCAACCACATCGATCAGATCTCGCAGGTGCTGCACACCCTGCGCACCGATCCGGATTCGCGGCGCATCATGGTGTCCGCGTGGAATGTGGCGGAACTGGACAAGATGGCGCTGGCGCCGTGCCACGCGTTCTTCCAGTTCCACGTGGCCGACGGCAGACTCTCGTGCCAGCTGTATCAGCGCAGTGCCGATCTGTTCCTCGGGGTGCCGTTCAATATCGCCAGTTACGCGCTGCTGACCCACATGGTGGCGCAGCAGACCGAACTCGAACCCGGTGACTTCATCTGGACCGGCGGCGACTGTCACATCTACGACAATCACGTCGAGCAGGTGCGCGAACAGCTGAGCCGCGCACCGTATGCGTTCCCGCGGTTGCATCTGCGGCCCGCGCCCAGCCTGTTCGATTACGCGTACGAGGATGTGGAGATCGTGGACTACCGCCATCATCCGGCGATCAAGGCTCCGGTGGCCGTATGAGCCGGGTGGGACTGATCTGGGCGCAGACACCGGCCGGAGTGATCGGCGTCGACAACGCCATCCCGTGGCGGGTGCCCGAGGACATGGCGCATTTCCGGACCGTCACCGCGGACCATCCGGTCCTGATGGGCCGGCGCACCTGGGATTCGCTGCCCGCCAAATTCCGGCCCCTGCCGGGGCGGCGCAATATCGTGATCACCCGGCAGGCGGACTGGTCGGCTCCCGGCGCCGAGCGCGCCGAGTCGATCTCCGGCGCGATCGCACTGGCCGCGGCCGATACCGTCTGGATCATGGGCGGCGGCGAAATCTACCGCGAGGCAATGGATTACGCGACAGATCTGATGGTGACCGATATCGACGCCGATATCGCCGGCGACGTGTACGCGCCCGCGATCGACGGTGACTGGACGGTCGAGGACGCACCCTGGCAGGTGTCCCGCTCGGGATTGCGCTACCGCATCCGGCGCTTCGCTCGCGACAGCGCGCCCGCCGTCGCCCGCTGATCGCCGCGGCGGGTATCGAACCCGAATCGCATCGGCGAAACGCCCGAACGCGCGAGATGGGTCCGGCATACTCAGCGATATCCAGCCTGTGACACAGCCCGATGCCGGGAACCGCGAGAGGCAGATCATGGACAAGAAATCGCTGACGGCGGTGGCTCGCCAGCAGCTGAAGACAGCCGCATCCGCCTCGAGTGGACGTAGTTCGCAGACCATCTACGGTGGCCACACCCACAGCCTGCGCCAGACCGTGATCGCGCTGACCGCCGGGCAGAGCCTGGCCGAACACGAAACCCAGAGCGAGGCCACACTGCAGGTCCTCACCGGGACCCTGATCCTGATCAGCGGCACCAACGAGTGGAAGGGATCGCCGGGAGATCTGCTGGTGATCCCCTCGGCACGGCACAGCGTGAAGGCGATCGACGACGCGGTATTCCTGCTGACCGTCGCGAAATGAGCCCGCTCGCCCGGGCGGGTGAAACCGGCCTCGCCAGGGCATCGTGGCAGGCCGCACGCCGGTGGTAGCGGTGTCGGCGCACCGCGGATCGCCGACCGTGTGCACGGATTGTCGGCCGCGGACCGTACCCTGTTGATCATGGGTGAGCCGCAGCCGATCCTCGATCCGCTATCGCGCGCCGCGACCTTCCTCGTCGTGACCATCGACGAGGGGGGCGAGCCGGCGGTACGCGATCTGCTCGCCGATCTCGCGGGATTGCGACGGTCGGTCGGCTTCCGGGTTCCGGATGCGCACCTGACCTGCGTCACCAGTATCGGTTCCGCCGCGTGGGATCGGCTTTTCGCCGGTCCGAAACCCGCTGAGCTGCACGAATTCCCGGGCTACGTCGGCGCCCGTCATGAAGCACCGGCCACCCCGGGCGATCTGCTGTTCCACCTCAAGAGCGATACGCCGGATGCCTGCTTCGAGCTGGCCATGGCGATCGGTTCGCGCCTGAGTGGTGCGGCGACGATCGTCGACGAGACCGTCGGGTTCCGGTATTTCGAGCAGCGGGATCTGCTCGGATTCGTCGACGGCACCGAGAATCCCGAGGGTTCCGATGCCGTGGCCGCGGCGCTGATCGGCGACGACGATCCCGAATTCGCCGGTGGCAGTTATGTTGTCGTGCAGAAGTATCTGCACGATCTGCAGGCGTGGAATGCGCTGACGGTCGAGGAGCAGCAGCTGGTCATCGGCCGCACGAAACTCGAGGATCTGGAACTGTCCGACGAGGACAAGCCCGCGAATTCCCATGTCGCGGTGAACACTCTCATCGATCCCGACGGCACCGAGCGGCAGATCCTGCGCGCCAACATGCCCTTCGGCAGTGTGCGCGAAGGGGAATTCGGCACGTACTACATCGCGTACGCGGCCACTCCGGAGGTCACCGAACGCATGCTCATCCGGATGTTCGTCGGCAGCGACCAGGCGTCCTACGACCGCATCCTCGATTTCTCCACCGCGATCACCGGCACCCTGTTGTTCACCCCGCCCGCCGGGTTCTTCGACAACCTCCCGGATGCCCCCGATCAGGACCGGGAGTCCACGGCAGCCACCGAGCTGCCCGCGGCCGCGCCGACCGGCGACGGCTCCCTCGGTATCGGCACGTTGAAAAGGATCCCGCTATGAACAATCTGCACCGCGAGCTCGCGCCGATCACTTCCGAAGCGTGGTCGGCCATCGAGGAGGAGGCGACGCGGACCTTCCGGCGGCATATCGCCGGTCGCCGGGTGGTGGATCTGTCCGGTCCGCACGGCACCGACTACTCCGCGGTCGGGTTGGGCCGCACCACCGTCATCGATGCCCCGGATCGAGACGTTCAGGCACGACAGCGCCTGGTCGCACCGCTGGTGGAGCTGCGGGTGCCCTTCACACTGTCTCGCGAGGAGCTCGACAACGTCGAGCGGGGCGCGCAGGACGCAGATCTGGACGCGGTCAAGGACGCCGCCAGGAAGATCGCGTTCGCCGAGGATCGTGCGGTCTTCGAGGGCTACCCGGCGGCGGGCATCACCGGTATCCGGGCGGCCTCCTCGAACGCTCCGGTCGCCGTGCCGAGTGAGACCCGGCTGATTCCCGAGGCGCTGTCCCAGGCACTCAGTGAACTGCGGCTGGCCGGTGTGGACGGTCCCTATTCGGTGCTGTTGAGCGCCGAGCTGTACACCGCGGTCAGCGAGACCTCCGACCACGGCTATCCGATCCGCACACATATCGAGCGGCTGATTCCGGACGGCCAGATCATCTGGGCGCCCGCGATCGACGGCGCGTTCGTGCTCACCACGCGCGGCGGCGACTTCGACCTGCAACTGGGCCAGGATCTGTCGATCGGCTATCTGTCCCACGATGCCGACACGGTGCAGCTGTACTTCCAGGAGAGCCTGACCTTCCTGGTCTACACCGCCGAGGCCGCGGTCCCACTGGCCGGCTGAGCACCGCGCACCCGCCGCCTCCGCATTCCGAGAGCAGATGGACAAAGGTCTCGGAATCGGTACCGTGGACGCGACATGTCGGCGGGTGCGGAGGGACAGAGCATGAGCGACGAGGGGCAGCCCACGCCGGACGAACGATCCGAGACCGCCCCCCGAACCGAGGATCCGCCGCGGCAGGTACGGGCGGGCGTCGTGACCGGCCGCCGGACCGTCGCCTACGCCTCGCTCGCGGCGCTGTCGGTTGTGGTGATCTGTGCTGCGGCGGCCGCCCTGTTCGGATGGCCACGTATCTTCCCGGCGCTGCTGGTGGGTGCGGTCGTGGCGACCGCACTGCTGGTGGCATTGTTCGGCCGTGACGCCGTGGTACTCACCGATCGCGCGATCTACCGCCGCACCCCGTGGGCGGAATCCCGGCTGGAATGGGATCGGGTGGTGGCCGGACGTTTCGCCCTCGACGAGCAGGCTCGCTGGTCGCTGGCCCTGGATCTGTCCGGTGGCGACGAGCAGCACTCCGAGCTGGTGCTGTTGAACATCCCGCCGGTCCGGCATCCGGTGTCGAACGCCTACGAGCAGCGCAAACGCGAGCAGGTCGCCGAGATCCGGCGCATCCTGCGGGACAAGCGCATTCCGGTGACGCTGCTGCCCGAGATCGCGACGGCGCTGCACGATCATTGGAAACTGGCGCCCGCCGCCCGGTGACAAGCTTTCGTCCGCACGAATCCGACCGCGATGTGAAGGTGTCGTCCATGATTCGTACCGCCGCCCTGGCGCATGTGCGTGATCGCCGTCTGCTGCAGGCACGTTCGGCCGGCAAGGATGTGTTCTACATGGCCGGCGGGAAGATCGATCCCGGTGAGTCGCCGACGCAGGCGCTGTATCGCGAGGTCCGGGAGGAACTCGGCGTGGATGTGACGGCGCACGACGAACTCGGGATCTTCGAGTGCGAGGCCTACGGGCATACTCCCGGCACCGCCCTGCACATGACGTGTTTCACCGCCGAACTCACCGGTGAACCCACCCCGAGCAGCGAGATCGCCGAACTGCGCTATTTCACGGTGGCCGAGTACGCGGCGATGCCGCAGGTGGCCCCCGGCTCGATGCTGGTGTTCCGTCATCTGGCCGAACTCGGGCTCATCGACTGAGGAATACCGGTGCCGGTCCGCTAGCTCCGGCCGGAATCGGATTCGACCGGTTCGGCCCCCGTATCCGGTTCGGCGATGCCGGCGGCGGGCGCCGGTACCGCATCGTCGGGCACCGCACTCGCATCCCGCTTCGGTTCCAGGGGAATTCGAGTGGCCGCGAGGAAGGCCAGCAGTAATGCGATCGCCGCGCCGAGCAGGGCCACGCGGGTGGCGTCGGCGAATCCCGCGGCCAGCGCATCGGTGACCACGCCGGGTGCGTGCCCGGCGCGCAGACCGCCGATCGCACCGCCCGCCGAGTCGCGGGTCGCCTCGGCCACGGCATCGGCGGCGCCGGGGACCAGCCCACCGACGGTGCCGAGCCGGTCGGGCAGGAAGTGGCCGAGTGCGATCGACAGCGTGCCGCCGAGCACCGCCACCCCGAGCGCGGCACCCGCACAGCGCGCGGTCAGCACGGTCGCCGACCCCGCGTCCGAGGAACTGCGGGGTGCGGCGATCGAGAGCCGTCCGGTCAGTGGTGGGGTCGCGAAGCCGATTCCGATGCCGTAACAGGTGAGCAGTATCGCCGGCACCCAGGCCGATGTGGTCGCCGTCAGGGCGAAGGCGGTCACCAAGATCGTGATCATCGCGATCGCCAGCCCGACCCGCACCCGCCACACCGGATGCAGCGGCCGCGCCGGGCCGAGACTCAGCAGGCCCGCCACCAGGGCCCCACCGGTCAGCGCCGCCACGACGAAACCGCTGCGCAGCGTGGACAATCCGAGACTGTTCACCAGATACAACGGCAGCGCGAACAGCAGGCCGAACTGCGCGAAGGCCACCAGGAACATCGCGGCGTCACCCCAGTGCCGGGGTTCACCCAACCGCGAGAAGTCCACCAGCGCGGCATGTTCCACCTTCACCCGGTGTCGTTCCCAGAATACGAACAGCACCAGCAGGAATACCCCGATGACGAGAATCAGAGGCAACGGAGACGTCGACGAGTTCATCGACCATTTCAGTCCGAGGACGGTGAATTGCAGCTGCGGCTTGCCCCAGCCGTACCGTTGCGCCTCGACGAGGGCGTAGATCGTCAGTGCGAAACCGGCGGTGGCCAGAAGCCAGCCGTCCACGTCCGGTCCGGATGCCGCTGCGCCGATCCGGGTTTCGGGAAGTACTCGGCTGCCGATCAGCACCACGATGCCGATCGGCACATTGATCAGGAAGATCCACGGCCAGGTGAACGAGTGGGTGAACCACCCGCCCAGCAGTGCGCCGACGACCGCGCTCGCCGCGATCGCGATCCCCCAGACCGTGAATGCCACCGCACGGTGACGTCCCCGCAAGGCCGTCAGCATCACCGACAGCGATCCGGCCAGCACCGCGGCGGCACCCACTCCCTGCACGATCCGGCCCCAGACCAAGGGACCGGGGGTATCGGCGGCGGCGGCGATGATGCTGCCGACGACGAAGAGCACAACCCCCGCGATGAGCGTCATGCGTCGGCCGAATCGGTCACCCATCCGGCTCAGCACGATCAGCAACACCGCGATCAGCAGCGGATACACGCACAGGACCCATTGCGCCTGGGTGAAATCGAGGTCCAGGTCGTCGATGATCGACGGCAGCGAGACGCCGACGATGGTGCCGTCCATGGTCACCATGGCCACCGCCAGCGCCAAGACCGCGATCATCATCCGGCGCTGGGGGGCGACCGGCGGAATGTACGTCCCGGTCGACTCGGGCTCAACGCCTGTTCGAGCGTGGTCAGCCATGCGCCGCTCCCGTCGTCGACCCTATGTCGCTGGGAAGTAACTGGTATCGGTTGAGTCTACCAAGACACATATAACGGACAGGCCGCTCTCAGCGACGAGAAGGCCGATGAGCGGGGTCGGCCCGGCACCGACCGAGACCGTATAAGACCAGCTCACAGCGAGTTTTAACCGATGACAATCGCCGCGATACACCGCCCGGTTCCGGTCGGGAGCCACCTCGGAGTGCGGGCGACGGACTCGACCGCGTGCGGGTTGCCTGGGCTTCTGCGCATACTGGAAACGAGGGACGACGAACAGGTCGATCTCGCTGTACGGCTCGTTGCGATCATCCGAGAGTCGGACAGCCGGACAATCCGTGCCCTTCCATCGAAGGAGCGAAGATGAAGAGGCTGATTGCCGGAAGCCTCACCGCCCTGGCGATGTTCGGAGCGCCGGTCGGATATGAAGCCGACACCGCCGACGCCCAGTCCGCGGATCTCATCACCGTGGGACCGGGTACCGCAATCCTGTCGCCGCTGCCGTGCACCATCGCCACGACCGGGCACGATGCGGCGGGCAACACCGTGGCGCTCACCGCCGGGCATTGCATGCTGATCCCGGGATCCGACGTGTTCGTGGGACCGATCAAGATCGGGCACTATGCGTCGTGGACGAGCAACTGGGCTCTGCTGCAATCGGATTCCTCCACCGACTGGGCGATCATCCAGCTCGATCCGGATATCCGCACCGACAAGATGATCCCCGGCGGGGCCACGATCACCACACTCGGCACCAACCCCGCCGCCGGGCCGCTGACCAAGTTCGGCACCACCACCCGCACGACACAGGGCACCGTGAACGAGACGACGAACAACGTCATCCACGCCACGAACACATCACTGTGGGGCGATTCGGGTGGGCCCGCCTACATCGACCACGCCCTGGTGGGACTGACATCCGCGATCGATCTGTCCTCGCTCTCATCGGGCATCGACACCCTCTTCTCCGGCATCGACGGAATCCTGTCGGACCTCGACTCGCGACCGGGCATCGTCGGATACGGATTCTCGATCGGCTGACCGCGCGGACGAATCGTCAGTCCGTGACCCGCCCCGCCTCGGGGAAGGTGGCATCTCGAATGCGGCGGAGACCGGCGATCATGGCCTCGCACTGCTCGGGTGTCAGCGAGCCGTAGAACCAGGTGTCGACGACCTTCAGATACTCCGGCAGCACCTTCGCCACCCGAGTCGCACCGGCGGCGGTCAGCGCGGCGTAGGAGCTGCGCCGGTCGGCGGGATCGGGTACGCGGCGGGCGAATCCGTTGCGCTCGAGCCGGTCCACCAGCCGGGTCACGCCGCTGGTGGACAACTGGGTCTGATCGGCCAGGTCGGTCATCCGCAGCCGCCGGCCGGGTGAGCGGCTCAGGCGCATGAGGGCGGCGAAGTCCAGAACGGATATGCCGTGGTCGGACCAGATGGCTTCGAGTTTGCGCTGGATCCCGTTGGTCGCCTCGAACAGGATCCCGATATCGGTGAGGCGGGGGTCGTCGAAGACATCGGCGTCGGTCTGGTCCACCCGATCAGCCTACCGTGCTGTTGCCGCGCGGATAGTTGACGTGAGGAACATTTTGCATATTATTGCTGCGGGGATATTCCTCATATCAACTAAATGGAGATGTCATGAACAGCACCTGGCTCGCCGGATTCCGCTCCGCGATCATCAGCCCCTACGAGCAGTTCCAGTTGACCGAGCCGCGTGGATTCGAGGATCGGACGGTGCGGCAGGTGCTGCACATGGCCGGCGGCGGACAGCGGCTGCGCATCCGGTTGAGCAACCGCTACGGACGGGATGCGCTGGCGATCGGCGCGGCCCGCATCGCGCTGCGCAAGACCGGCGCCACCCCGATCGCCGAGACCGACACCGTGGTGCGCTTCGGCGGCGCGGATCACGTGAGCATTCCGGCAGGTGGCGAATTGATCAGCGACACCGTCGATCTCGCGGTCGCCGCCGGAGAGGATCTCCTGCTGAGCATGTATCTGCCCGGCCCCACCGGCCTGGCCACCTTCTCCCATCAGGCCATGGAGATCTCCTACGTCGCCGTGGGCGACCGGACCGCGGATCTCGAACTGCCCGGGGCCGAGGAGGTATCGTCGCGCTTCTACGTCACCGGCGTGGATGTCCTCGGCGCGGTCGGGACACCGGTGGTGGTGGCGTTCGGGGATTCCTGGTTCGACGGTGCGGGAACGACCGTGGGCGCGAACCGCCGCTCGGTGGACGCGCTGAACTCACTACTGTCCCGGGGCTGGGTGGTCAATCAGGGCATCAGCGGGAACCAGTTGCTCACCGACGAGGTCGGCGAACACGCGCTGGGACGCTTCGACCGTGATGTACTCGCGGTGCCCGGGGTCACCCATGTGGTGATCAACCTCGGCATCAACGATCTCGGACTGGGCGAGACGGCCACGGCGGACGATCTGATCGCGGGGTACACCGAACTCGCCGCACGGGCGCACGCCGCGGGACTTCCGATCTACGCGAATACGATCGGGCCGTTCGCGGGCGTGATCTATCCCGAGGTGAACGCCGCGCCCGCGTTGCCCGTGCGCAACGAGGTCAACCACTGGTTGCGCGGCACAACAGTTTTCGATGCGGTCTTCGATGTGGCGACAGCGGTGGCGGATCCGGAGCGGCCGGACCACATCCGCCCGGATCTCGACAGCGGCGACGGCCTGCACCTCAACGACACCGGGGCGCAGATCATGGCCCGGACCATGCGACTGCCGCTCAGCGGGGTGTGATCTCGGCCAGTAGTTCCGGTCCGCGCGCCTGCACCCGATTCTCGACCAGGCGCGCGGACAGCACCGCCGCTCCGATTCCCACTGCCACACCGACCGGCAGAGCACACCACTGGATCAGCGCGTTGTGCAGGAATGTGCCGAGTGCGAGCAGGCCGTACGCCGGGAGGCCGACCAGGAGCTGGCCGAATCCGACTGCCAGCTGCATCAGCGCCCGGGTGCATCCCGGATTGCCGGTGTTGCTCGCGAACGGGTTACCGCGTTGCTGCGGCAGGGGATACGCGGCGTACACGGACTGGAAGATCGCCGCGGCCACGCCGACGCCCAGCAGCACCGGCAGAATCGAGACCACCCAGGGGTACAGCCGCGCCTGGCCGGCCACACCGGGCATGACGAGGGTCAGCACCACCGCCAGTGGACTCACCACCAGCAACCAGGCGATCATCCGGCCGCGCACGTCCGAGCGCACGGCGCCGGGGATCACGAGGGTGTGCCAGAGCGCGGTGCCGTCGAAGGCGAACATGTTGGCACAGGCCATCGCGGCCATCCACACCACGAAGGCACCCGCGAACGGCAGTGTGGCACCGGCGTTCTGCAGTCCCAGGAAGATCGGCAGCACCACGCCGATGAGGATCAGTGGCAGCAACGTCGCGCGTCGCCGGCCGTCGCGCCACCATGTGCGCAACTCCTTGAGTACCACGGCGCCGACCGGAGTCGGCGGAACCAACCGCTCGAGCCTGCCCGAACCCGCTTGTGCGCGAACCGGTCCGGCGGGTGCCTCGGTCGTGGTGAGGCGGCGGCGCAGCAGGACGGCCCAGATCTGCCACAGCAGCGCCACCAGGGCGGTGAGTCCGGCCAGGGCGAGCAGGCCGTACCACCAGCGCCCTTCGGCGGCGGCCTGCACCGCGTACGGCGCCCAGCCCGACGGCAGTGCGCGCAGCGTGATGCCCAGACCGGGCGAGACATGTTCCAGGCGTGGGCCCAGGTAGGTCAGCAACAGTTGCAGCGGGTAGTAGGCCAGACCGGTGAGGCCCGCGAGCAGCACGCCCAGATCGCGACCGCGCCGCGACCGCATGGCCGCGCCGATCCAGGCCAGAACGACCCGGGACAGCAGCACCACGAACGCCAGCTGCAGCACCGTGCCGAAGACGGCGAATACGGTTGGCAGCGCGCCCAATTGGCTGGCCAGCGCCACCAGACCACCGAACGCGATCAGATTGACGGCACCGGCGGGACCGGTCACGGCGACCGCCGCCAGGCCGATCGACAGCTGCCGGCTGCTCACCGGCAGCAGCCGGAAGTGTTCCGGTTGCAGGGTCTCGTCGCTGCTGCCGAGCAGGACCGGACCGCACAACCAGCCCAGGGTCCACACCGCATACAGGGTGGCCGCGACATTGATCGCACCGCGGGCATCCCAGCCGTGCCCGGCCGATGCCATCAGCGCGACCGTCATCGCGGCGGCCAGGAGTCCGAAGACCAGGCCCAGCCAGAAGCCCACCGCCGCACGGCCGTTGCTCATCGCGCGGGCGGTGAGCCGCCAGCGCATCCGGATCAGGACGCCAACCACGACAGTCCCTCGTCGCCCCCGATGCGGCCGCCCACCAGGCGGACGAAGGCATCCTCCAGACTGCCGTCACCGCGGACCTCGGCCACCGATCCGGCGGCCACCACCCGGCCTTTGTCGATCACCGCGAGGTGATCGCAGAGATTCTCCACCAGGGCCATCACATGACTGGACAGCACCACCGCACCACCACCGCCGACGAAGCGCTGCAGGATGGTGCGAATCGTGCTGGCCGACACCGGATCCACCGCCTCGAAGGGTTCGTCGAGCACGAGCAGTTTCGGTGCGTGCAACAGTGCCGTCGCGAGACCGATCTTCTTGCGCATACCGGCCGAATAGTCCACGACGAGCGTGTTCTCGGCACCGGCGAGTTCGAGTACGGCCAGCAACTCCTGCGCCCGCTCGGCCACGGTGGCCGGCGGCATACCGCGCAACAGACCTGTGTAGGTGAGCAATTCGCGCCCGGTGAGCCGCTCCGGCAGCGCCAGCCCGTCCGGGAGCACCCCGACAATCGTCTTGGCGCGCAACGGATCCGCCCACACATCGGCACCGAAGATGTGCGCCTGTCCGGCGTCGGGCCGCAGCAGCCCGACCGCCATCGACAGCGTCGTCGTCTTACCCGCCCCGTTCGGGCCGACCAGGCCGAAGAACGACCCCGGCGGGACGACCAGGCTCACCCCGTCGACCACCCACGGCCCGCCGAATCGTTTGTAGAGTCCGCTCAATTGCAGAGCGGGCGTACCACCGGCTTCCATATCCCCTCCTCCGCGGACCCGTGGCCCGCTCCCGTGACAATGCGCCAGTTCACCGAGCGGCGCAACCGCTCGACAGCGTGTCGGCCCCGCGGTCCCGTGCCGGGAAACAGCCGCACCCCGTTCGAGATGCGGCTGCCGCCCGGCACGGCTCGCTCACTCCGCGACGATCACGTCGATCTCGTCGCCGGCGGCATCGGTCGATTCGCCCGCACCGACGAACCAGTGGCTCACCTCGCCGTCGGCCAGATCGCTTTCGGTATCGCCGCTGGGCAGGACCGACAGCGCACCCGCCGTCGACACCGCGAGGAATTCGGCCAGCGCTGCCGGACCTGCCGACGCGGTGGTGTACGTGGTCGACTCGTAGTCGATCTCGTGCTCACCGCGCAACGTGTCCGCGTGGGCGAGGGCCTGATCCTGGCTCAGGGTGCGCAGGCCGTCGGCGGTGCGGACGACGAACGCCGGGTGATCGTCGGCCAGCGGCCGGATCCGATCGGCGTAGGACACCGGATGCGACTGTGCCGCATCGATTTCCGCCCGCACCTTCGGATCGGTCGGCACCAGCCAGCGCACCGACTTCGCCGCCGGTTCCAGCGCGATACCGAATCCGGCTCCGGCGGAGACGATCTCACCGAAGGACAGTCCCTCGGCCAGCAGCGCCGCCGCACCGGCCTTCTGGATCGCCCACAGGGCGACCACCGCGTCCACCGAGTGCGGTAGTGCCACCGCCACGATGTCGCCCGGTCCCACACCGCGTCCGATCAGCACCCGGGCCAGCTTCGAGGACCTCGAATCGACCTCGTGGTAGGCGATTTCCGCATCGCCGGACAGCAGTGCCGGCGCCTGCGGATCATCCTCGACCACCTTGCCGAGGACATTGGCCACCGTGCGGGTGCCGACCCGAGCGGGCTCGGCAGCCGCAGCGGCACCGACCTGCGATTCCGCGAGGATGCGGTCCTGCTCGGCCTGATCGAGGATGCCGATCGCGCCCACCGGACGCTCGGAATCGTCCAGCAGCGCCGTGAGCACCCGAACCAGGCGATCGGCCAGCATCCGCACATCCTCCGCGGAGAAGCGGCTGGTCAGATACTCCAGGTTCAGTCCGATGGTCGCGTTCGCGGTGACCCAGAGGGTCATCGGGTAGTGCGTGGCGCCGACGAAGTCGACGCCGGTCACCGACATACCGTCGATCGAGGTGACTGCCTCGATCGATTCGCTGTCCACCGGATAGGACTCGAAGACCACCAGCGAGTCGAAGGCCACGGCCGGGCCGCTCACGCGCTGAATATCGGTGAGCCCGACATAGTGGTGCTCCAGCAGCGTCGCCTGCTCCCGCTGCAGCGTCGTCAGCATCTGCGACACCGTGTTCCGGTCGTCGAGGTGCACCCGGACCGGCAGCGTGTTGATGAACAGGCCGACCATGGATTCGACACCCGGCAGCTCCGGCGGGCGACCCGAGACCGTGGCGCCGAACACCACATCCTCGCGGTTCGTCAAACGACCGAGCAACAGCCCCCACGACGCCTGGATGAGCGTGTTCACCGTGATACCCAGATCCGCGCAGAACTTGTTCAGACGCTGTGTGAGGGCGGTGTCGAGTTCGGTCGACAGCTTGTCGGAGCCGTAGGTCTCCACCGACAGCGACTGGGAGGCCAGCTGGGTGGGTTCGGTGACCCCGGACATGGCCTCCTGCCAGGCCCGCAGTGAATCGTCCATGTCGCGGGTCGACAACCAGGCCAGGAAATCCCGGTACGAGTTGACTTCCGGCAACGCCGATCCGTCACCGCTGGTGGCGTACAGCACCAGCAGATCGCGCATCAGCAGTGGCATCGACCAGCCGTCGAAGACGATGTGATGCGCCGTGATCGCCAACTGCCAATGCCGCTCGTCCGCATCACCGGTCCGGTACAGCGTGAACCGCAACAGCGGCGCGGTCGCCATGTCGAATCGGGTGCCGCGGTCCTCCGCGAGCCGATCCCGCAGCGCTGCTTCACCCTCCTCGGCCGGCAGACCGGTCAGGTCCACATCCCGCCACGGGACGGTCACCTCGTCCAGCACCAGCTGCACCGGCCGGCCGTCGGCATCGGCGGTGAAGGCGACCCGCAGGTTGTCATAGCGATCGAGCATGGCCTGTGCGGCCGCGCGCAGTCGTTCGACCTGGAGTGAGCCCTCGAACGCGATGATCGCCTGCTGGCCGTACACATCGACGGTGGACTGGGTCATCATCGCGTGGAACAGCAGACCGGACTGCAGCGGCGACAAGGGCCACACCTCGGTCAAGCTCGGATACTCCCGCTCCCAGCGACCGCGCTCCTCCGGATCGACCTCGACCAGTGGACCGTCCGGCAATTCGAGTTCCGGTCCGGTGCCCGCGGTCGCGACCGCGGCCAGTCCGGCGATCGTGGGGTGCTCGAAGACGTCACGCGCCTTGAACGACACACCACGGGCCTTCGACCGCGACACCAGCTGGATCGACAGGATGCTGTTACCACCCACCGAGAAGAAGTCGTCGTCCACACCGATGGTGCCGCCGGTCCGATCCAGCCCGAGCACGTCGGTGAAAACCTCCACCAGCGTCTGCTCGATCGGGGTCGACGCGGCACGGTAGACCGTGCTCTCGAACTGCGGCTCCGGCAACGCTTTTCGATCGAGCTTGCCGTTGACGTTGAGCGGCAGGGCGTCGAGGACCACGAAGGCGACCGGCACCATGTAGGACGGCAGGGCCGAACCCAGCTCGGCCTTCACTCGATCGACGTCGACATCGGCGGCATCCGACGTTCCCACCACGTAGCCGACCAAGCGATCGCCGAGGTGGGCGTCGGACTTCGCCACCACCGCGGCCTGCGCGATCTGCGGCAGCGCCAGCAACGCGGCCTCGATCTCGCCCAGCTCGATCCGGAAACCACGGATCTTGACCTGGAAGTCGGTGCGGCCCCGGTAATCCAGCTCACCGTCGCCGGTCCACGCGACCAGGTCACCGGTGCGGTACATGCGGGCGCCGGAGGTGAACGGGTCGGCCACGAACCGATCCGCGGTCAGATCCGGGCGGCCGAAGTAGCCGCGAGCCAGCTGGGCGCCGGCCAGATACAGCTCACCCGGAACCCCGGCGGGCACCGGCCGCAACCGGGCATCGAGCACGTACACCCGGCTGTTCCACTCGGGTGCGCCGATGGACACCGACGCGGTGTCGGCATCGGTGACCTCATGGCTGGTGATCGATACCGCGGCCTCGGTCGGACCGTAGAGGTTGAACAGGCCCGCCGAATTCCCGCCGCGGAAGCGCTGCGCCGTCGCAGCGGGCAGCGCCTCACCGATCGCCAGCACTCGCCGCAGGGAATCCGGCAGTGTCCCACCGGATTCGGTCAGCAACGCATCCAGCATGGACGGAACCACGTGCAAGGTGGTCACACCCGCACTCCGCATCAGCGTGTTCAGGTACTCCGGATCCTGGTTGCCCTCCGCGGTGGCGATGACCAACCGGCCACCACACGCGGCGGCGGTCCAGAACTCCCAGACCGACAGGTCGAAGGTCGCCGCCGTCTTCAGCAGCACCGCGTCATCGACACCGAGACCGAATTCCGCCGTCTTCCACAACAACTGGTTGACGATCGCCCCGTGTGACACCGCCACGCCCTTCGGACGCCCGGTCGAACCCGAGGTGAAGATGACATACGCCGTGTTCTGCGGACGCAGTGGCGCGACCCGCTCGGCATCCTCGACCGGCGAGGCGTCGGTGCCGAGCACGAGCTCGTCGATCCGGATCACCGGTGCGACATCGGTGGTGAACGCCGCATCGGCGTCGGTCAGCACACACACGGGCTCGGCCGTCTCCAGGACATGGCCGGTCCGCTCCGCGGGCTGATCCGGATCCACCGGCACGTACGCGCCGCCGGCGGTGGACACCGCGTACATCGCGACCACCAGATCCACCGATCGCCGCATCGCCAGCGCAACACGCGCCTCCGGCCCCACACCGATCGAGATCAGGTGCCGGGCAAGACGATTCACCCGCTGATCGAGGTCCTCGTAGGTCAGGCCCACACCGTCGGGGCCGACCAGTGCCACCGCGTCCGGTGCCTCCGATACGGCCTCGTCCAGCAGCGAGACGAGCGTCAGGGAACCATCCACCTCGTGCTCGGTGGCGTTCCACTCGGTGAGCAGCGCCGAACGCTCACCCGAACGCAGCAGCTCCAGATCGCCGACCGCGGTCGATGGACTCGCGACGATCTCGCGCAGCAGCCGCACGAAACGATCCGCGAAACCCTCGACGGTAGCGGCGTCGAACAAGCTGGTGGCATAGGTGACAGCACCACTGATGCCCGCGGGGGCGCCCGCTTCGTCGTAGCCGTCGGATACGACCAGATGCAGATCGAACTGCGAGAGCTGGGTGTCGAAGTCCAGCCCCGACAAGCTCAGGCCGGGCAGTTCCAGACTGGTTCGCGCCAGGTTCTGGAACGACAGACCGACCTGGAACAGCGGGTGATTCGCGGTCGAGCGAACCGGGTTCAACACCTCGACCAGCCGTTCGAACGGAACGTCCGCGTGGGCGAAGGCCTGCAGATCGGACTCCCGCTGCCGCGACAGCAGCCCCTCGAACGGTTCATCGGCATCCACCTGTGTCCGGAACACGAGGGTGTTGACGAACATGCCGATCAGATCGTCGAGCTCGCGTGCACCTCGACCCGCCATCGGCGTACCGATCGCGATGTCGTCGGTGCCCGAAAGCCGAGCCAGCAGGACCGCGAACGCCGTGTGCACGACCATGAACAGCGTCGCATTCGAACCACGCGCCAGTTCCGACAGCGCTCGATGCAGATCGGCATCGATCTCGACCGGTACCTTGTCACCGGCGAAGGACTGGGTCGCGGGCCGAGGCCGGTCCGCGGGCAGATCCAGCTGATCGGGCAGGTCCGCGAGGGTGGTCTTCCAGTACTCGATCTGCTTGGCAGCCGGCGAATCCGGATCGTCCTCGCTGCCGAGCACCGTCCGCTGCCACACGCTGTAGTCCGCGTACTGCACCGTCAGCGGCGCCCAGTCGGGCGCTTCACCCGCGGCACGGGCAGCGTAGGCGGTCATGATGTCGCGAGTCAGCGGTGCCATCGACGAACCGTCACCGGAGATGTGGTGCACGGTCATCGCGAGCACGTACTCGGTCGCGGCAGTGGTGTCGCCCGGATCGGTGTCACGCGGACGCTGCGCATCGGTGATCTCGAACACCGCGACCCGCAGCGGCACCGCACGGGTCACGTCGAACGATGTCGACAGCACCTCGAGCACCGCGGCCTCGACCGCTGTCGCGGCGACCGTGCGGAACTCCAGTTCCGGAACCGCCTGGCCGACCGGAAGCACAACCTGCACCGGACCACCGTCGGTCTCGGGGTAGATCGTTCGCAGCACCTCGTGGCGAGCGACCACGTCACCGATCGCCGCGCGCAGCGCCGGGAGATCGAGCACACCGGTCAGTCGCAGCGCCACCGGCACGTTGTAGGCCGAGGAATCCTGGTCGAACTGGTTCAGGAACCACATCCGCTGCTGTGCGAGCGACAGCGGAATCCGTTCGGGCCGGGCGATACTGCCGAGCGCCGGTGCATCGGCGTCACGGGTCTGCGATTCGACAGCCGCCGCGAAGGCCGCGACCGTCGACCGCTCGAACAGCACCCGCACCGGCACCCGGATATCCATCGCAGCACCCGCGCGAGCGATGACCTGCGTCGCGATGAGCGAGTTACCACCGAGCGCGAAGAAGTCGTCGTCCGCGCCGATCCGCTCGACACCGAGGACCTCGGCGAAGATACCCGCCACGATCTCCTCGATCGGGGTGGACGGCGCCCGGAATTCCTGTCGTGTGAAGGTCGGCTTCGGCAGCGCCTTGCGATCCAGTTTGCCGCTCGGGTTGAGCGGGAAGGCCGCCAGCTCGATGATCTGGGACGGGACCATGTAGGAGGGCAGGCGGTGGGCCGAAACCTCCAGCAGGGTCGACTGATCGAGTGACGCGCCGGGAACCGGAACCGCGTAGACCACCAGCTGATCACCGAGTTCGGAATCGACCACCAGAGCGACGGCCTGGCTGACCGACGGCTGCGCGAGCAGCACCGACTCGATCTCACCCAGCTCGATGCGCTGACCGCGGAACTTCACCTGGAAGTCGGCCCGGCCGATGTACTCGAGCACACCGGTGGTGCCCTCGGCGCCGGCGACCTCGCGCCAGACCACCAGGTCGCCGGTGCGATACATGCGCTCGCCGGTACCGAACGGGTTGGCCACGAACCGATCCGAGGTCAGATCCGGACGGCGGACGTAACCGCGTGCAAGCTGATCACCGGCCAGATACAGTTCGCCGACCACACCGGCGGGGACCGGCCGCAACCGCGAATCCAGCACGTACAGCTGCGAATTGTCCTCGGGCCGGCCGATCGGCACGCTCGAGGTCTCGGCACCGGTAGCGGTCCAGTGTGCCACGGTGATCGCGGCCTCGGTCGGACCGTACAGATTGTGCACCTCGGCGTCGGTGATCGCGCGCACCGCCGCGACCGTCTCCGGCGGTAGTGCCTCACCGGCCGCGAACACCGTCCGCAGGCTCGGCATGGCACCGGCCGGCGTGTGCGCGGCGAGCACCGTCAGCATCGACGGGACGAAGTCGGTGAAGGTCACCTCCTGTGCGGCAATGGTTTCCGCCAGGTACAGCGGATCCCGATGTCCGTCCGGGGTCGCGACCACCAGTTTCGCGCCGACCCGAAGCGGCATGAAGTAACCCCACAGCGAGACGTCGAACGTGGTCGGCGTCTTCTGCAGATACACATCGTCGGCGGACATCGGGTATGCCGACAGCATGACGGTGATCTGGTTGTGGATCGCCGCGTGCGAGACCGAGACACCCTTCGGGCGACCCGTCGAACCCGAGGTGAACAGCACGTAGGCCGGGTTCTGCGGATGCACGGGTGCGAGCAGCTCGTCCGCGCGCACCGCCGTGACCTCGAAACCGTCCAGATCCACCGTGTCGAGGTTCATCACCTCGACATCGACGGGCACCGGCACCGCATCCACGGTCCGCGTCAGCACACACACCGGCTGCGCGGTCTCGAGCACGTGCGCGATGCGCTCGGCCGGATGATCGGGATCCAGCGGAACGTACGCACCGCCGGCGGTCACGATCGCGTACATCGACACCACCAGATCGAGCGAGCGACGCATCGCCAGACCGACCAGCGATTCCGGCCCCACGCCCTCCCAGATCAGCCGTCGGGCAAGTAGATTCACCCGCTCGTCGAACTCCCGATAGGTGAGCTCCGCACCCTCGTAGGAGACCGCGATCCGGTCCGGATGTGCCGTCACGGCGGCTCGATAGCCGTCGAGCAGCAGCTGCGGTGCGACCGGCTGACGAGTGTCGTTCCACTCCAGCACGATTCGATCACGTTCGGCCGCGTCGAGCAGGATGTCGACCTCACCCACCGGCATGACGGGATCGCCGACCAGCGATTCGAGCACCCCGACCAACCGATCGGCGAGGGTCCGCACCTGGGCGGTGAAGAAGCTGCCGACCTGGTACTTGAGTGCGATGTTGATCGTCGACTCCACCGTGACCAGCACAGTCATCGAGTAGTGGGTGTTGTCGTCGACCCGCACACCGGTCACCGACATTCCGTCGAGAGCGCTCGCCGCGGCGATCGAATCCTCGTCGATCGGATAGGACTCGAAGATCAACAGCGTATCGAAGAGCGCACCCGCGCCGGCGGATCGCTGAATCTCGGCGAGACCCAGGTAGTGGTGGTCGAGTAGGTCGGCCTGCTCACCTTGCAGCGTGGTCAGGAAATCGGCGATGCCGATCCGGTCGTCCGCCCGCACCCGCACCGGGAGCGTGTTGATGAACAGACCCACCATCGACTCGATACTCGCCAACTCCGCGGGCCGTCCGGAGACGGTGGTGCCGAATACGACATCCGACCGTCCGGTCAACCGGCCCAGCAGGATGCCCCATGCGGCCTGCATCAGGGTGTTCACGGTGACACCCAGCTCGGCCGCCCGCGCGACGATGTGCGCGGTGCGCTCGGCATCGATATCGACGACCAGCTTGCCGATCTCGTCCTGTTCGTCCGCACTGCGCTTCGGCTGGGTGACGAGCTGAGTCGGCTCGGAGACGCCCGACAGCGCGCGCGTCCAGGTCCGCAGGGATTCCGCACGATCGCGCCCGGCCAGCCAGACCAGGAAGTTGCGGTAGGACGGAATCCGCGGGAGCGCGGACAGATCGGCGCGAACCGCGTACAGCACCAGCAGATCCCGCATCAGCAGTGGCATGGACCAGCCGTCGAGCAGGATGTGATGGGTGGTGATGACCAGCTGCCACACGGCGTCATCGGTCCGGTAGAGCGTGAACCGCATCAGCGGCGGCACCGTCAGATCGAAATGGCGTTCCCGATCGGCGACGCTACGCCGCTCGAACTCCGGAATCCGTTGCGCCGGTGCCATATCGGTGAGATCCACCGACTGCCACGGCACCTCCACCCGGTCGAGGACCACCTGGACGGCACGGCCACCGGCATCGGTGACGAAGGCCGTCCGCAGGTTCGGATAGCGGTCGAGGATCGCTTGGGCGGCGGCACGCAGGCGCGGTTCGTCCAGTTCTCCGGTCAGCTCGACCGTTGCCTGCATGGTGTAGACGTCCACGGTCGACTGGGTCAGCTGAGCGTGGAACAGCAGGCCGGACTGCAACGGCGACAGCGACCACACATCCGACAGCGACGGATACTCGCGCTCCCAGATCTCGATCTCGGACTGGCCGACCTGCACCAGCGGCAGATCCGACGGAGTGAGTCCACCGGCCTGCGGACGCTGCGCGTGCGTGGCCAGGGCAGTCAGCGCCGAGGTCCACAGCTCGGCGAATTCCAGCGCCCGTTCGCGGCTCAGCAGACCCGACGGGTACGCGATGGATGCGCCCAGCTGCGGTCCGTCCGGTCCGTCGGAGACGATCGCGTTGATCGAGATCACGCCCGGGGCGGGCATATCCGCGTCACCGGCGGCTTCGAGCCGGCCGAGATCGTCGACCGGCGCCCAGTCCAGCTCACGCAGCTGGGCGGCGAGATCACCGGTTTCCGCGGTCGTGCCGGACGCGACCCGGCCCAGATAGTTGAAGCTGATCTGGGCGCTGCCGCCGAGTTGTGCGGCGGTCTCCGGGTTCAGGTACCGCAGCAGACCGTAGCCGATGCCCTTGTCGGGCACGGCCAGCATCTGCTCCTTGACCGATTTCACGATGTCGCCCAGGGCTTTTCCGCCCTCGAACGCCTCGACGAGATCGGCGCCGGCGAGATCGAGCCGTACCGGACCGGCACTGGTGAACCAGCCGATCGTGCGGGACAGATCGGCGCCGGGGGCCACCTCTTCCTCGCGGCCATGGCCCTCGAGGTGCACCAGCACCTGATCCAGGGCCGCACCGCGCCAACGCGTTACCGCCATGGCCAGCGCCGACAGCAGACCGTCGTTCACACCACCGTGGTACCGGGCCGGGGCCGTGGTGAGCACGGCATCGGTCGCCTCGGCGGACAGGGTCACCTCGACCTGCTCCAGCGTTGCGACGGTGTCCAGGGCCGGATCGAACGTCCGGGAACCGAGGTCCGGATCGGGCGTCGCGCAGACCTGTTGCCAGAACGACAGTTCCGCCACCCGCTCCGGGCGGTGCGCCGCGTCGACCAGCGCGTTCGCCCAGCGTCGCAGGGAGGTGCCGTTGGCCGGGAGCGCCACCGGCTGCCCGGCGGCCGACTGCGACCACGCGGTAGCGAGATCCGGCACCAGAATGCGCCAGGACACACCATCGATGACGAAGTGATGCGCCACGATCAGCAACACATCGCGGCGACCGGCGGCCCGGTCCTCGGCGCCGAAAGCGAACCAGACGAACTGCAGCATCACCGCGGCGGCCGGATCGAGGCGATCCAGCGCCGCGTCGGCCTCGCGGCTCGCCAGCGCGGTCAGCGCGGCGGCATCGGTTCCGGTCGGTACGTCGATCCGGTCGACGAGCGCTCCGGCATTGATCGAACCGGCTTCCAGCGCCTCGAAAGTCCAACCGGCAGTGACAGATTCGTCGGAACGCAACCGGGTGCGCAGCACATCGTGGTGGTCGATCACCGCGCCGATGGTGCCGACCAGGGTGTCCCGGTCGATCCCGTCGGGCATACGCAGAGCCACCGACTGCGAGAACCGGCGGTAGGACGCGCCACCGTCCAGGATCGAGGCCATGATCGGAGTGAGCGGGATCTCGCCGACCCCGCCACCGGGCAGCTCCGCGAGCTTCGGTACATCCGATTGCTCACCGCGCGTGGCGATCTCGGCGAGCGCGGCGACGGTGCGGCGCTCGAAGACATCGCGCGGGGTGAAGACCACGCCGCGTGCCTTGGCACGCGACACGAGCTGGATCGACAGGATCGAATCACCGCCGAGGCCGAAGAACGAATCGTCCAGGCCCACCTGTCCGGCACCGAGCACCTCGGCGAACACCGCCGCGATGATCGCCTCGACCTCGGTGGACGGCGCCCGGAACTCCCGTGTCGCGAGCTGCGGTTCCGGCAGTGCCCTGCGGTCGAGTTTGCCGACCGGGGTCAGCGGAATCTCGTCCAGCACCACGACCGCCGCCGGGACCATGTGCGGCGGCAGGCTCGCTGCCACATACTCGGTCAGCTGCGCCGGATCCGGCGCACTGCCCGGCGTGCCCAGCACGTAGGAGACCAGAATCGTCGCGCCCGCATCGGTTTCGCGGCCGAGGGTGGTCGCGAATTCGACATCCGGATGGCTGCCCAGCACCGCGTCGATCTCACCGAGTTCGATACGGAAACCGCGAACCTTGACCTGGAAGTCGCTGCGGCCGACGTAATCCAGCTCCCACCGCACGGTGGCGCCGGCGTTGTCGCCGCCCTGCCCCGGCTCCGCGAACCAGCGCACCACGTCACCGGTGCGATACATCCGCGCACCCGGCGCACCCCATGGGTTGGGGACGAAACGGTCCGCGGTCAGCCCGGACCGGCGCTGATAGCCGCGAGCGAGTGCGCCACCGGCCAGATACAACTCACCGGCCACACCCGGGGGCACCGGGTTCATGCGTGCGTCCAGCACCAGCGCCGACATGCCGTGTACCGGCGTGCCGATGGTGATGTGCCGGCCCGGCAACAGGCGAGCGTAGGAGGAGATGATCGTGGTCTCGGTCGGGCCGTAGGCGTTGAAGTACTTGCGCCCCGGCTGCCACTTGGCCAGCAGCTCCGGCGTGGTCACATCGCCACCGACCGACGCCACCAGCAGTTGCCGCTGGTCGGCCGGATCCATCGTGCCCAGCACCGCGGGCGTGATGATGGTGTGGGTGACCTGCTCGGTACGCAGCAACTGAGCCAGATCCGGCCCACCGATGATTTCGGCGGGCACGATCACCAGGGTGGCGCCGGTGTACAGCGCACACACCCACTCGAGCACCGACGGGTCGAAGCTCGGCGAGCAGATCTGCAGGAACCGATGCTGCGGCTCCAGTTCGTACAGCCCGGTGGCCACATCGGCGAGGCCGCCGAGACCCGCGTGGGTGACGGTGACGCCCTTGGGCAGACCGGTGGAACCGGAGGTGTAGATCACGTAGGCCGGATGCGACATCCGCAGCGGCAGAATCCGATCGGCGTCGGTCACCGGCGCGGGCGCCTGCGCGGCGCACAGCTGTGCCGTCGACTCGTCGTCGAGCAGCAGCCAGTCCACATCCCCGGGCAGGGCATCGATATGCGCCGAGCTCGTAATACCCAGTACCGCACCGGAATCGGTGAGCATGTGCCGCATCCGATCCTCGGGGTAGTTGGGATCGACCGGTACGTGCGCACCACCGGCCTTGGTCACCGCCAGCACTGCCAGCACCATCTCGTACGAGCGGCCGAACGACACCGCGACCAGCTTCTCCGGTCCGACACCCCGATCGATCAGGACCCGCGCCAGGCGCGAGGACTGCTCGTCGAGTTCGCCGTAGGTGATGGATCGGCCGTTGTACCGCACCGCGATTCGCTCGCGGCCCAGGCGCACACCATGACTCATCAGATCCGGCAACAGGCCGGTCGCCATCACCTCGTCGCCGTGGACGTGGGTGAGCAGCTCGTACTCCGCGTCGTCCAGCAACGCCAGATCACCGACCGGAGTCGCGGGCTCGGTCGCGATCGCCGTCAGCAGGCGGGTGAGCCGCTGCGCGAAATCGGAGATCGTGTCCTCGTCGAAGAGATCGCGCGCATAGGAGAACTCGGCCTGCATGCCCTCGCCGTCGGCGGCTTCGCGCACCGTCAGCGACAGGTCGAACTTCTCGGTGTCGACATCGAATTCCAGCCCCGACACCTGCAGTCCGGGGAGTTCGAAATTGCCCTCGGGCAGGTTCGCGAACGACAGCGCCACCTGGAACAGCGGGTGGCGAGCCGTCGAGCGTTCGGGGGCGATCAACTCGACCAGGCGCTCGAACGGGATATCGGCGTGGGCGAATGCCTGCAGATCGGCGTCCTTGGCGCGGGCGAGCAGTTCACCGAAGGTCTCGCCGCCCGTCACCTGCGTGCGCAGCACCAGGGTGTTGACGAACATACCGATCAGGTCGTCGACCTCGGCCTCGCCGCGACCCGCGATCGGGGTGCCGATCGCGATGTCGTCAGTGCCCGACAACCGGGCCAGCAGTACGGCGAGCGCACTGTGGACGACCATGAACATCGTGGCGTTGTGCTCGCGGGCCAACTGCCGCAACTGCCGATGCAGCGCCGCGTCGACGTCGAATGTGACCCGGCCGCCCCGGAACGACTGGGCGGTCGGCCGTGCCCGGTCCGCGGGCAGATTCAGCTCATCCGGTAGTCCGGCCAGCGCTGAACGCCAGTAGTCCGCCTGGGCGCGCAGCAAACTATCCGGATCGTCCTCGGAGCCGAGTAGATCGCGCTGCCAGATGCTGAAATCGGCGTACTGCACCGGAAGTGGCGCCCACGACGGATCCTCCCCCGCGGCGCGAGCGGCGTAGGCGAGCATCAGATCCCGGGTCAGCGGACCCAGCGACCAGCCGTCGGCCGCGATGTGCTGCGCGACGAAGACGAGCACGAATTCGGTCGCGTCCACTTGCAGCAGGCGGATCCGGAACGGAATCTCGGTGGTCACGTCGAATCCGGTCGTCACCATCTCGGCGACCGTGGACATCACCTCGTCCGCAGTGGTCGGCACCACGTCCAACCGGGTCGGCACCTGCGTCGGCGACAGCACCTGCTGCACCGGCCCGTCGGCCGTCTCGGGATAAATGGTGCGCAGAATCTCGTGTCGCGCAACGAGATCGGCGACAGCGGCCGCCAACGCGGCGACGTCCAGATCGCCGGACAGCCGGATCGCGGCGGGAACATTGTCCACCGCGGAGGTGGTGTCGAACTGGTTGAGGAACCACATCCGGGTCTGCGCCAGTGACAGCGCCACCCGTTCCGGACGTGGTTGCGGGACGAGCGCCGGTCGGCCACCGCCGCCGGCGTGCTGCGCCAGCGCGGCCGCCAGGCCGGCCACGGTGGACGCCTCGAACAACGTCCGCACCGCGACCTTGGTGTCCAGCAGCGCACCGAGACGGGCCGCGACCTGGGTGGCCAGCAGCGAGTTACCGCCGAGGCCGAAGAAATCGTCGTCCGCGCCGACCCGCTCGATGCTCAGCACCTCGCCGTAGACGGTCGCGACCGCTTCCTCGATCGGCGTCGAGGGCGCACGGAACACCGCGGTCTCGAACTCCGGCTCCGGCAGCGCACGCCGATCCAGCTTGCCGTTGACATTGAGCGGCAACGCATCCAACTCGACGAAGGCCGACGGCACCATGTACGACGGCAACGCCACGCTCAGCTGCGCGCGCACATGACCGGCGTCGATCGGGGTTCCGGCCGGAACCAGATACGCCACCAGTCGGTCCCCGGTCCGCGGATCCGACTTCGCCAACACCGCCACCTGCGCGATCTCCGGCAACGCCAACAACGCCGCCTCGATCTCACCCAACTCGATACGGAAACCACGAATCTTCACCTGGAAATCGGTACGACCCCGATACTCCAGTTCACCCG
>NZ_JBFAUW010000025.1:0-62092 GCF_040679495.1 Nocardia sp. NPDC052254 | reverse complement strand
CGACATCTACGGCCTGTCGGAGGTCATGGGCCCGGGCGTGGCGATGGAATGCGCGGAAACCAAAGACGGCCTGCACATCTGGGAGGACCACTTCTACCCGGAGATCATCGACCCGGAGACCGGTGAGGTCCTGCCCGACGGCGCGGAGGGCGAACTGGTCTTCACATCGCTCACCAAGGAAGCCTTCCCGGTCATCCGGTACCGCACCCGGGACCTCACGCGCCTGCTTCCCGGTACCGCCCGCACCATGCGTCGGATGCAGAAGATCACCGGCCGCAGCGACGACATGATCATCCTGCGTGGGGTCAACCTGTTTCCCTCGCAAATCGAGGAACTCATCCTCTCGGTGCCCGCGTTGTCGCCGCAATTCCAGTGCGTGCTCGACCGGCCGGAGCGCCTCGACCGGCTGACAGTCCGGGTGGAGTGCCGCGCCGATGCTTCGTCCGATGACCGAGCCTCTGCCGCAGTGGTTTTGAAACAGCAGATCAAACAACGAATCGGCGTCAGCGTCGTCGTCGATGTTCTCGGTCCTGACTCGATGGATCGGTCGGTCGGAAAGGCTCGGCGGCTGGTCGACAATCGCCCGAAATGATCTGAAGTGGGTGTGCGCGCAGGATGCCCGAGCGGGTCCCGAAATTCAGGACCTGTTGATGCGCAATGGATCCTGCGTGAATGGCAGTGCTTGGGGGGACGGCTCGAGCAGCTCAGTCTCCGATCTCTGCAAGGCGGTTCGATACGGCGCGGCCGGCGCGGCGGCCGGAGTAGACGCAGTCCGCGATCGACAGGCCGCTGACGTAGGACTCGGAGCAGATGCCGATGGCGGTGCGGCCGGCGGCGTACAGACCGGGGATAGGTTCGTGAGTCGCCGATTGCACTGCGCCGGTGGTCTCGTCGACGATCAGGCCGCCGAGGGTGAACATGGGGCAGGGGTTGGTCAGTTTCGGCCGGACGGAGACGTCCAGCAGCGTGAACGGCCCTGTCGCGAGGGGGCGGGTGAACTCCCGCGGTTTGTTCATGGGGTCGGGTTCGTCGCGAGCGATGGCTTCGTTGTGCGCCTGGATCGTCGCGGTCAGTCCGTCCGGGCAGATCCCGGCGCGGCGGGCCACGTCGTGGAGGGTGTCCGCGCGGATTGCCGATGTGCGGAGCAATGATTCGGCCTGCAGACGCTGGAACCAGATGGCCTCACCGGCCAGTTGTTCCCGCGCCCGGCGCATGAGTTCGGCGTCGACGAGCAGCCAGCCCTTGCCGCCCTGTCCACGCACCAGGGCGTTGCCCACCGCGGCGCCGTAGCGTGTTTCGTCGATGAACCGGTGGCCTTTTTCGTTCACCAGCAACCCGCTGTAGAACGCGCTGGGCGGGGCGATGAACCGCCATGCCGACACGTTGTCCATCCGGTCGGCGACCGCGCCCGCGGCGACCGCGAGTTCGATCGCCGAGCCGTCGTCACCGGTGGTGCCCAGCGCCAGACCTCCGGTGTATCCAGGGGCGTGGCGGGCGAGCAGGTGCTGGTTGGCGACATAACCACCCGCGCAGAGGATCACACCGCGACGGGCCCGGATCCGCACCTCACGCGCGTAACGGCGTTCGAGCCTGTCGAGCCGGTGCTCCAGCAGTCGGCGCAGGGGTGGATAGTAGATGCCGGGCTTGGCGGCGACTGCGGCCATCGCCGCGAATCTCTTGCGCACCGCCAGCGGCGCGCTGCTCATGCTGCGGGCTCGTACGCCGATGATCCGGCCGTCGGTGTCGCTTTCGAGTGCCAGAACCCTGGTATGCCGCTGGAACCGCACGCCCGCGTCGAGTGCGGCCCGGGCGAGGGGCTGATAGATCATCTTCCCCGATGCTCCGCGTCCCTTCGCACGGTGTCCACGCTGCACCGGTGGTGTGAGGGCGCGGAACTCTCCGGAGCATTCGCTTCCGGAGTAGTACAGGTAGTACCGGTTGTCGGGGTACGAGGTCTTGTACGGGCACACCGACGCCTCGAACGGCACACCATGGTCCATCAGCCAGTCGATCATCTCGGGACTCGAATCGACGAAACTGCGCAGGGTTTCCGGCCGCACGGCATCGCCGACCTCGCGGGCCAGGTAGGTGTACATGGCATCGGGGGAATCGTCGATCCCGGCTTCCCGCTGGATACGGGTGCCTCCGCCGGCGTAGACGATGCCGCCGGACAATTCCGTGGCGCCGCCACCGTTGAATCGATCCACGGCCAGTACGTCCGCTCCGGCCGCTCTGGCCTCCAGCGCCGCGCACGCACCGGCCGCGCCGAATCCGACGATCAGCACATCGGTGGTGGTGTCCCACATCATTTCGACCTCTTCCGCGTGGTGGAACATGTTTCTGCTGCTCGCAGCGTCTCAACCTTGGACCTGCGGAAGCAGTTCCGAGACGCGCACCTCAGCAGAATGTAACGTGTTCCAATAATGATATGAGAAGGCCCTGCAGTCGCAGCGGTGAGTAACTGTCACTCCGGGGCGCCGAGAGCGTTCCAGATCGCAGTGGTCGCAGCCTCGATGGCGGTCTGTTCAGCCGAGTCCTGGTGGTGACGCACGTTCATCGATGAACTTTGTCGTCGGACCGTGCCCCCCGTCTCATGCCCAGTCGCCGGTTGAAGACCCCTCCGACCGACTGCTGTCGACAGGCGTATCGACTTCACGACAATCCGCGGCTATTCGTAGAAAACAAAAATCCCCTCCGACCGGGGTCAGAGGGGATTTTCCATCTGTCGGGCTGACAGGATTTGAACCTGCGACCACTTGACTCCCAGGTCGGCTGGGTGGCCAAAAGGGCAGGTAGGCAAGCATTTTCAGTTGTTTGCTGGTTCGCAGTGACCAGCAGGTTGTTTCGCATCGTTCACAGCGTATGGTCCCGTTCTGGTCCCGCTGGGATACCTATCGGCGGAGGCAACGACACTACGGTTTTGATTGCTGTTCTGGCTCTTTTCAGGTCACGACATCGGTGGCGGTCGACCTGGGAAAGCACCCGGATTGCGGCGTTGGTGGTGTTGGTCGATGTTGGTGGTACTGCCGACGTATGTCGGTGTGACAGTTTCTGCGCAAGTGCCGCGGTTCCGTTCGTCGGAATGTGTCGGTCTCGACTGGCATACTGCGCCCTGATCGCTGCTCGTAGACCCTGCAAGTCCCAGGAGGTGAATATGACCGCATCGCAGGAGCCGTCGCCCGTGTACCTCACGATCGGCGACGACGAGAACAACGTAACCGTCGAGCTACGCCGGACCTCCAAGAAGCATCCGATTCGTGTCGGTGTGGGGTCACCGGGGCGGCAGTCCGGGATTTGGCGGATCTGGTCGTCCAACGGCAAGCACGATGTTTACATTGCTGCGCGAAACACAATGCAAATCCAGAAGTGGAGTCTCCATGAATCCGGGGACTGGAGATACCAGTGGTGTACGCACTCGGCCGCGCAGGACTTTGCCGGCACTGCGGAGCGGATTCTCGACCGCTGGGAGCGTCCGGACGAGATCACGGCGACCGGATGGACTAAGGGGTTCTCGATTATTGTCCGCCACGAGGACGTTGTCGACATACCGGATCACGACGGCGGTGCCGGTGTTGACTGGCTTCCGATCCCATCCCGAGGCCATCAGATCGGGATGCACGTCGTCATTGCACGACCTGACATGGGGTTCGTCGGGCTCGGTGAGATGGGGCTGCACCTCGTAGACGGCTTCGCGATGGCGAACAACCACGTCGTGCTGTTACTCGCGAACGAGACCCTTCTCGATGAACAAGCCAACGAAGCGTTAAATGCAGAGGTACGCCGTGGCCTTTCGCTAATGGGCATGGACGTACCTTGGTCACCGGGTCTCAGGATGATGCTCTACGGCGAGGACCAGACCGGCGGGCGGCGAGTCCACGACATCGCGCTGACTCAAGGCGTCTTCAACTCGCGTTTCAATACCGGCGCATGAGGGTTCGTGCTCACCGCCTACTCCGCTCTTGCTTCCTCATACTGGCCATATGAGGAGGTGAGCGCCTCCCGAGGAGGCCAGTCAGTAGAACCTAACCGGAAATGGTTATTCGGCAACTGAATCCGCGCATGTATTGATGATGACGGAGTCCCGTCAGCAGCATGGAATATGAACGGGGGTGCCGTTGTCGGCTCCATCAGGTGGCGCACGCATAGTGTGGCCCGTTCCGGTCCTGCTGTCAGTGTGTGGAAATAGGGTATATATGCGACAGACGGCAAAGATGCGAACTCGAAGGGGCGGACCGGCTCGTGGTTGATGAAAGCGTAGGAACAACTGTCGCATGGCCATTGGAGGGCAGCTTTGCCTGTGGTAGTGGCTTCTTGGTGACGCCCGACTGTCTGGGGCAGACGTTCCGATCGCGAACAGCGAACCATGGGTTGTCTCTCACGTTGCCGGCGCGAACTGATGGCACAGGGGGGAACGGGCTGCGACGTGCGCCGTGGATATACGTCCTTGAGGGTGACGATCGAGACGCTTGCTGGACGGATGACGAGTGGGGTTCTGTTGCTGGCGCTGCCGCGGACGCGCCCACCTATGCTCATATCCAGCGGTGTGTTGTCCACTCCGAGGTTGCAGCGAATGATGATGTTGAGTTCAAGGCGGCTGCGCAGCAGTTCGGCGATGAGTTGGCGGTCTGGTGGAAGTCCGTCTGTGACTGGCTCGACATTCTCACGTTGCAGGACTTTGCCAGTCTCAAGCGCGCTCAACGGAGCATTCTCACCGACTCAGTACAGATGTGGAGCGGCGATTCAGCCGGTATTCGCAAGGCGGGTATCAGCTACCAGGTCTTCACAGGTGGAATCCATCAAGTCGAAGTGCTCGATGCGCACCAACTGCAAGCCGCGTTGGATTTGGCGGCCCATGGAACGCAGCCTGAGGCCGAATGGCTGTTCATGAGGGACGCGCGCTCCCTGTTTAACGCTGGCGAGTACCGACGTGCGGTGATAGATGCTTGCACAGCAGCGGAACTGGCTGTGACTGCGCTCATCGACCGAAAGTTCGACGACGATGGGACGAGCCAAGTGGAACGTAAACAAGAGTTCGGTGCACATCATGGACTTTCTAAGCTCAAGCAACTCCACAAAAAGCGAAAGGCATCGGGGCAATTACCCAAACGTTTGGTCGAGGAAGTCGGTGCTCCGCGTAATAAAGCAGCCCACAAGGGCGCGTTTCTCAGCAGAGCTGAGGCAGGGACTGCCATCGGAACTGCGGCAGAAGTCGTCTCCATCGCATTTCCGCTGAGTGCGGTAATCCCTGGATTCCCAGCCAGCGTTATGCGGTCGTCGCGGCAGTTGGGGATTCTGCCGCACAACGAAAACCTGCACTTTGCGAGAGGATGTGACTTCGTGGCAAGGGCAGAGTTGCCATCGGTCACGGGTATGAACGGGCAGTCAGCGATGATGGTTGCGGGTCGAACTGTTCGTCACGACGACACACCCCCTGAGTCGAGTTGCTGACCGAAACATAATCGGAGGATGAGCTGACGCTGGAGACCATGCGATCCATTGAAATAGATCGGCAGTGGGTGATGCATTTCGATCCATCCGACATCGAAGAGATCGCAGAGGCTCGATCGGCCAGGCGTCGTGCTGGACGAGCGCTGGGAGTCAAGATAATCACTCACCAGCGCGGCTCGGCCCTCCGCAAGGACGGGAAGGTTGTTGTAGTCGCTGTGAACCAGGATGAGACCGATCCAGAGGAGGAGAAGCGGCTGAAGGAGCAGACCTCCTACTGATGAATGAGGCGTTCAAGGGACTGTCCGATCACTGAGATGGCAGTCGGGAGCCACCTCTTCGTCCCGAACGTTGATTCTGGATATCGGACCGGACCAGCGAATGACGTTGAGCTGGAAAGTATTGCCGTCCAATGCCGCTCGGTATCGGCTGGTCACATTCGTCTCGCTGCCTTCTGCTCCGGAGGCAGCTTCGACCCGTACAGATGTGGTCTGTGACGTGGCGATTCGGCTCGCCATCTGATCGGGAGATCTGCGGGTGTCTGGCCGTTTTCGTGACACTTGTGACACGCTCGTAATATCGATCCAGGCCGGAATACCCGATGGCAGTGCGCTTCCGGCGAGGCGACCTGCACTGGTCATGACCCTGCGTACTCTCGTCGGATGGCTGATATCCGAGTTGGGGATCGCATCACGTGCGTCCGGCAGGCCGGGCCGGAATCTCCTGACGGCGAAATCCTGATGGTTCAGTTCTATGGAACGGTTCTTGAGGTACACAAGGTCGACGAGCGGGGCAACCCTGCCGATGACGGGCGCGTCGATTGGTACTGGGTTCGGAAAGACGTTACTCACGAAGAGCTTTGTGTCTCGGCGATGGAGGCTGTACTGCAGTTGAACGAGCGTACCGAAGATTCTTAGGGGTTTGTGCCATGGATAGATCGTCTATCCACCCCTGACTACTCCCTCCGCCTTCCTCCTACGTGCCGCCCTCAGCGGAAGACGGGCGTGTCAAGGATGCCGTAGGCACCGCGTAGCGGACACCGACAGGTGGTCCTTGACGCGTTCGTCGGGAGCGAGACGATTGGTCCATGAGGAAGCTAAGACACAGGACGAACGCGCGGTGTAAATTACTGCGGTGGATTGGCTTTCGTTCGTATCCTCGGCGTTCTGGCCGGTTGCGGCTGTGTTCGCACTTCTGCTGTTCCGCGGTGATCTGAAGACCTGGGTCAAGACACTCCCCAAGAGACTGAAAGCCGGTCCGGTCGAGGTTGAGTGGGACCAGGCGGTCGGGAAAGCGGTTGAGGCGATCGAGGATGCCCGAATGCGCGAGATCCCTACGGAGACGAGTCCGGAGGAGCCGCCAGCGGAGACTAACGCGGAGGTGGATCTCCGGCGCTCGATTCCCGTCGAACCGCTGACATTGATGCTGCGAGACCTGGCGAACACGATGCCGGACGAAGCTGTCGTGAGCGCTTGGCGACAGCTCGAGATGCAGCTTCGTCGTGTGGGGCGGGAATGGGGCATGTCCGACGGCAGTGGCCGCTCCATTACACCGCGGCAGATCGTGAAGGTTGCTCTGGATACGAACGCCCTCCCGGAGTGGTTTGGAGAGACGTTTCAGGCGATGCAGAAGCTACGAGACATCGCAGTGCATGTCGGCGGCATCACCTCAAGACAGGCATACGAGTTTCTCGCACTGTCTGACCTTTTGTTGGGTGAGCTGAGGCGGTTGGAACACCCGTGATGTGGGTGCCGAGCGCTGAATTCATCGATTGATTGATCCCCTGTCTTGATAGGTGACGACGGCCAGTTGACCGGGATCGACGCCGGCTGATTTGGTCCAGTCTGCGGGAGGTCAGGCGGGGACGGCAGGCGTCGTGCCCTGCACTGCCCTCGTTGATGAAAGTGGCCAGACAGGAACAGTCGGCGTTCTGCCACGTCGCCAGAGCGGCGCCGACGCGCCCGACGCGCCGCGAGCGGCGTCCTTTCAGCGAGCGGTTTCGCGGCGCCGCTCGGCGGCGCGCCAGCGCCGCCCTTGATCCTGTATGGCTGAATTCGGCAATGATCGCGATGCGTGGGTGTAACGGCGTGATGGCGACGACACCCGGTCGATAGACCGACGGTGGCGTGCACGTTATTCGAGAGGTGCTGAGTGTGCTGTGAAGTCGGGAAGTTGAGTGCTGTCGAAGCGTTTCATTCTGAAACTTGTTGGTGGGATAGCGTTCTCACGCCGTGACTGAAGAGGCCGTGGTGACCGGCGGCCTGGTTGGGCCAGAGGCCGGGTCTTCTCGATGTCCTCAGATTTTGACGTCGGCCCACTTTGCGATCTGGGCGAGATTGTCGGTGCTGCGACGGGTGTGTGCGAGGACTCGGATGGTTTCGTGGACTTGTGGGTGATTGCGGGTCAGCTCCGGTGCGACCATGCGAGCTTGCTGAAGGGTGAGCAATGCCTGTTGTTTATCGCCGTGTAGCAACCAGGCCCGGGAGAGGTCGATGAAATGGTGACCGGCGCGAGACGGTGCGACAGATGTCGGCAGGTGGATGCCGGCGGCCCGTGATACCGCTGTGGTTCCGTCGGATAGTTCGACCGGAACCGCGACGGAGTGAATATCGACGTTGGACGGTCGAAATCCGGTGCCGTAGTGACTGAATCGAGTCGATCCGATCCCGTCGGCGATCTGCTGCGCCTCGAGAAGATGAGAGTTTGCCGCACTGCTGTCAGCCGCGCGCGCAGCCAGGATCGCCCCTCGTAGATGTAGAGCGCCGCGAACGGCCAAGAGGTCTGGTGTGGTCTCCAAATCCTCGCTGGCGGCGTGGGCGCGTTCGATCGTTTTCAGGCCTCCGGCGTAGGCGCCGGAGTACAGCAGGATGAGCGCGCGGTTGTATTCGGCCGCGATTGGCCATATGGGGTCACCGCTGTGCGATGCAGCCCAACTGCAGCGCTCCGCCGCCAATCCCGCCAGATCGAGATAGCCGTACTGGTAAGCGAAAAGCATTGCCTTGGAATAGGCATAGGCCAGGGTCGCGTAGATCTGTTCCAGGTGCCGGCCGGCGTTTTCGGATTCGGCGAGCAGATGCAACCCGCGGATCACGTCGGGAAGCTCGGCGGTCAGATCTGCATATCGGGCGCGGCGCATTCCTTCTCGAACCCGGTCGAGGGCGACGGTCAGATCCTCGAATGTCATTGGCTTCGAGAGTGGTTCGTCGTCGAACGCGATGATTGATCGTCGTAGCGCCGGAATTGTGGCATGTGCACCGGCGTCGGTACGAGGAGATGGGTAGGGCTGTCCGGTCAGGTCACCGACTCCGACCCCGAGTACCCGCGCCGAGGAGGCGATGAACGCAGGGGATGCGGCGCGGTCGCCTTGCTCGACCTTCCGAAGCAGCGACAACGAAATGTTCGCTTTGTGTGCCAGCTGGACTTGGGTAAGACGTGCAAGTTTGCGCGCCCTGGCGACGTGCTCACCGACCCCCATATCGTCCATGCCACCACAGTGCCACTTTCTGTGGCACTTCGCAGGCGTCTGAGGCGAGAGGCTGAATGCGGTTCCGGCGCTGCCTGTTTCGAATCTCAGTGCAGGGACCTTCCAACTGTCGGCGAAGGGGGTTCGATGCGATGAACGGCTGTGATTTGATTCTGGTCCTGCTGACTGTGGGATTGCTTGTACTGACGCTGGTGTTGGTACGCACCCCGTTACGCGGTGAGCGCCGCAAGGACCGCCGCCGATGAGGGCCGGCGTGCCGATTGCAGTCGGCTGGGTACACCCAGAATCTGTAGCTCTGGATTGGGAGATGGCTCAGGTCCGACGACTGGCCCGTCGGCTCGGCTATTTGCTGGTGTGGTCACCGGAGACCAGCCGAATACCGCTGGTTGACCAGGTGCGGGGGAGCGGAGCGGACGCCTTGCTCACCCCGTCTACACAACACCTCGACGTTCTCACGCTGCATGCCGTAATGATGATCGCCGATGTCGAGACCGTCGATCCGCGGATGAGCTTCGCCAGGTGGGCCACGAAACCTGAACCGGAGAACAATCCGTAGAGCCAGTTCGGGCGAGTGCGCCAAGTCGCGGTACAGGGCGGATCATTCAACCAGTCGTCCCGGTCAGGCGCCGTTTTGGTCCCGCTCTCCAGGGGGTGGGTTGAAACAAAAATCCCCTCCGACCGGGGTCGGAGGGGATTTCGTCTGTCGGGCTGACAGGATTTGAACCTGCGACCACTTGACCCCCAGCTCCACTCGGGAAGCGTTTGCGCACGTCACACACGGGACGTGGTGGAGCGTTACGTGCAGAAAGTGGTGTTAGTTCAGCCGGGCGCATGACGTGTGGCCCCAAGTTGGCCCCAAGTCTCGACCACCCGCTAAGGCTCGCTTGTGTCGCGTTGTACACAGGTTTCGATGACGAGAGACGGCGGGGCGAGAAGAAGGCATCCTCAGCATCTATCCCACGCGACGAGCAGATGTTCGATGGGGAGCCGATTACGGGCGCAGCCGTGGCGGGCGCCGACGGCATCGGATTCGCGGCGCTGGCCCGGCGCGCAATCTCACCACTCGAAACTAGGCACTATTCTTCTTGCTCAGCGCTTCGATTGCCTTCTCCAGGAGATGGGTCACGTCACTAGGTAGCACATTCACCGCGTCTTCGGATTGCGACGGATGAATTCCGAAGTCCGGCTTTGCGAAGATTCTCCTTCCGAGAGCCAACTGTATCTCGGCGGCTGCATCGGCCTGCAGCACATCACAATAAGAGCGCACAGTTTTGAGCTGAACAGCGAGCAAGCTAGCATGTCTGGCGTTTGCTCGATGATGGTTGGAAATGCGCGCGCAGTAGGCTGAAATCGCAATTAATGGAAGTGATATAGAAAGCTTGACAAGCTCGACCTGTAGTGCCGACCCGCTTCCGCTTGATGGCCAGACCGCTGCGGCGGTCACGCAGATTGTGCACAGAAGAAACAATATCGCTGCAGCTGACCAAAATGTTGTTTGCCGGGTTTCATCATGAGCGTATGCTTCAAAAGCGCCTGCCAAACTTGTGGTTGATACCTCGTTTGACACTTCGCGGATGTTCTCCAACGCCTGCTCAGCGTTAGATGCGATTTCATCAATTCTTCTTATTCGCGCGGACACTCTGCGATCGAGCGGCGCATCCAGGATCGCGTCAATCGTGTCGTCATGATGGAGAAGTATGTGAAATACTGCCCGGACTCCGTAAAGAGATTTCTGAACCGTGCGATACGCGTCCTGTCTCCATATCCTGAACCTCATCAGTTCAGAAATATCGGCAATTTCTTCAGTAGAACTGCTGCGAATGTTGTCAAGCAGGACGTTGAGGGCGACAAAATCTTCAGATGCAAGACCGAACAGGAGTGGGATTTTGAACTTTTCGTATTGCTTGATCCCGTAAGTTTCATATTCGCCAGCGATAGTTTGCTCAAACAATGTGTATATCTGTGTCAGCTCATTGTCTATCGATCTCATCCATTGCAGCCTGTCCGCGGGCAGTTGATGGGTTTCGATGCGATCTTTAACCGCGTTGCGACAGTACTGGATGGAGTCATCTGCAGATTCGAAATTTGAATACCAGGCATCATCATGTGGGGCTCCGAGCTCAGCGGCGATTCTGTCTACGCGATGCTTCGGTGTGGCGGGCAGCTGATGCAGTCTCGGCATAGTGAAAATCGTAGCGTGAGCGGGACGAATTCTGATCACGTTCAGCTGGGCGGTGTGGGCTCTGGCTGTACTCAGCTTGCTCTTGCCCAACGCCGCTGCGGAATCCCTAGTCGGCAAGTTTGAGGCGATGATCGCCCTGTCGATAACCAACCGGCGCCTGCCGGCGATGCGGCGGGAGCTGCGGTCCGTCGTGAAACGGTGCTGCTACTTCCGACCGCTCGGTGAGCGCCGCCCGCCCCTGTCGCCATCTCGCAATGCATCTGGCCATGATCACGAGTTTGTGCGACCGTTATTCGAGTTTGGCTAGACTGTGGAGGCCGATTGCTTATTGTCAATACGAGCATCGATAACGACGATCGATTCGTCATCAGTCAAATCTAATTCAGCGAGAATTGTGGCCACGCGGCGCTGATCCTTCTCGGTGTAACAGATTATCACCTTTATAGCTTTATCGGTCCTGTTGGCTTGCATATAAATAGCTACCTGGTTTTGTAAATTTCTTTTAAGTCCGGTATTGCTTCCGAGTTTGAATTCGATAAGCGACTTATCTCCAGCACCATAGCTGATCTTGTAGTCTACCGGCCCTCGTCCATTGTTTACCTCGCGGTTCACATCGAAGCGAGAGTTTGTCCATAACAAACCGAAATATACCTGAACCTCGGACTCCTGTGAAAATCGTTCTCCTCGGCGATTGATCAGCCGATATCCATCGTTGTGTTCAATGTAATGTTTGAACTCCTTAACTCGGGCAATGGCCTCATCGTACGTGTCATATGGAAGTTCGTAGAGTTTCGACCTGCGAGCGATGTCAGCGACAGCAAGCTTGGGTTGGTCAATTAGTACGACCTTGGCGTCTTCCACCTTGTCGAGGCTTTCCCTCACTGCCTCTTCACTGCCTTCTTCGCGTGTCTGAATATACTGATCCATCAATACGGGGAAAGCGCTGATAGTCTTTACGGCTGCATCAGCCCTCTCTTTCGCTGTCGGCTTCTTTCCCAGCTGGTTTCTGAAGTAGTTATTTACCTGCGCCCTGAGCTCGTTGTTTGGAAGAGAATGAGGTAGGAAGTCAAACTTCTTCATCATGTCTTTGTGGTTGATCCACGTTTCGTGGCGAGTCAACAGATCAGCCGGGGTTAGGAGGACAAAATCTCCATCAAGGTTCGGGAGGCAGAAATCTCCTCGAACCCATGTTTCAGTCTTATAGTCGAACCGCACCTTCGGGACAATGAACTGCTTGCAGTGTCGAGATTCAAGGTAGCGTTGAGCGAATTCTTGAGTATATTCGCACAAATATTCTTTGATTAGATTAGTTGTAAAATCGCTGACGGAATCTTTTCCGACGCCATCCTGCAGAAGGGTGAGTTTTTCAAGATGTGTGCCCGTGTCGATTTCCTGCCCGAAGTCATCCAGGATGCTAGACAAGGAGCTATGCAAAGCGAGTGCAAACTTTCTTCCGAGCCCGCTTCCTTTGTTGCCAAGTAGAGTAAACCCCAGCCAATTCTGCCTAACCTCAGGAAAACGATACCAGCTGTCGATTAAGCCGGGGTCGAGATCGGTAGCCGCATGAGATTTAAGAAAGTCAAGATATTTCAGTATCCCGTCATGAAGCTTCTCATATTTTGGGTTTTCACTGACGAAGAGCAAGAATGGATCTACAAATAGCGGGAGGTCGGTGATAACGCTTATGTCGATTGTGCCGTACTGCTGCAGCAATTCTGGATCAACTTCGAAGTATTCGGAAAAATACCTCGGAATTCTTTCGGCTGACTTTTCAGTACCGATACCCACCTGCGACTCCCATGTCTCATCCGTCACGCTCCACCCCCCAACACCCGCACGTAGCCACACCCAGCAAGGTTGCTTGAAGAACCAGAGCCCTCTATAGCAGACAATGTTGCCTCTTCAAGTTGCGAGTGTCTACTACAAACCGTTGGGATGGAAGAGCTGGAAAGTGGCTTCCGCGCCCTCCTAGCCGCAGTCATGCACGTAGACGCGTCGTAGGCTCACGCTGTGGGGATCGTGTACTTGTAGGAAATCGGCCGGAGCGCCTGCTCATCCACCTTCCACGGCCGGGTTACTTCACGCACACCGCCGGTAGCGATCGGCGGCGACTGTTCGCGGTCCAACTCGATCGAATGCACCACTACCAACGCGTTGTCTGGGTAGACCTCTAGGTGGTGCTGGACCTCGCCAAACGTCAACAAGATCTGGCTGCCCGGGGAAACTGTGCCCTTTACTTCCACAGTGAGCAACTCGCTATCCTTCTCTGCGAGAAGGTCGTACGGTTTTTTGTCGCCGGTGTAGGTGACCACATAGCCGAGTTCCTTCACAAAGTACTCGGTCGCAACCTCAACGGCCCTCATCTCGATCGCCTTGTTCTCTGCGTAGCTCAACCTGAACCCCTGCCCGGTCTTCTGCCGGCGTCGGGTATTGCCGGAGGCTTCCTCGGTCGCCAACTCGACATCCGCGATCTCAGGAGGCTCGTCGCCTGGCAGATATACAGCATTGGCGTCGTACAGCGTTGCGAGCAATTGGGTCATTGCCACGAAATCGTCTCGGAGCTGTGATTCCGTCGGCATAGCATCCACCGCGTACCGAATGCCGTGGACGTTGCCCACCTCGTAGACTCGACCGAGCCGCTGGCGAGCGCTCAGATCGATGGGCTGAAATGCCTCCGCGGGAATCATGCCAGCGTTGCTGAGCGACTTACGCGCCCATGCAACACGCTGTTTGAGCTGGGAAGCCGGTCGAAAGGTAAAGTCCTTCCGATCAACATCCCACGTCGTCGTGCCTTGATTTAACGACAGGTACACCGCATCACCGGTTGCGCTGAACAAGTAGACCAGATACCAACCGGTCCCGGCTCGCGGGCTCAGCTTCCGGTCGAAGCATCGGCTCCAAGGCACCTCCGCGGCGCCCCCCTTCCCGTTGCTTCCTTCTGTCTCCCATTGCGAGAACGCCCCAGACAGCTGGGTCTGCATCCAGCCTGGGATATCCCTCTCTACCAGATTTTTTCGTCGCTGCATCGGTGCGGTGCTGGCGATGGCAGTCCAGTCGTTCTGCAAGGCGAGCACTTCGCTTAGCAATTCCCCCAACGGTGACATGCGCCGAAATGTACACCGCGCCACCGACAAGCCGGACTACACCGCAGCGTGCAAGACATGACGACGGCGACGCGCCAGAGCCCGCAGGCAGTAGGCAGTAGGCGGTCCTGGGGAAGTCCGCTTGGTCCCATACCGGGGTCTGCCAGCGTCGTCAGGTCCTCATCCGATGGTGGGCTTCTGGAGGGGCAGCGCTCAGACGGCGCAGGGCGACCGATGTTCGCGGACAACCGCATAGGTCTGAATTGATCGATCAGGGGGTTCGAGATTCGAGCACACCGCTAAACGGAGTGCGGCTGTTGTTTCAATGAAACCTTCTTCGCCGCGGCCGCGTCGTTGTGGGTGTGACCACAACCCCGCTATATCCCGGTATCGCTGAGCGATGGAACCAGGCTCGGCTGCGGAATCTGCTGGCGCGAGCGTTCGGTCGGCCACAGCTTGCGCGCCGCGACCGTCTCCGTGATCAGCGGGCCGCGGCGTTGATTGCCGCGTACGCGTCAGTCGAACAAACGGTCGATGGGCCGTTCGGCAGGTTCTCCGTGGGTGACCTCGTGCGTATCCGCCCGGGCGGTGTATCCATATTTCAGGTGATCGCAATCCTCGACGACGAGGACGTTCTCGTCGTGGCGGTCGCTCATGCGCCTGGCCGCTACCCGTACCTGATGCGAGCGACCGCCCTCGTCCCGGCCGACGCCGAACCGGCGGCATCGTCAGGCTCTAGAGATGAATCCAGCCTGACGGAGTAAGCGGTCATAGAGCCATGCATCCGAGAACGTACGGACAGCAGGGGGCGGACAATTGTCCGTAGTCTGGCGTCCTCCCCTGTTTGCCCCGCCGACCAGCGGTTTTCGTCGTGGTGTCTGGCTGCCTGCCGCAAGGACACTAAACACACCCTGCGGGCGCATTTAGTGTCCTTGCGGCAGGCAGCCAGACAGTTGGGGAGGTGTGGCTAGTCGGCGGGGCAAACAGGATAGAAGTTGAGAACCAAACAGTAGGTATTGACTGGATCGAGGAGGGACTGGACGGGAGGGAACCGGCACGGGGTGGGTTGTCGTCGAAGTGAGTTGATCGGCCGGGCGGCAGTTGCGAGCGAGGAACGATGACCGGCACCGGGAGAGGTTTGATGCGGTGGCGAGATCGGGGACGCGCTCAGTAGTTCGGTAGTACAGTGGTGGATAGCCACCATGGAACTTCAGGGAGGGGAGGGTCTATGCCGAATTCCGTGCACGACTCCCGTTTGCCCGATGTGATCCGCGCGTATATGCGGGCGCATGGGTTGAGCAAGCATGAGGAGATGGCGCGCGTACTTGGCATTGATCGGACCTTGGTTTCGAAGTACCTCAGCGGTGCCCGGATTTGCCGCGACGTTGTGCAACTCCGGCATTTCGCCCGCGCGATGGACTTACCCGCAGAGACCTTCGGGCTCACGGACTTACCAGATACCTTCGAGGCCCAGCGCGCAGATGCCGTCACCGATTGGCGACTTGTGCGACAGACGCTGAACCGAAACCGTCACGAGCTGACGGCCGCTGCTGCTCGGCTGTACTGGGACGCGATGCCGATTGAAGGTACTACCTGCATCACCCGCGCGAATTGGATGGCACCAGTGCCGATCGATCTCGACGCTATACAAATCGAATTCGACGGCGACGCGTCTCCGCCTATGTTCGACGGCACCGAGCCGGAGTCAGAACACTGCAGGCCGCTTCGGGCGAACGGCTTGCGGTACAACCGGTATAGCCAGGCTATTAGGGCGATTGCCCGGCCCTCCTTGTTCGAAAATCGGACGTCATACCGATTGCTCGACGCATCGTTCGACGAGGCTGGCGGCCGGATGGCATTCGGGCTGACAACGTATTTCGACATGGTGGATGTCTGCGAGGTCATCGCGCACGAGACCGCCTCAGCGTGGATTTTGCAAAGCGGACCCGAACGGTTCACGCTTGGTGACCTGCCGTTCCGGAGCCGGATAGGCGACTTGTTCGACCCCGCCCGCCGGCCGATCCTGCCGAGCATCAACACGCTGACCATCCGGCGTGCTCCCGAGGGGGACACGTTCTTTCTCCATCGTCGCGGGTCGACTCAGGTGACGTTGGCCGCCGGGCTGACGCACATCATTCCCGCGGGCGTATTTCAGCCCGCGGCGATCGGTCAGGCGAACATATCGCGAGATTTCAGCCTGTGGCGGAACATGATTCGTGAGTTCTCCGAGGAGTTTCTCGATACTCCTGAACACGATGGAAGCAGCGGTACGCCAGTTGATTACGACATCGAGCCCTTCCGGACGCTGACTGAAGGGCGTGCGGCTGGCAAGGTCCGAGCGTGGTGTTTCGGGATGGGGATAGATCCGTTGGCGCCGGCCGGCGAGATCCTCACCGCGGTTGCCATCGACTCTGACGTTTTCGATGCCGCGTTCGAAGGTTTGGTATCGCAGAATTCCGAGGGCGAGATCTATCCGTCGGACGCGGGCACTGTAGGGATCGGCTGGACACCTGAGAACGTCCGGCGGGTTCTGAACCGCGAACCGCTGGCGGCGGCTGCGGCCGCGTGCGTGGCATTGACGTGGCGGCACCGCGCTGTAATCCTGCCGTAGTGTCATGATGGCCTGGTGCGCGTACTGGTTACCGGGGCAAATGGCTACATCGGGCGGACAGTTGTCGCAGCATTGGGCGCCGCCGGGCATGAACCGGTGGCCATGGTGCGAGCCATTGGCGTCGAAATCGCCGGCGCTGCCGAGGTCCGGTTAGCCGATCTGCTGAACGCCGACTCTTTGAGGCGAGCAGTGTGCGGTGTTGACGCTGTTTGCCATCTGGCGGGATTGACGCGCGCACGAGATTCATTCGCCGAGGCGACGCAATACGTCCGAGTGAACGTCGGCGGCACGATCGCTCTTCTGGATGCGATGAGTGCAGTTGGTGTGGGCCGCATTGTCTTCGCGTCGACTGGATCCATCTACGGATCGCCGGAACGTCAGCCCATGAGCGAGGAGCTTCCCGACGCGCCCCCGCATCCCTATGCAAGCAGCAAGCTTGCGGCTGAACTTGTGATCGAAGCCCAGGTTGGCGCTGGCGAACTCGCTGGCGTCATCGCGCGAATTTCGAACGTGGCCGGAGGAGTCGATCCTGATCCGACCCGGTTACTCCCTCGGACTCTGACGGCTGCGGCGAGGCATAACCCCTTGTCCATCAATGGCGACGGTTCCGCTGTTCGCGACTATCTCCATCTGCAGGATGCGGCCGCCGCGTTCGTTGCTTGCATTGAACATCTTCCCGAGGCTGGCCGAGCGGTCCGGTACAACATCGGTAGCGGCCGCGGTACCAGCGTCATGGATGTAGTCACTGCCGTCGAACGTGTCACCGGCCACCACGTTCCGCTTGAGCACCGCCCGCCGGCCCCCGAACCGGCAATGTTGGTTATGGACCCTTCGAAGGCGGCCGCAGAGATTGGTTGGTCACCAAGACATTCCGGCATCGACGAGATTGTGCGGGACGCTTGGGCTGCGAGCGCCGCGGTTCTCTAGCCTCACTTCGGCGCCGCTTGATCGGCGCCGTCCCGCCGATCGTCTGACGGATTTGGTCTGGACGGTAGGTCATTCGTGTCGCCAGCCAGCCAGCTCAGGAAAGCAATGACGTGGGCGTTCATATTTGAACCGACCTGTTCAACCGCCGCCTGGGCGCGCTGATACAACTCTGGGTCCGGTCGGTAGACCCGAGCTGGATTCAGATGCTTGCTCGGCATAGATAACAGCATGTCACGGTGGCTAGCCATTCGTCCACCAATGGCGTAATATTAGAGGTGGCTAGCCACCGTGACCAGGGGTGACATATTGTCACCCTGTTCGGCGCCATCTCAGATCACGCTATACGTATAAGAATCGCCAGCTCACGGAAAGGAGCTCGCACCAACCACTTTGACTTCGAGTTCTCGCCTGAACGGCGCTCGGTCGTACGGATCGTTCCAGCGATCCACAGCACGCCCGAGAAATGAGAACTCCCCGGCAGTTCCAGCTACCGGGGAGTCATAGCACCAAAGCGGTTCCAGCCGCTTCAGCAATTAGCGCACTCCAGGAACGAAAGGTCCCTGAAGCATGTCCAGTGTATCTGGCCTGAAGGCCAAATCTGTTTCTCGTGCACGCCGTGGCAACGCCCGGCCTGCCTCCCTGAATCGCTTGGAGCGAGCGGTGGACCCGGATGGTCTGCTGTCGCCCGAGGAGCGCGCGTGGCGCGCTGACCAGTTGCGCACGTTGCGCAAGATCGCCCGTGTGAGCCGCCGGATGGAGGTGGCGTGATGCGGGACTTCATGGGAGCACACGTATCCCACGTCAATGAGTACGGACACCAGCAGGACGTTGACGGTGTCTTCGTCAGCACCATCGTCCGCGGTTCGTTCAAGGTCCGGTACTCCGACAACATCGACCGGTTGGTCGTTGGGGTCGAGCCGGAGACCTGCAGCGGCATGGATATGCAGCTGACGCTCGATCAGGCGATCCTGATGCGCGATTTGCTCGATGCCGGGATCGCCGACATGCAGGCAGCCCAGGCCGTCGAGGTCGCGCAGGTGCTGGAGTTGCCCGCCGGCGGTGATGCGGCGTGAGGTTGGCAACGGAGTTCCTGAGCATCCTGTTCGTTCTCGCGGTCCTGCTGTTTCTCGTCTCGCCGAGCACCGTTCTCGCGGTGGTCTTCCTGGTGGTCCTGTGGGCCGGCTGGCGCCGTCGTCCGCGTCGATCGGGGGTGCGGCGATGAGCACCACGGACCGCTACTACTACACCTTCGATCGCACTACCGGCGAGCCGTTCGGTATCGGGGATTCCTGGATCGGCGGCGGATTGCCCACGGGCGGACGTGCCCGTCGGGCCTCGATGCTGACTGCGCGGCAGCGCGCGGCGCTGTTGGTGCTGGCGTTGACGTTCGCGGCGGGGTTCTATGCCGCGGTTCTGCTGCTCGACCGGCACGGTAGCGAGGAATCGACTGTCGTGGTGTGCGCGCAGCCGGGTAGTGGACCGGTCGCAGTTGTGCCTGCCGAATGTGGTGCCCCGCAGGGGGTGGCCCGATGAAGTTGCCGAAGTCATGGGGGCCGGCCGAGTGGGCGCGTGCGGCGGCACCGGCGATTCCGTCGATCACCGTCGATCACGGTGTCATGCGGTCGGAGGCGACCGAGCACCGCGCGATGGACGTCGGTGACGGCAAGTGGGCGTTCACCGGGCTTCCCGGCCGCCAGTTCACGCCTGATCAGGCGCGAGCAGGAATGCGCTTGGCGATCGCCCCCGATCGTCTGGAGGCCCGCGAGTGGGCCAGTTCGCTCGGACTGACCGTGAACGAAGCGCTTGGACTCATCCGCAGCACGGCACCGACGGTCGAGAAGACCTCGAATCCGACCGCAGTAGAGCGGGATTGGGGGTTGGCCCGATGAATACTCGACTGACTTCCGCAGCCCGCGCGGCTGGCGTGCGTGTGGCGCCGGACCGGATGGGGTTCGACGATCTGCCGCACACTGCGACACTCGGCGAGCAGGGCTGGCAGGTGTCGTGGCTGCCCGGCCGCGACGACCTGACCGCGGAGGAAGCGCGGGACGCGTTGGTGGTCGCGCGCCTGTCGAACTCCTACCGCGTGCGGGCGTATGCCCGGCGCGATTGGCCGCAGATCAAGACCTTGGCGCTCGGAATCGGGGTCGACCCACGCGAGGCGGTCAAGCTGGTCCGCGTCGCTGAAGCGGAGGCCCACGAGACCGCGATCCCCACGCCGGTGCAGCAGATCCCGCACCTGGCCGGCGCGGCGGCCCGCCATCCGGAGACTGCCGATCGGCTCGTCTCGGTCGATGCACCGACACCGCCGACTGTGCGCACCCCGGGCCGTGTGCCCGGCCAGTGGCTCGGATCCGGCAAGTTTCTGGAGCAGGACCGGGGGATGGACCGATGACCCAGTCGATTCCCCAAATCCTCGACTACGCGCAGACGGTCGAGCAGGACGCGATCGCGGGGCTATTCACCGACGATCTTCTACCCGAATGCGAGTTGCTGGCAGACCGACGACCCTGCGGTAACCCGGTCTGCTGGAGTGTGACGGTCTTGTGCTGCGGCGCAGTAGTTTTCGCCTGTGATCGCTGCTTGACCGATTTTCGGGACACGTTTCACAACTACCGCAACATTCGATGCGGTACCCGCCATTGCCGGGCCCGCCTGACGAGTTTCACGGAATCAGTGCGGGTGGTGCCGCTATGACCGGGCAGGGATTCGGGCCGTCGTTCGATCGGGTGGTCGATGCGTTGCGGCAGGTCACGGTCGAAGCATCGAGCAGTGGCGGACAGTGGACGAAGTTCCGTTGTCCTGCGCACGAGGACTCGTCGCCGTCGCTGGGTGTGAAGTACGACCCGCGTCGGGAGAAGACGATCGTCAATTGCTTCGCCGGATGTCCTCAGGAAGACGTGTTGGGGGCCGCGCATATTCGGGTGCGTGATCTGTTCGATCACCTGCCCGAGCGCACCGGCAACGGGCATCGGGCTGAGCGGCAGCGTCGCCCGGCGGCGGTATCGAATCCGGTCCGCCGTCCCCGGCCTCAGCAGCCGTCTCGTGACCTGGGTGCAGTTACCGGGCAACGGCGGCGGGTGGCGACCTACACCTACACGACCGCGGCGAACGAGCCTGTCGGGCAGGTGGTCCGGACCGCGACCCCGCACGAGCACGGCATCGAGAAGGGGTTCTATCAGCGCCGCTGGGATGCCTCCGATCGCACGTGGGTGTCGGGTGGGTTCAAGCCGGTGTTGTATCAGGCGCCGATCGTGGCGTGGGCGATCGAGCAGGGCCATCCGATCCTGGTGTGCGAGGGCGAAAAGGACGTCGATCGCGCGATCGCGGCCGGATATCCCGCCACCTGCAACGCGGGTGGTGCCGGGAAGTTCGGGCCCGAGCACGCCGAGCAGCTGCGCGGCGCCCGGCACGTGGTCATCGTCGCCGACCGCGACGGACCGGGGTTCGACCACGCGATCAGCGTGCACGACCGCGTGCAGGGGATCGGCGGGCGCGTCGAGGTGATGCAGGCCGCGACCGGAAAAGACCTGTCGGACCACTTCGACGCCGGCCACAACATCAACGAACTGACCCGTATCCCGGCCGATCAACTCGCGCTCTACCGGGAAGGTCCGGCCGGGCGGGGGACCGGTCCGCGGCAGGTTCCCGCGGCCACGGTGCCGCGTCGGCCGAACGTGGCGCGCCCGCAGATGGATTGGGGGCTGGACCGATGAATCCACGTACCCAGTTCGTTTCCGGACGAGGGCCGGCGCCCATGGCGCCCGTGCGCCCCAGTGCGTGCGGTTGTGGGTCGTCCGAGGTGTTCGGGCGCGGTATGTGCCGCCGTTGTTACCAGCGGACCAGGGACCGGCGCCGGGCGATGGCGACTTGGGATTCCAACCGTCGAGATCCGAGCGGGGCGCGTGAGCATCTCGCGAAGCTTTTGGCGGCGGGTGTGCCGGCGAAGCAGGTGGCGCGGTTGTCCGGGCTCAGCCACACGGTGCTGTCGAATCTGTCTCGCGCCGAGCACATCACCGCGCACACCGAGGCCGCGGTGATGGGGGTGGCGGTGCCCGAGGTGGCTGCCGACATCGTCGAGGACACCTCGCTCGTGCCTGCGACCGGTTCGATCCGGCGGATCCAGGCACTGGTCGCGTTCGGGTACCCGCAATCCCAGCTCGCGCAGGAACTGGGCATCGAGCCGACCAACTTGCGTGCCCTGACCGGCCGGAATCCCGGATCCCACAACACCGGCGAGTTCGTGCAAGCCCGCCGGCACCGTGCGGTGGCCGAGTTGTTCGACCGGTTGCAGATGGTTCCGGGTCCGTCGAAGCGGGCGCAGAACCTGGGCCGGCGGATGGGGTGGGCGCTGCCGTTCGAGTGGGACGAGGACCGCATCGACGTCCCCGCCGCGCAGCCGGAATCGGCGCGCTGGAAGCCCATGTCGCAGACCCTCGAACGCCGCGAACGCGTCCGCGAAATGACCGGCCGGGGCCTGTCGGCCCGCGAAATCGCGGACCGGTTGCACACCACCGCCCGCACCGTCACGCGCGACCGCGCGGTGGCGACCGCCGCGGCGAGCCTGCAGATCACTCCGTATACCCACCGCCGGCCGATATCGGCGCGGCCCGAGATCGATTGGGGGTTGGACCGATGACTAGACCCAAGCCGAATCCGCGATTGCAGTGGACCGACCGGGACGAGCAGTTCACCCGGTTCGTATGCCAGCAGTGGTGTGTCGACTTCGCTGCGGTGCAGATGGCGTGCGGGACCGAGCGTTCCCGTACCTACACCCTGATCGAGCGGTGGCGTGATGGTTTCGGTGTGCTGCGGTCGGTGTCGATCCGTCCGGACAACGCCGACCGAGACGTCACGGTGATCTGGCCCTGGCCCGCAGTCGCCGCCGAGCGCCTCGAACACGCGGTGTCACCGTGGAACCCGACCGGTACCAACATCACTCACAAACTGGCCGTCTCCCGGGTACGGGCCGCGCTGTGCGGGCTGGACGAATCGCTGTGGGTGCCCGAACGCAAGCTCCTGCGTGACGCCGCGCTCGCGGCCGGGCAACGCCCGGGCGGGTTGATGGTCGTCGACCGCGGCGGTCTCGTGCCGCGCAAGGCCGGATTCGGGCGTGCGCATGTGCACGACGGCCGGTATCTGCACCGCGGGCGCTGGCTGGCTGTCGAGGTCGAGTTGACGCTGAAGCGGCCCACGAAGAAGCGGCTGGCCGCCACGGTGGTCGATGCCTACAAGCAGGCCACCGCGATCGATGCCGGTCTGCTCTACGTCTACGGCACCGAGCAGATCAGCCGTGCCCTGATCGGCGTGATCGAAGACCTCATCCACGCGGGTCGGATCCCGGCCCGTCCCGACATCCGTTTGCGGTCGCTGGCCGAGGTCATCGCGCACCGCTCGATCGATCTGCCCGCAGCCAGACAGGAGGGCACCGCATGACCACCTTCGACAGAATCCCCGCACCGACCCAGTGCCAGCCGATCATCACCCCGCACGACTGCGACGCGGCCACCACACCAGCACCACCGCAGATCACGCCGGACCCGGCGAGCGATTGCCGGCCGCTGATCACGCCGCAGGACTGCGGCAGCGCGCCGGCGCCTGCGCAGCATCCGGTGTTCGACGTGACGACCCAGCACGGCGAACAGGCGAAAGAGCCGGGCTTGCTGCACTTCATGAACACTCACGATCCGTCGCTGCACCCGGGCACCGAATGGGTGCATCACCTGGGCGCGTTTCTCGCCGATGCCGGTGTCGGAGTGGGTGTCACCGGCGCGATGACCGCCGCGGCGATCTATCAGGCCCGTCGGATGGGGTGGGAGCCGGCACGGCTGCGCAACTACGCGGCAGCCTCGTTGATCCTGCCCGCGACCACCGCGGTGATCGGCACGTCGCCGTGGGCGCCGCTGGAGCTGTTCGCCCACGGCACCGCGCTGGCGGTCGAAGCCGATTGGCTCCCCGCGGCGCTGGATATGAGCGTGACCGGGATCCCGGTCGCTCTCGCTGTGGCGACGTGGTGGTGGGCACGCAACCGCAACCAGCTCCACACCGTCGGCAAGAAAGACATTCCCGCCACCGAGCGCGCGCAGCGCCGCGAGATCGACGCCAAGTTCACCGCCGCCCGCGCACTGGCCGGCCGCGCCACACCGCTGACCACGGTCACCGGCCGCGGTCGCGGACGTCGCGCCATCGTGCTCGGCCGACAGGCCACCACGGTGAGCCAGCACCGCAAATCCATTGCCGCACAACTCGGCTCGGCCACCGACACGTTGCTCACGATTCCGCACAGCGCGGTCCGCAAACACGTCGGGATCCTGGGTGGCCCCGGTTCGGGCAAGACCACCGGTGAGTGCCGGTTGTCGGTGGCATCGCATTTCGCCAGCCACGAACGCTATCTGGCCGCCGCGGGAATGCCCACCGCGACGCGGAAGGCGTTGGGTATCAAGCCCAAACGCGCGGTGAGCATCTTCCTGTCCTGCAAGGGCGGCATCGAAGACCTGGTCACCTACGCCGACCTGAAAGCCGCCCTGCTCGCCGGCGGGGTGCACCCGTCACGGATCGCGATGGTCCCGGCCGAGAAACTCAACATCTGGGCGCTGGATCCGGGCCCGCTGCGCCACGTCATCGAGGACCTGGCACCGACGGCGAAGGCCAGCGACTCGGCGCAGAAGTTCTACGAAGAGCTCCGTATCTCGCTGGTGCACTTGATCATCGACGCTCCCGATCCCGATGCCGGGAAGGGGCCGAGCGAGAACCCGCCGACCAGCTCGACAGAGTTCATGTCGCGGTTCGACCCGGCGTGGCTGTGGCATGCGTGGGGCGGTGAATTCAACGGTGACGGTCACTTCGTGTTCCCGGACAAGCCGGCGCACCGCGCGGAGTTGAACGCGATCGTTGCCGCGAACGACGGCAAGCAGCCGGTATTGCCGGCCGAGACCGCGCGTTTCGACAACCTGTTCCGGGAGTTGGACGGGGTGTTCGACGGTCCGTTCGATCTGCTGGACAAGGACTACTGGTTCATCACCGTGCCGGGCACCGCGCAGAAGAGCGTCGCGATATCGCAGGCCAAAGCCGTGATCAAGCTGGTCGAACAGGTCGCTGCGACCCCGCACGGCTGCGAGATCACCTTCACCATCGACGAATTCTCCCGCGTGTCCGAGGGCGCCAGCCTCACCGATGCGTGCGAGGCACTGCGCTCGCAAGGGGTGGCGTGCATCGTTGGCGCGCACTCGTTCGAATCGCTGGCTGGCACCGACCGCGACGCCAAACAGCTCATGAAGGCATGGTCGGGTGGGCTGCTGTGCTTCGGCATGGAAGGCCCCGACGACATCGTCACCCTCTACGGCACCCGCCGATCCCTGGAACCCTCGCGGCACACGCTCAAGGACCGCCACGGCGACGAGGGCCAGGTCCGCATGCAGGACGCCCTGCTCATCGACCCGAACCTGTTGCGGCGCCTCGAACCCGGTGACTGCGTCTACGTCAACCGCGGCACCGCGACCTGGGGCCGGATCACCCCGCTGGACCCCGACACGATCCCGCTGCGCCCCATGCAGCCGAGCACCAAACACGCCACCGCGAAGCAGGGCCGGTGGCGCCGTGCCGGTGGCGCCTTGCTCCACGGCCGCGGAGCGCCCGCGTGAGCCCCGCCAAGGACTTCGGCGACCACGACGACCAGTCAGACAAATCCCAGGACCAGCCAGCAAAGGAGGACCCCACCATGCTGCCCGAACCCATCGAACCCGACCACACCGAACCCACCCCCGACAAGGCGATCGAAGCACCCAAGCCGGCCGACGAGGCCCGCATCGATGTCGAAACTCCCAGCGTCGGACAGCTGTACGCGATGTTCCCCGACGCCATGCCCAAGAACACCCCCGAGCGGCGCGCACGCCACCTTGCCGCGGTCCCGGACGTCGACCAGACCGACCCCCAGGAGCTGCCGGCCGGTGACATCGAAAACGACCTCGACGATCCGTGGGTGGCCGCGGCGCTGCGGTGGCGTGCGGTCATCGCGTTCTGGTGGCGGCCCGCGGTCACCGGTGCCGTGGTCGTCGCGATCACCGTGATCGCGTTCTTCGCCGTCGGCGCCGCGGTCGGCATCGCCTGGTTCATCTACGGCGTCGGCTGGACCGGTCACAGCGTGTGGACCACCCACGGCCGCCCCAACCTGCACCAGCTCGCCCGCGCCAAGCGCGCCCGCTGGTAACCGGCATCACCATCCATCACCGACCAGAGGAGGACCAATCCCTATGCCTGACAACACATCCGAAACCGACCAGATCGTCAACGAAGTCTCCGGGCTGGCTCGTCGGGTCAACCACGTTCTGACCTCCTGGCGCACCATGAACCCCAGCGCAATCCGCGTGCCGCGCAGCGTGCGGCGCGAGATCAACGCGCTTGTCAAGGCCGATGCCCATCAGACCAAGTTCGCCCACTCCCAGGAGCGCCGGCGGTTGACCGCCGGTCTGGTCGAATACCGGTGGAGACTGCTCAACGAGCAGCAGATCCGCGCGTGGGACACCCCCGACGCCTGGTTCGATCGTCAGCGCGACCTCGACGTCGCCCGGCAGCGGATCGAAACCCGCATCTACGCGTCCCAGCACCTCACCGCGATCGAACGCGGGCAGGCAGTGACCTCGCTGGCCACCGTCCACGCCTACCCGCGCGACCCGGTCCGCCCAGTGTTCCGGCCGACCTACGGCCTCGAGACCCTGCGTGCCCGAGCACGCGACGGATTGACCCGGCTGCGCGCTGGTCTCGCCGGCCCAACCGAACGGCGCCAGCTGCAGCAGTGGGAACAGCTGCACCGCCAACGCGCCGTGTGGGCAGCGCAGCAGCGCGCGTACCAGGCACCGTTCCCCGTGACGCCGGTGCCGACCATCGACCCTGGCCCGCTGCAGAATCTGGCTCGGGATGCGTTCGCTAACAACGCAGGCCCCGTTGCGGATCAGCTCGTCGACTTCACCGCTGAGCCGAGCCACCAGGAACGGTTCGAGCCCATGCAGCCGGAACCGGCTGCCGAGGACGCGGCACCACAGCAAGAGCCGGCGCGTGAACGGACCCGCTATTACGAGGTTGTCGTCGGTACCGCCGAGATGGTGCGCACACACCCGGAACTGGCAAAACGAGCCGAGTTCACCAGCCTCCCCGAGGGACACGAGTGGGCGCTGGACCAGCTCGCCGACGATTCGTACGGCTGGCCCGACAAAGCCGATCTGACCGTCCAGATCGGCGACGCCGGTACACAGTCGCCGACCTATCACGCCGTCGGGCAGCGCAACGCAGTCATCGACGAGGTCACCGGCTGGCAGATCGACAACGGCCAGAGCCCGGCCAACGAAATCGATCAGCTGCGCGCCGAACTGGACCAGGCCCGCGCCGAGAACGAGCAGCTCCGCACCCAAAACAACGAGCTGACAAGCAAATTCGCCGACCACGACATGAACCGGCAGCAGCCGTCGACCGCCGACGGCACCGCCGCAGCGATGCCGCGACCCGCCCAGCCGATCTTCCACGGCCCGGTCATCACCAACCCGGTCCTCAACGGACTCGACCGATGACCGACCGCAACCCGGCCACCTCAGCCGGCACCCGGTCAACCCACCCGGTGCCGGTCACCGAGCCCACCACCTACACACAGATCGGAGGCCCACAGCAGTGACACCCGACCAGGCCCGCGACAAAGTCACCAAACTCCGAGCCCACGCCGACAGCGTCAAAGGCACTCCCGAGGCCCTGCTGTTCTACGCCAAGGCCAACGAACTCGCTGCCGCGCACGACCTCCCGCTCACCGAGCACCACCAGACCGCCACCGCTGAGACACCGCGCCCGAACACGGCGCGGCGGGCCAGCGCCACGCAGCAATCCGCCCCCACGACCGCGAGGAGGACCACGAACATGAGCAGCACCGCGACCAAGACCAAGCCGGCCCGGCCCGCCGGCGACACCACGATGAGCAAGGCGTTCACCCCGCGCACCCGCGCCGCGTTCAACCGCAACAGCGAGCCCGGCACCCAGATCGACGGTGTCATCATCGCCATCGAGGAAGAGCCCGACCTCGATTACCGCACCCGCGCACCGAAACTCGACGCCGACGGCAACGAACGCATGGTCCCGATCCTGATCGTGCAGACCGACGGCACCACCAAACCCTACGGCCAGGGCTTGCGGAAAGTCTGGGTCCGCACCGGCATCGCGGACGCCCTGATCGGCGCATGCATGGACGCTGGCGCCACCCGCACCCTCGTCGGCGGCAAGGTCCGGATCCGCTACGAGGGACTCGGCGAGCCACCGGCAAAGAACTTCTCCGCACCCAAGCTCTACACCGCCGACTACCAGGCGCCCACCGGAGAGGGGGAGTGCTGATGAGCGAACCGATCCGCGTGCTCCAGCTCGTCAACACCGCGGTCACCGCGCTGACCACCGGCGGGCAACCTGCGCTCGACGTCGTCATTCGCGATCTGGATGACCACGACATGGAAACCCTCATCACCCACATGGCCGAATGCATCAACGTCGGCACCACCACCCTGGGATGGAGCCGAGCATGAGCGACACCATCAAAGTCCGCGTGACCGGCGAACGCGACCACGTCAAAACCATGATCGAAGCCCTCGATCCCGTCGTGGACATCGTCACCGACTGGCGCATCTTCCCGCAGCGCAACGGAACCACCGTCAGCGCATACCTCGAAGCCCGCCCCCACACCACCGAGGAGGAAACCTCATGCCGCGACTGATGTCCGTCGCGCTGACCGAGACCCAGGTCCGCAACCGCACCAAGACCGTCACCCGCCGCGCCGGCTGGCAGATGCTCCGTCCAGGTGATCGGATCACGCTGTGCCGCAAGGTCCAAGGCCGCAAACCCGGCGAACCGCTCGACCGCATCACCGACGTCGAAATCGTCTCCGTGACCCGGGAACGACTCGGCACCATCACCCCCGGCGAAGTCGCCGCCGAGGGATTCCCCCGTTGGACGCCAGCGGAGTTCGTCGAATTCTTCTGCAGCTCGCACCGCGGTATCCGACCCGACAGCGAGATCACGCGAATCGAGTGGCGCTACCTGGATTCGATCATCGAGATCATGCTCATCCAGGAGGACTACCTGCTCCACGGTGCCGACGGACCGCTGCAGCGGAACGGGGGTGCCCAGTGACCCTCGACATCTCCTCAGCGGCGGAGTTCGCGCCGCTGGAAATCGGCTCCCGCACCCTCTACGTCCCCGGCCAGTCGACACCCCGTGCGCACGACACCACCGTCATCGCACCACCGCCGGTGCGTAGCGACAACCCTGCGCACGACAACGCACCATCCGATCCGACCCCGGTGCGTAGGTCCCCGCGGGCGTGGCCGGTCCTGTTGCTCGCACTGCCGGCGTTCGTGGCGATCTGGTCCGGCTGGGTCGGGCTCGGCCAGCTCACCGGGTTCGGTCCGGTCCGGCCGCTGCCCGGAATCTGGGACCACTTCACGATCAACACCGCGATCACGCTGCCGATCGGCATGGAGGCGTACGCCTCCTACGCGCTCTACGTCTGGCTGTCCGGGCGGATCCGATCGGAACGAACCCGCAGCTACGCCAAATATTCGGCGTTCGGAAGCCTGGTACTCGGCGCCGTCGGACAGGTGGCCTACCACCTCATGCGCGCCGCCGATATCGCCGTGGCGCCGTGGCCGGTGACCGTACTGGTGGCCTGCCTTCCGGTCGGGGTCCTGGGCATGGGCGCGGCCCTCGCGCACATGATCATCCGCGAACACCACGCCCCAAACCTGCGCACCGACGGTGCACAGGCCGTGCATAGCCCGGAAAACACCGTGCGCAGTGCCCATGCAGAACGTCTCGCCCAGAGCAGAGTTGAGCACCACGCCAACGGGGGCGTGCCGGTCGCCTTGCCGACTACGCACCGGATCCAGCAGATCGAAGCAGCCCCGCAAGTGACCAACGCACCGGCCAGTGCGCGGGACAGGTGGGCCGATATCGCCGAGGAGATCTGCAACGCCGACCCCTCCGGCCGGCGCGATCCGGAGAAGGTCGCGACCATCCTCCGGCTGCGGTTCGAGCAGCACTGGCCGCACGCACGCATCGCCGACAACGTCGAACTGAGCCGCACTGCGGTCACCCGCACGATCACCGCCGCGCGCGACCACATCACGGAAGGAGCCACCGAAAATGGACAGTAAGGAGTACGTGCAGGCCAAGGAGCACGAGCAGGATGAGCGAACGAGTATGTCCGTCGTAAGCACCATGCGGCAGCGAACAGTGTTGGAGCCTGGGGGTTGGTACACCACCGAGGAGGTCGCGGCGATGCTGAGAGTTGATGCGTCCAGTCTGCGGCGCTGGCGTACCGCCAGGCCACCGCAAGGGCCGCCGTTCGTCACGATCTCCGATCGGACGACCAGATACAACGGTGCGGACTTGATCACCTATCTCAACGGCAAGCGTGTCGACCCCACGGCGGCAGCCTGATGGGTAGCGACAGGATCGACCTGGTTCCGCTGGGTGTCGCGGTGACCAGCTACGTCGAAGTCCGGGGGAAGGCTGGCCGGTGTCGGGCCCGGGTGCGTTGGACTGACCCAGCCACGAAGCGCCGCGACTCGACGTCGGAGTCGTTCGCCACCGAGGAAGAGGCCAGGGCGTGGATCGAACAAGTCGAACAGGCCGCCAAGCGCGGAGTTGATCCGAAAACCGCCACATCGAGCCTGTCCGAGTACGGAAATGCTCACTGGGATACCGCAATGCGTGGAGTGGAGCCCAAGACTCTCGATCCGTATCGGGCTGGCTGGCGGTTGCGGGTGGTGAAATCGCTGGGGCACCTGCCGATCACGATGGTGACGACCGGAGTAGTCGATCGAGCGGTCACTAAGTGGATCGAGGCTGGTTGCGGTGAGTCGACAATCAAGAACACCCTCGCGGCACTGGCCCGAGTGCTGAATCAGGCTGTGCGAGACGAGGTGATCGACCGCAACCGCGTCGATGTGAGCGGCTGGCAGCGTCAACTCGTCAAGCACGAGGACGAGATCGACGATCCGAGATCGTTGGCTCTGCCGAACTGGGACACGCTGCAACAGTTGGCCGACGCTCTGGTGGAGGCATCACACGGTCGTTATCGCGGTTGGGGCGACGCCGTCGTGTTTGCCGCTTGCACCGCGACGCGGATCGGCGAGGTCTCGGGTTGCCGGGTGGGCGATATCGATACCGAACAGTGGGTGTGGACTCTGCGACGCCAGACGACTCCCGGGCCCGGCGGGATGAAGGATAAGCGCACGAAAGGCAAACGGTCCCGGCCTATTCCGGTAATCGAGGAGATTCGGCCGATCGTTCTACGCCGCATTAACGTTGCGGCTGTACGGGTTGCAGCGGATCCCGCGTTGCGGGATGCGTCCGAGAAAGAACGTGGCGATGCGTTGAAGGATGCCCGGGTGTTCGTGGGGCCACGGGGTGGTCGAATCGCGACCGCGGTCCTACGTGACGCCACGAATTGGGACCAGGTAGTGGCCCAGCTCGGCTTCGAGCACCTTCGCCGCCACGATCTGCGGCACACCGGGCTCACCTGGTTCGCCGATGCCGGTGTTCCGCTGCACCGCCTACAGCGCATCGCCGGCCACACCGATCCGCGCATTACGCAGCGGTACCTACATCCGGATATCCAGGCTCTCCGAGATGACGGTCAAAAGCTGTCTCAGCACCTACAGAGCGGTGTTGGCCCCAAATTGGCCCCAACTCTCCGGATAGCACGGTAACGAAAAATCCCCTCCGACCCTGGTCGGAGGGGATTTTTCTTGGTCGGGCTGACAGGATTTGAACCTGCGACCACTTGACCCCCAGTCAAGTGCGCTACCAAGCTGCGCCACAGCCCGTTGCTCCCGCTCAGCGGGTGCTCGAAGAGATTACCTCACCACCCCCCGGTTCGACCAAATCGGGGGCCGGGGGCACGGGAGGACGTGGCCGGAGGGGCGATGGGGGTGGCGGTTTCGCTGGTGACTTTCGGTTGGATTCGGGGGCCTGGGGCCTGTGGCCGGGGCTGCGCCGGATCATGAAATTCCGTTGGGGCGCTGTGTGCTTGGTTCGGCGTGTGCGTGGTTCGGGCGGATCGAACCGGAGGCCGGAGACGGCTGCCCGGCCCGCTCGCGAAGAGTAGAAAGAACGTATGGGAAGGCAGGCGTTCGTCGTTCTCTACGTGGTCGCGATGGTGGTGGTCATCGTCGGGGTCGATGTGTTGTTCTTCAGGAATCATCTGTGGGCGCGGCTGCTGGTGAATGTGGGGATCGTTCTGGTTTTCGGGGCCTTCTACCTGCGGTTCGGCCAGCGGTCGTGAGTGCTGGGTACGTGGTGGTGCGGCGTGCGTTGCCGGGTCCGTCGCCTGCTGGGGGCTGAGCGGACCCGGCCGGGGCACTCAGTCCAGGTGCGCTTGCAGCAACCATGCCGGTACGGAGGTGAGGCCGTTCGGCTCGTCCCGGACGTCTGCGAACCGGACCGGGGACTCGATGTCGCGCGGAAGGTTGTTGCCGTGGATACGGGCGGGGCGGATGTCGTCGATGACCCAGTACTTCGAGACCACTTCGCGCAGTTCGTCTTCGGTGACGGGGTTGGGACCGAAGCCTTCGGGTGGGTTCGGGAGGGCCTTGCGGTCGAAGACGAGGACGAAGTACGACGCCCCAGGGGCGGCCGCGCGGACGATGGATTGCTGGTAACCCTCGCGCAGGTCCACCGGGATGGAGTGGAACAGGGTGCTGTCGACGATGGTGCCGAAGCGGTCGTCGTAGCCGGTGAAGGCGGAGATGTCGGCGACCTCGAAGGAGGCGGTGGTCAGGCCGCGGCGGGCGGCTTCGGCGCGGGCGAGGTCGATGGCGGTGGGGGCGGAGTCCAGGCCGACAGTGGTGTCGCCCCGCGCGGCGAGATGCAGGGATATCGCCGCTTCGCCGCAGCCGACATCGAGTATGTCGCCGTGGAATCTGCCTTGGTCGATGAGCGTCTGCAGCTCCGGCTGCGGCGCGCCGATGCTCCACGGGGGCTTGGCCTCCGCGAAGGGACCCTCGTCACCGTTGTAGGCGCTCTCGAAGGTGAATTCGCTTGGTGTGGTCATGATTTCCTCCGGATCGGTCGGGGTTATCAGGACTGTTGGAGCTGTATCGATGCTACGACGTCTCGTGCGGCGGTGTCGGCCCGGTGATGCGACAGCGGCGCGGTGTGCTGTGCGGCAGCGACCTGCGTCGGTGCCCGCCGGTGGTTACAGTGTGCTCGTGAGTCCCGCGAAGATCGTGATCGTCGGCGGTGGTTTCTCCGGCGTCGAGTGTGCCCGTTATCTGGAACGCCATCTGAGCCCGGAGGAAGCGTTCATCCAGCTCGTCTCGCCGGATGCGGGACTGCTGTATCTACCGCTGTTGCCGCAGGTCGCGTCGGGTGTGCTCAATCCGCGCTCGATTTCGGTGTCGTTGCGGCGGGTGCTGCGCCGGACCGAGGTGGTGCCGGGGCGGGCCATCGGGGTGGATCCGGAGACCCGGCAGCTGGTGGTGCAACGACGCGCGGGGGTGGAGAGCGCGCTCGAGTACGACCATCTGGTGCTGGTTCCGGGCAGTATCACCCGGGTGCTCGATGTGCCGGGGCTGGCCGAGCACGGGTTCGGTATGAAGACCCTCGCCGAGGCCATGTACCTGCGTGACCACGTGCTGCGGCAGCTTGATGTCGCTGCCATGCGTGGTGGGGAGGACGAGGACCGGGAGCGGCTGAATTTCGTCACCATCGGCGCGGGCTATGCGGGGACCGAGACCACCGCGGTGTTGAACAAGGTCACCAGGGCTGCCGCTCGGCGTTACTTCCCCAAGGCGGAGTCGGAAATGGTGCGCTGGCATCTGGTGACCCGTGGTGATCGCATCATGCCCGAGCTGGGGGAGCAGCTCGGCGAGCGGACCAAACGAATCCTGGCCGAGCGCGGTATCGAGCTGATCTGTGGTGCCTCGGCGAAAGAGGTTACCGCGCATGGTGTTCAGCTCACCAATGGCCGTTTCATCCCGTCCCGGACCGTGCTGTGGACCGCCGGAGTCGCGCCGAGTCCCCTCGCGGGACATCTGGGGGCGGCCACCGAGAAGGGCCGCATCGTCACCGAGGCCGATTTCACGGTGCCGGGGCTGGCCGGGGTGTGGGCCTGTGGTGATGCGGCCGCCGTGCCGGACCTGGTCAGCGGTGACGGCGCGGTGTGCGCGCCCACTGCCCAGCACGCGATGCGCCAGGGCCGCCACCTGGGAAAGAATTTGGTGGCGGTGCTGCGTGGTGCGGACCCGGAGCCGTACCGGCATCCCGACCTGGGAATGGTGGTCGATCTCGGTGGCGCGGATGCGGTGGCTCGGCCCTTGAAGATCGGATTGCGTGGTGTACCGGCACAATTCGTGACGCGCGGTTACCACCTGATGGCGTTGCGGACCGCCGTCGCGCGGGCCCGGGTGGCCTTCGACTGGACGACGCACGGGCTCGGTGGTGACGACTTCCTGCGAATCGGCTACGGGGACTTCGACACTCGCACCATCGAAGGGTTCGAACAGACCGGCTGCTATCTGCCCGCCGAGGATGTTCCCAAGGTACTGGGGTCGCTGGGCGACAAGGTCTGACCACCTCCGGCCCACCCCGCCGGGCGCGCTGTGCCGGCGAGGTGGGTGATGTGGGAACATCGCCACATGTCGTCCGTGACCGCCGCGGAGTTTCGCCGGCTCGCTCGTTCCTCGCCATGGTTGTGGCGGACGCTCGAATTCCGTTGGGGCGGTGCGCAGGACGAGACGCGGCACGCGTGGATTCGGCGGCCGGGGAATCTGCGCGTGGAGGATGTGCGCGGCGGGGTCGTCGAGGCGGTCGCCGAGACCAGGCCGTTTCCGGGGGCGGGGATCGATGTGGGCCGGGGCTGGGAGCCCAAGCCGGGCCGATGGCCCTCGGCGGTGGAGCCGGTGTTCGCGAGCGACGGCCTGGTCGAGAGGGTGCCGGAGGCGTTCGATGTCGATTACGACAGTCCGTTCTTCCGCAACTACCACTGGGTGGCGATGCTCAATCCCGTCGAGTTCGCCCGGGGGCGGTGGGAGGGCGGCTGTGCGGTCGAACTCTCCGAACCGGTGAGCGTCGAGCACAACGGCCGTGCGGCATGGCAGGCCACGGCGCAGCCGACGCCGGGGTACGAGCCGACGTGTGAGTGTTGCGCGTTGCTCGGCGGGCGGTTCGACTATGAGCGGCAGTTGTGGATTCCTGGACAGCCGTCGGTGGTCCGGCTCGATCGGCAGACCGGCGTGTGCGTCTGGATCGAAGGTGACGGGCCGGCCGAGCTTGATGTGGAGATCCTCGCCGTCGATCAGCCTCTCGGTGACGCCCTGTTCAGGCGCCCGTAGTGCGGCGCGGTGTCGAACTCGTGCGGGAACGCGGGATCGGGGACTCGGCCGGGATCACTCGCCGTGGCGATCGATTCGATCCGGTGCTCGCTTGCCGTCCTCGGTGTGCATCTCGCCGAGTTCGGATCGGAAGATGCGCAGTGAACGGCCGAGGCCGCGGGCGGCGTCGGGGAGCCGCCGGGCACCGAACAGGATCACGACGACCAGCGCGATGATCAGCCAGTGGGTGGGGCTCAGTGATCCGATCATCGAAACCTCCCAGTCGGTGAAAGATGGGAATCAACGTTCACTTAATGAGGTAAATATAGCAAGAGAGGGTTCCTCTCGATCGAGAACTACAGATAACTTAAGACGGAAGAATCGGATAGGTATGACGAAGTCTGCTGATCGCGGCGCCCCTTCGGTCTCGGATTCGGTCGCCATCGTCGGCGCCGACAACCCGATCGGGAGCGCCATCGATCGGGTGTGCCGGGAACGGTCGGTGGCCGTGGTGGGACGGGTGACCCGCCGCGGCTGGGTCATCGATGGGCCGCCCCGGGTCGTGATCGATGTGGGTCCGGCGGAGCAGGTGTGGGACAGCGCCGAATTCTGCCAGCAGTGGGGGAGCGCGTTGCTCTATTGCGCGCCCGAGCCGCACCGCAGCGGTCTGCGCCGCCTGCGGGAGCTGAGTGCGACCGTCGCGGTGGGGATCGTGGCGACGCCGGGTGATCGCTGGCCCGCGCAGGTCGTGGCGCCGCGGTTACTGGATCTGGCGGGTGAACTCGCGGATGTCACGCCCGGCTGGTACTCGATCGACGGGCCGTTCGGGGCGGTGCCCGGGGCGGACCGGCCCTAGACGGGCGCCCCGGGTTCGGCGTCCTGGCCGGACGCTTCGAGCCGGCGGCGCAGCAGCTTTCCCGTGGCATTGCGGGGCAGCTCGTCGACGAAGACCACGTCGCGGGGGACCTTGTGCCGGGCGAGGTGGGACTTGACGTGTGCGCGGAGTTCGTCGGCGTCGGCGCCGGTGCCCGGAGCGCGGACGACGAAGGCGCGCAACCGCTTTCCGAAGTCACGATCGTCGACGCCGATCACGGCCGCATCGAAGATGTCGGGACGGTCCAGCAGCAGATTCTCGACCTCGAGCGGATAGACGTTCTCGCCGCCGGAGACGATCATGTCGTCGTCGCGGCCGTCGATGAACAAGCGGCCCTCGGCGTCGAAGTGCCCGACGTCACCGGAGGACAGCAGGCCGTCGACGATTTCCTTGTTCCGCCCATCGGTGTATCCGCTGAAGCTGAGCCCGCTGGAGACGAAGATCGTGCCGATCGTGTCGGGTGCCGTGATCCGGCGGCGCTCGGCATCGTAGAGCGCTACCCGGCAACCGACAGGCGGACGGCCGACCGTCCCCGGCGCCGCGCGCATGTCCTGTGGTGTGGCGACGGCCGCGACGGCCACCTCGGTGGAGGCATACAGGTTGTACAGGACGTCGCCGAAGACCTCGGCGGTGCGACGGCTCAGGTCCGGTGATATCGACGACCCCGCGGCGAAGATCACCTCGAGGGCCGAGGTGTCGTAGCGGCGCAGGATCTCGTCGTCGAGGTCGACGATGCGCTGCAGCATCGTCGGTACCAATACCAGTGTGGCCGCGCGGTATTCGGCCACGGCCGCGAGTGTTGCCACGGGATCGAACCTGCGCTGCCGGAAGATCACCCGATTGCCCAGCCCCCAGCCCAGCGTGCACTGTGACAGGCCGGTGCCGTGGAAGATCGGTGCGGCCATCACCATGGTGGCGTCGCGCGGCAGCGGCACCCGGTCCAGGAACTGTGCGGACTGCAGTGGCGAAACCTTGTCCCGGGGTGCGCCTTTGGGGGTGCCGGTGGTGCCACTGGTCAAGATGACCAAGCCGCCGGGGCGTCGCGGCGGTGGCACGGGATCGGCGCACTGCGCGGCCGCGAGTTCGTCGATGGACGTGACGTCGGCAGGTGTCCCGTCGTCGGTCCACGTCAGCAGCCGGAGGATATCCGGTGGAATCGCCTGGGCCCGTTCGGCGAATTCGCTGTCGAGCAGCAGCGCCCGAACCCCTTCCCGGGCCGCCACTTCGGCGAGTTGCGGGCCGGCGGAGCCGGTGTTCAACAGCACGACGCGGGCGCCGAGTTTGCCCGCGGCCAGCATGCTGAGCACCATGCCGCGGTGGTCACGGCACAGTACGCCGAATACGTGCCCGGCCTCGAATCCGGCGGCGGCCAGTGCCCGGGCCAGTGCGTTGGATTGCAGGTCCAGGTCGTGGAAGCTCAGGGTTCCCTGGTCGTCGACCAGCGCCGGTGCCGAAGGCGCGCGCCGCGCCGCGTGGGCCAGCACGGTGGCGAAGGGGCCGATGGTGCCGGCGTCCCGCATCGTGCGAAGAAGCTCCAGCGGTCGCAGTGGATCGATCATGCCGCGGCGGCGCAGCACGGACCCCGCGGCGAGTGTGTCGCTCACCGAGCGTGCCCATTCGCGGGCAGAACTCGACACTGTCACCTGAACCTCGATCCGTCTCGTGCGCCGTCCGGCGCGGATTCTTGGTGGTGAGAATACGCAATAACTTTTGTGAGGACTCGGAAAGCCGGCGATCGAGTGGTCGGCCGTTGCCGACTGTCGATCCGAGTGAGACGATCAGACGTCGAATCACTCGAACTCTCATCAGGGAGAGGCCATGGAACAGCAGGTGCGCCCCGACGATGTGCCGGAGGTGCCGGGCCTCGATGCCGAGCGGCGGCGCAGGTATATGGCCGGCCCGGCGGCGCTACTCGGCGGTCCGGCCAATGTGATCATGCAGCTCGGGTTACCGCCGGTTGGCCGCGGTGTCGTCGAGAGCACCGTGGAAAGCGGGCAGTACGTGCTGCGTCCGCGCAAGCGGGGGCGCACCACGCTCACCTATCTGGCGGTGGCGATGCTGGGCACCGACGAGGACCGTGTCGCCTATCGCGAGGCCGTCGACACCTCACATCGTCACGTCCGTTCCGGACCGGGGAGCCCGGTGCGCTACAACGCGTTCGATCCTGCCCTGCAACTGTGGGTGGCGGCGTGCATCTACCGCGGTGTGGCTGATTCCATGGCGCTCTTCTACGGAAGAATCGAAGATAACTTGCTTGACGGGTTCTATCGAGAGTCGGCGCGATTCGGGACAACTCTGCAGGTCCCCGAGCGGTTGTGGCCCGACGATCGTGCGGGCTTCGCGCGGTACTGGGATTCCATGCTCGAGCGGGTGTCCTATGACGACGAGGTGCGGCGCTATCTGCTCGAGCAGGTCGTCGGCCTGGGTCCGTACGGGGTGGTCGAACGGGTGTTGTTCGGGCGGGTGAATCGGTTCTTCACCATCGGCTTTCTGCCGCAGCGCTTCCGTGATGAGCTCGGGCTGTCGTGGAGTCCGGCCCGGCAGCGTGTTTTCGAGGCCGTCATGCGCGGGATCGGCGGGTTGCTGCGACTGCTTCCGCAGCGGTGGCGGGCCTATCCGTTCGATCGGTATCTGGTGGATATGCGGCGTCGGCAGGCGGCGGGTGAGCCGCTGGTGTGAGGTTGCCTCCCGGCTGACATACGCATCGATTGCGCATCGATGTGCGGGGCGGCTATGAGGTGGTGACCGGGATCAGTTGCCTGAGCGTCGATTCCAGATCGTCCACCGTGGTCGCATCCGGCGGCAGCGCGGCATCCGCCCAGCCCGGCCCGGCGAGCAGCACACGGGCGCCGGCCTCGGTGCAGGTTCGCACGGCGGAGGTCAGCGCGGTCGAGTCCTGTTGTGACCACAGGACCACGGTGGGGTGCGGGGGAGTCCGGGTGAGGGTGTCGGCCAGCGCGTGGGCGGGCACGTCCGGGCCGAGCATGTTCGCGGGCGTGGCGCGTTCTGCCAGCGCCGCGCGGAGTGTCTCGAGCGGTAGCGCGTGCGCCTCGCCGCTGGTGCAGGCGAGGATGATCGCCGCGGGTTCGGTGGACGGTGGTGGTGGGAGCGCGCGGTGCAGGGCCGAGGTGATGCACCACGAGAGCAGATGCTCGACATCGATGCAGCCCTCGCCCGCACCCTGGCGATGCATGATGTCTGCGAAAGCCGGGCGGCACAGGTGATTCCACGTGGATATCACGCCGAAGGTTCGGATGTGGCTCATCAGCAGCGATGTGGCCCGTGCGGAATCGAGTGCGAAGACCGCGGTGAGCAGAGGGGCGATATCGCCTTCGGCCGGTGCGGGGGCGCGCACCGATGATGCCGCGCGCGCGGGGCTGGCTCCCGCGCGCACCAGCACGACCATTCGTTCGAGGACAGCGATGTCGGCCTCGGTGTACAGACGGTGCCGGCCGGGCCGGTGGCCCGAGGGGCCGATCCCATAGCGCTGATTCCAGCTCCGCAGGGTTGCGGTGGGGATCCCGATACGCTCTGCCACCGTACCGATCGGAAAGCCGGTGGCATCGAGTTCGGATGCCGGGTCGATAGGCATGGCGGCCATTCTGCCCTCCTGTGCGGCGAATATGCTCCTTGCATCGTTTGTGCATCGAATTTCTGTTAGCATACCTCCAGCGATCGAAATCGAGGCGTCACCCGACCGAGGAGTCTCAAGTGCTCGAACGTTCATCGACGCAAGCATCCGGCCGTCCGGCCCGTGCCGCCGCAGGTGCCCGGAGGCGTTCCATCCGCGCTACCGTGATTGCCGGCGGCGCGGTCTTCGCCGCATGTGCGTTGTTCGCGGTCGGTACGGCCGCGGCCGTACCGGCGGGGGCGGATGTACCGGCAGCCGGGCCCGCTCCGGTGCCGGAATTGGATCTGGGCCGGTACGTCGGTACCTGGTACCAGTCGGCCGCCGTGCCGCAGTACTTCAATCTGGTGTGCGCGCGGGACACTCGCGCCGAATACGCCGCATTACCGAATGGTGATGTCTCGGTGCACAATTCGTGCACCACCTGGAGTGGGTCGGCCAACGAGATCCGTGGTGCAGCGCGGGTGCAGGACGCGCGCACGCACGCACAGCTGCGGGTCGCCTTCCCGGGAGTTCCCACCCAGGAGAGTCTCGACGGCCCCGTCAACTACATCGTCACCGCGCTCGGGCCCGACTACTCGTGGGCGCTGGTCACCGATCCGGCGCGCATCTCGGGATTCGTGCTCTCGCGGCAACCGGCGTTGACCGACCAGCAGTGGCGCGATGTCGTCTCCGCCGTGCGCGGTGCCGGTGAGGATCCGTGTCTGTATCTGACCAGCCCGACCACCGGGGGCAGGTCCGACATCTCCCCGCTGTGCCGGTTGTGAGGTCACCAGCAATGACAGCGACCATTGCCTTGTTCACCCGTGATCTGCGAATACACGACAACCCCGTACTCGCCGCCGCCTCTCGTGGCGGCGATACCGTGGTCCCACTCTTCGTCGTCGACGATTCGATGATCGTGGGCACGAACACCTCACCGAACCGCCTCCGCTTCCTGGCCGCCGCGCTGGGGGAACTCGAGGACGAGTTGCGGGGCGCGGGAGGCCGGCTGATCTTGCGGCGCGGCAAGGTCGTCGACGAAGTCGAACGCGTCGTCGCCGAGGTCGGCGCCGACACGGTGCATATCGCCGCCGAGGTGAGCCACTACGGACAACGGCGCGAATATGCTCTGCGGGAGCGCCTTTCGGCCCGCGGCTGCCGCCTTGTCGTTCACGGCGCATCGGTGACGAGTGTGGATACCGGTGCACTCCGGCCGAGTTCGGGACGCGACCACTTCGCGATCTTCAGCCCGTACTTCCGGCGCTGGGAAGAAGCGCAGCGCCGCGCGCTGTGCGGTGTGCCGCGTCGAATCAGCGTGCCCGACATCGAGAGTGCGGCCGTCGCGGATGTCGGGCTGGATACCGGAACCGCCTCGCCGCAGCTGCGTGTCGGCGGTGAGACCACCGGCCGGAAACTGCTGCACCGGTGGCTGTCCGGCCCGGTAACCGACTACGCCGCGGACAATGACGACCTGACCGCGGACGCCACCTCACATCTGTCGCCGTATCTGCACTTCGGATGCCTGTCGGCCGCGGAAGTGGTCTCACGCGTCGACATGTCCGATGCGGGCGGCCATGCCTTCGCCAGACAGCTGGCCTGGCGCGATTTCCACCACCAGCTCCTCGCCGCCCGGCCGGATGCGGCCTGGTCGGACTATCGGCCGGGTCCGGTCGAATTCCGTGCGGACACAGAGGCTTTCGATGCCTGGGCTGCCGGTCGTACGGGGTTCCCGATCGTCGACGCACCGATGCGGCAGCTGCGCGCCTGCGGGTGGATGCCGGGGCGCGCGCGGCTCATCACCGCATCGTTTCTCACCAAGACTCTGCGCGTCGACTGGCGCCGCGGTGCCGAGTACTTCCGCTACTGGCTGGTCGACGGCGATGTGGCGAACAACCAGATGAACTGGCAGTGGGTCGCCGGTACGGGAACCGACACCCGGCCCAATCGGCGGCTCAATCCGCTGCGGCAGGCCGATCGGTTCGATCCCGAGGGCACCTACGTCCGGCAGTGGCTGCCGGAGGTGGCCGAACTGTTCGGCGACGTGCACCGGCCGTGGCGCGCGGGTATCGATCGGCCGAGCTATCCGCCGCCGATTGTCGAAGTGCCGGGAATGTAATCGACGGCAGGAGACGATATGCGCTGCGTGGTTTTCGGTGCCACCGGATATATCGGTGGCAGGTTGGTTCCCGAGCTGCTCGCCGCGGGACATGACGTCCGCGTCATGGCCCGCACACCCGCGAAATTGGACGATGCGCAATGGCGCGACACAGTCGAGGTCGTGCGAGGCGATGTCCTGGACGCCGAGGCGGTGGCCGCCGCGTTGAGCGGCGCCGACGTGCTCTACTACCTCGTACATTCGCTGACCCGGACGGATTTCGACGTCGCCGACCGCAGGGCGGCCATGCTGGTGGCACAGCAGGCCGCGACGGCCGGGGTTCGACGCATCGTGTACCTGGGTGGGATCGCGCCGGCCGCGCAGCGGTTGTCGCGGCATCTGGCGTCCCGTGCGGAGGTCGGCCGGATCCTGATCACCGGATCGGTTCCCGCGATCGCGCTGCAGGCGGCGGTGATCATCGGATCGGGGTCGGCCAGTTTCGAGATGCTGCGATATCTCACCGAACGACTTCCGGTGATGGTCACTCCGCGCTGGGTGCGCAACCGGATTCAGCCGATCGCCGTGCGCGATGTGCTGCACTATCTCACCCGGGCGGCCGGACTCCCGCCCGATGTGCGCGGCGCCTTCGACATCGGCGGACCCGACGTGCTGACCTACGAGCAGATGATGCGCGAGTACGCGCGGGTGGCCCGGTTGCCGCGCCGGGTGATTCTGCCGGTGCCGGTGCTGACGCCGTGGTTGTCGGCGCAGTGGGTCAATCTGGTGACACCGGTGCCGAAGGCGATTGCCGTACCGCTGATGGAGTCACTGGTCAATGACGTCGTATGCGCGGATCATTCCATCGCGCAACACATTCCAGATCCGGAGGCCGGACTGATCAGCTATCCGCAGGCTGTCGAACTGGCCTTGTCACGGGTCCGGAATCTGGAGGTACCCACCCGATGGTCGGACGCCGATCATCCACGGGGCGAACCGTCGTCGCCGCTGCCCACCGATCCGGCCTGGTCGGGTGGCTCGCTGTACGTCGACGTGCGAGAGCGCCGCAGCCACGCCGACCCGGCGACCCTGTGGTCGGTGGTCGAATCCATCGGCGGTGCACACGGCTGGTATTCCTTCCCGCTCGCGTGGTCTCTGCGCGGCTGGATCGACCGCGTCGCCGGCGGCGTGGGGTTGCGCCGCGGGCGACGCGATCCGCACCGGCTGCACGCCGGTGAGGCGTTGGACTGGTGGCGGGTCGAGCGTATCGAGCGCCCGCGCCTGCTGCTGTTGCGGGCCGAGATGCGGGTTCCTGGACGAGCCTGGCTCGAACTCCGTGTCGAGGTGGACGGGGGCGGTGCGCTGTATCGGCAGCGCGCACTGTTCGAGCCGCACGGCCTGGCCGGACATCTGTATTGGAAAGCTGTCGTGCCGTTTCACGCGATCGTCTTCGGCGGGATGACTCGCAACATCACCGGCGCGGCCGAATCGAAAGGCGCGTGATGCGCAACCCGATGACAGGAGCCACTCATGAGTGAGAGCTCACCGCCGCGCGAGGTGGCGGTGATCGGCAGCGGGGTCGCCGGTCTGACCGCCGCATACGTGCTGTCCCGCGACGACCGGGTCACCCTCTACGAGCGGGACGCCCGCCTCGGCGGGCACGCACACACGCACGAGATCGAATATGCCCCCGGCCAATTCGTCGCCGTGGACTCGGGGTTCATCGTGCACAACGACCGCACCTACCCCACACTGGTCCGCCTGTTCGACGAACTCGGTGTGCCGACGCGCGAGACCGATATGTCGATGTCGGTGCGGGCCGATGCCGCCGGCATCGAATACGCGGGCGCCCTGGGGTTGTCCGGGCTGTTCCCGGAGCGGCGAATGCTGCGGAATTCGCGGCATCTGCGCATGTTGTACGACGTGAACCGGTTCCACCGGCGCGCCCGCGAAGTGCTGGAGCAGCCCGATTCCGATCTCACCCTCTCCGGATTCCTGCGGCGGTACCGGTTCGACGAGTACTTCACCGACTACTTCATGACGCCGCTCGTGGCGGCGGTGTGGTCCTGCGATCCGCGCCTGTGCGCGGACTATCCGGCCCACTACCTGTTCCGCTTCCTGGACCACCACGGAATGCTGACGGTCTTCGGATCCCCGAGCTGGCGCACGGTGGTGGGCGGCTCCGCCCGCTACGTCGAGCGGATAGCGGAGCACATCGCCGAGATCCGCACCGCCACACCGGTACTCACGGTGGCGAAACGCCCGGACGAGGTGATCGTCACCGATGCGCACGAGACGCGCCGCTTCGATGCCGCCGTGATCGCCGTCCATCCGCGTCAGGCCCTCGCGATGCTCGAGAACCCCGGCCCCTGGGAGCGAGCGGTGCTCGGTGCGATGCCGTATTCGGTCAACCGCGCCCGGCTGCACACCGACGAATCCGTCCTGCCTCGATCCCCGCGGGCCCGGGCATCGTGGAACTATCTGGTGCCGCCGGACGGTGGCGACGGGTCGGGTGTCGTGGTCACCTACGACCTCACCCGCCTGATGGGACTGGACCACATCACCGACCGCCGCTATCTCGTCACCCTGGGGACGACGGAGCTGGTGGCGCCCGAGCGCGTGATCGCCGAGATGACCTACGAGCACCCGATCTACACGCCCGAATCGGTTGCCGCGCAGCGTCGGCTGCTCGAACTCGACACCGACCGGGTGGCCTTCGCCGGCGCCTATCACGGCTGGGGCTTCCACGAGGACGGGGCGCGGTCGGGACTGCGCGCCGCCGAGCGCATCGGTGGGCGGTGGTCGCAGCCCGGCGAACACACGGCGATGGGAGCGATGACCCGATGACGCCTGCGATCCCGCCGGTGCTCTATGTCACGCGAATTCGTCATTCGCGTGTCGAGCCGGTGCGCAATCGCTTCGAATACCGGAGCTACAGCTGGTATTTCGATGTCGAGGAACCTCCGCGGCCGGTCCTGCCACTGCGGCCGCTGGTGTACTTCCGTGCCGCGGACCATCTGTCCGGCCCGGGCGAGACGCTGCGCTCCCGGGTGGACGCCGTGCTCGCCGAGCACGATCTCGACTGCACGGGCGGCCGGATCACCGCACTCATGAACGCCCGCGCCCTGGGGTACGTCTTCGATCCGCTCACCCTGTTCTGGTGTCACGGCCCGGACCGGCGGCTGCGATGTGTCCTCGCGGAGGTGCACAACACCTACGGTGAGCGGCACACCTATGTGCTTCGGCCCGACGAGCACGGTCGCGTCGAAGTCGCCAAACAATTCCTGGTCTCGCCATTCAACCGGGTCGAGGGAACGTATCGGCTGAGTATTCCGGAACCCGCCGAGCGGCTCGCGGTGCGGATCGTATTGCAGCGCAGTGCACGACCGCCGTTCGTCGCATCGGTCACCGGGCATCGGGTTCCGGTGACCACACGATCGGTCCTGCGCGCCCAGCTCCGTGCCCCGCTGTCGCCCTGGCTCACCGCGGCGCGTATCCGCCGCCAGGGCATCACCCTGTGGGCGCGGGGAGTGCCCGTCGTCCCGCGGCCGCGGGACCGATCAGAAGACAAGGTGCCATCGTGACCGGTTCCGACATCGACACTCGCCGCAGCGAACTGCTGCCGGCCGTCCCGGCGGGAGCCGTGGCCCGGGTGCGCGCCGAAGTGGCGGCCCGGTTGTTCCGGCGTGCCGTCGCGCGGCTGCCACTACGGGTGGAATTCCCCGACGGTGAAGTACTCGGCGCGGGCGCCCGCGCGGAACCGCTGCCGCGCATGATCATCCGTGATCCGGTCGCCTTCTTCACCCGGCTGGGCTCCGCCGGGCTGATCGGCTTCGGCGAGTCCTACACCGCGGGAGAGTGGACCGCGCCCGATCCGGCAGCGGTTCTCACCGTGCTGGCACGGCGGATCACACGATTGATCCCGGCCGCCCTCCAGCGGATGCGTCACCTCGTATTGCCGTCGCGTCCCGAGGGCGAACTCGGCACCGCCGTGAACGCGCGCAGCAATATCGAGCATCACTACGACCTGTCCAACGACCTTTTCGCGCTGTTTCTCGACGAGACGATGACCTACTCCTCGGCGATGTTCGAGAATCCGAAGGCGGCGACATGGGAGCGGTTGGCGCACGCACAGCGCCGCAAGATCGACTGTCTGCTCGATGCGGCGGGGGTCCGGGCCGGTACCCGCGTCCTCGAAATCGGTACCGGCTGGGGTGAACTGAGCCTGCGTGCCGCCGCGCGCGGTGCGTGCGTGCACTCGGTGACGCTGTCGGCCCAGCAGCTGGAGCTGGCGCGCGCACGGGTCGGCGCGGCGGGGCTGGACGATTCGGTCGAGATCGAGCTGTGCGATTACCGCGATGTGCGAGGAGAATTCGACGCCATCGTCTCGGTGGAAATGATCGAAGCGGTCGGCTACCGGTACTGGCCGGCCTATTTCCGGAGCCTGCGCGATCGCCTGGCGCCGGGTGGAACCATCGCACTGCAAGCCATCACGATGCCGCACGACCGGATGCTCGCCACCCGCGACACCTACACCTGGATCCAGAAGTACATCTTCCCGGGCGGATTCCTGCCCTCCGGTGAAGCGATCGAGCAGACGGCCGCGGCGGCCGGACTGCGAGTTCGGCAGCGGTACGGCTTCGGCGAGCACTACGCGGAAACGCTGCGGCTGTGGCGGGAACGGTTCGATGCCGGCGCGGAAGGGGTCGCGGCGATCGGCTTCGACGCCACTTTCCGCCGGGTGTGGCAGTTCTATCTGGCGTACTCCGAGGCCGGGTTCCGATCCGGCTATCTCGACGTCGAGCACATCGTTGTCGCCCGATCGGAGGAACAGAGATGACGGCGCAGAATATCGGACAGGCGGTGCGGGCCCGATGAATTGGACAACGCAGATCGAGGTCTGGGCCGCCGCCGCGGTGGCGCTCGCCGTCGTACAGGCCGTGGCCTACCTGATCGGCCGGCGGATCGGCCGGTACAACGTCGTGGACGTGGCATGGGGCCCGGGGTTCGTCGCGGTGGCCGCCGTCGCCGCGATCGTCGGTGACGGATCGGTGTCGCGACGGATCGTCGTGCTGATCCTGACCGCGATCTGGGGGCTGCGGCTGAGCCTGCACATCGGGCGTCGCACCGCCGGTCACGGTGAGGATCCGCGGTACACGGATCTGCTCGACCGGCACGGCCATTCCGCCGCCGTGGTGATCACGCGAGTCTTCGTGCTCCAGGGCGTATTGCAGTGGATCGTCTCGATGCCGATCCAGATCTCCGCGGTGACCGGCCCGATCCGGGGTCTGGGCTGGGTACCCGCCGTGGCGGGCGTCCTGCTGTGGGGCACCGGGCTGTTCTTCGAAGCCGTGGGTGACCGGCAACTGGCCCTGTTCAAGGCCGATCCCGCGAATCGCGGCCGGATCATGGACCGCGGCCTGTGGGCGTGGACCAGGCATCCGAACTACTTCGGCGACTTCTGCGTGTGGTGGGGCATCTGGCTGATCGCGGCCGCGGTCTGGCCGGGTGTGCTGACCGTGTTCGGGCCGATGGTGATGTCCTATCTGCTGATCCGCGGATCGGGTGCCCGCCTGCTGGAGAACTTCATGGGAGATCGCCCCGGATATCGCGAATATCAGCAGCGCACAGCGTATTTCATTCCGCGGCCACCACGAGCGCCGAGCGGGCGCGCTCGGTCCTCATCGGGCGGCGATGTCCAGTAGCGCGTCGGTGACCGCCCGGGGTTCGGTGATCATCAGATCGTGACCGGTGTCGATGTCCCACAGCCGCCCTTGGCCTCTGGCCGCTGCGACCAGCTCGGGATCTCGGGTGGCCAGGGTGGACGTGCACACGATGTGGTATTGCGGCAATCGCCACAGCGCCGACTCGTTGCGCAGGTCGAGGGTGTCCTCGAAACATCGCCAGGGGTGGGCGCTGAGCCGGGTCTGCATCCAGGCCAGGTCCCGCGGATCGGTGACGCCGTAGAGCATTCCGGCATCCGGGGTGGGCGCCAGGACCAGCTCGACTCCGTCGACGGTCTCACCGAATTCTCGGGTCACGGTGATGATCGGGCCCGCCACGTCGACGAGGGACTGCCCGTTGACCGGATTCGCCGCATCCAGATAGACCAGCCCGCCGATCCGCTCCACGACCCGGTCGGCGGCGCCGGTGATCACCATCCCGCCGTAGCTGTGCCCGACGAGCACGACATCACGCAGATCCTCGTGTTCGATCAGGCCCGCGATATCCCGGATGTGGGTTTCCAGCCCGATTCCGCTCAGGCGCAGATGTGCGCGGTCGGCCAGCCCGGACAGGCTCGGCGCGTACACCTCGTGCCCATCGTCGCGCAGCAGCCGGGCCACCCGCTGATAGCACCAGCCGCCGTGACCGCCGCCGTGCACCAGTACGAAAGTCGCCATCTCAAGAACCCCATTCTCCCAATTGAGATCAAGGTTACCGAAGGGGGGCGGGCCGGGGGGAATTCTGTCGGGTAGACTTTGTAGCAACACGACAGCCCCTCGGGCTGTCGATGCCGGGACGAGGCCGAGGCCCCGTCCAGCGTCGTAAGACGGCATCAATTGCGCGACCGGCTCTGCCGCGTTGCCGCGCTACTCCTACGGCGATCGATTTTGCCTCTCGGCAATCTCGCCATGTCGTGCTCCCGCGGACCAGAGGTCCTGAGCCGGGAGCGGAACGACCCTATGCCCGAAAGGCACCACCGCACTTCATGAATACTGTTTCTCCGTCGTTCGCCATGCTCGGTGTCAGCGCCCCGCTCACCCGCGCGCTGACAGACGCAGGCATCACCGCTCCGTTTCCGATCCAAGCCGACACCCTGCCCGATTCACTCGCCGGCCGTAACCTCCTCGGCCGTGGCCGCACCGGCAGCGGTAAGACGCTCGCCTTCACGATTCCGGTGATCGACCGGCTCGGCGCCACCGGACGGCGGCCCGCGCCCAATCGCCCCGTCGGGCTGGTCCTGGCACCGACCCGGGAGCTGGCCACCCAGATCGCGGCCACGATGGAACCCCTGGCCGCGGCCTTCGGGTTGAAGGTCATCACCATCTTCGGCGGTGTGCCACAACAGCGTCAGGTGCGTTCGCTGCGCAGTGGTCCCGATATCGTCGTCGCCTGCCCCGGCCGGCTCGAGGACCTGATGAAGCAGGGGCTCATCGCACTCGACGCCGTCGAGATCACCGTGATCGACGAGGCCGACCACATGGCCGATCTCGGATTCCTGCCCCCCGTCACACGCATCCTGGCGGCGACGCCCGCCGGGGGTCAGCGCCTGCTCTTCTCGGCCACCCTCGACAAGAGCGTCAATCGCCTGGTCGAACGCTTTCTGCCGGGGGCCGTCCGGCACTCGGTGGGTGCGGCCGACACTCCGGTGGCGACGATGACACACCACATTCTCGAATCACCGGACAACACCGCCAAGAAGGAGCTCGTCCATCGGCTCGCATCCGGTTCGGGCCGGCGAATTCTGTTCACCCGCACCAAACGAAATGCGCGCCGGCTCGCGAAACAGTTGCGGGACGGCGGCATCGCCGCCGTGGATCTGCACGGTGACCTGGCACAGAATGCGCGCGACCGGAACCTGGCCGCGTTCGCGGGCGATGCCGCGAAGGTACTGGTCGCCACCGATGTGGCCGCTCGCGGTGTGCACGTCGACGACGTCGAACTCGTCGTGCATGTGGACCTGCCCGCGGAACACAAGGCGTACCTGCATCGTTCGGGACGTACCGCGCGAGCGGGCGGCACCGGTGACGTGGTGACGCTGGTTCTGCCCGCGGATCGTGGTGACGTCGCGGCCCTGCTGCGCAAGGCGGGGATCGATGCGGCGACGCAGCGTGTGTCGCTGGACTCCCCGCTGGTGTCGCAACTCGTGGGTGACGTCGCACCACCGGTTGCCGGTCGCCCCGTGGCGCCGGTGATCTCGGCCGACACGAACAAGGCTGCGGGCCAGGGGCCTTCGCGCGCGGGCAGGCCTCGCCGTCGCGTCGCGCAGAGCGGTGCGGGCAAGACATCGGCAGGTGGCGGTCGCGGCGGTCGGTCGGCGGGTGGCGCCGGTGACGGCGCCGCGGGCGGCCGTCGCAGCGATGTGGGCGGTCGTTCCGAGAGTCCTGCCGGCGGTCGTCGGCACCCGGACGCGGGTGGTCGCTCGAAGGGCGGTGCCGATGGCGTGGGCGCTGCCGGTGGTCGGCGCGGCGATGGTGGCGGTCGTTCCAGGCGCCCGGTCGGTGCTGGTTTCGCGGGCAACGGTGGTGAACGTCGCAGCGATGTGGGTGCTCGTTCGAAGCGCTCCGGCGGTGACGGTTCCCAGAACTCTGCCGGCGGTCGTTCCGAGCGCCCCGGCGGTGATCGTTCGGTGAGCACTGCCGGTGGCCGTTCACCGAAGGCTCGTGGAGCAGGCGGACGTGGCCACGGCGTCGTCGCTGCCGGTAGTACCGGAGGCCGGGCCGGCTTCTCGCGTGCCGGGGGCGGTAAGCGCAGCCGCTGACCGCGGCGGCTTCCGTGGTCCGCACCGACGGGAGCGGGCACGACACCGGTGTGAGATGTGGGCCGGCCGGGACTGTGATCCTGTGCGGCCGCAGGTTTCCCAGCGGCCGGCCGGATCTCGCCGATACGCTGACCACCTGGGCCAGGTCGCACCGGGCGGATCGGTGCGTCGGCGGACCTGCCGGATTGTCGCCCTCTGACCGATGGGCGCTTCGTGTCGAACGGCGGCTCAGCCGAGTTTGCGGGCCACCGCGAAGACCCGGCGGAAGGGCAGCCAGGTCGTGCCGTCCGTACGGCGTGGGTATGCGGTGGCGAGCAGCGGCGCCAGCTGGGTGGTGAAGCGAGCCCAGCCGGCATCGTCGAGTGCGTTGCGGACGGGGCGCAGGGCCGTTCCGCTCACCCACTCGAGCACGGGATCCTCGCCGCTCAATCGCTGGAGATAGGTGGTCTCCCAGGCGTCGACGGTGCAACCGGCCGCGGTCAGCACCGACGCGTATCCCTCCGGATCGAGGACGTCGCGGGGTTGCAGGATGCCGGTCGAGGCCAGGTGCGGCCGCCATTCCTCGCGGGCGGCCAGTTCCCGGATGGCCTCGTGGGAGGGTGCGTCGAAATTGCCGGGAACCTGCAGTGCCAGCCAGGCGCCGGCCGGCAGTGCGGCGACCCATTCCGGTAGGAGTTCGACGTGGGTGGGTACCCACTGCAGAACCGCGTTCGCGACCACGACATCGGTATCGGGTGCGGGATGCCAATCCTGTGCGGAACCGACCTCGGCCTCGACTCCGAGTTCCCTTGCCGCGGCGACCATTTCAGGCGACGAGTCGAAGGCTTCCAGGTGTGCGCCGGGCCAGCGTGCGGTCAGTACGGCGGACAGATGCCCGGGACCACATCCGAGGTCGACGACGCGCCGGGGCTGCTCGGCATCGATCCGGTCGATCAGTTCGAAGAACGGGCGAGACCGATGGTCGCCGAAGCTACGGTACTTCTCGGGATCCCACATGCATCGCTCCCATCGCCGGAGATATAACCGTACGAGCGTTATATTATCTCGTGTGGTGTCCGGGTCGTCGTGCGGTCGGTACCCGCGCGGCTCGCGATCGCGGTATCGGTGCCCGCGGCGCGAGCATCGTGGGGCGCCGATCTTCGATTCCCGTTGATCGCAACCACTGACGCGGGGCGGCCGGTGCCGGAGGCTGGTGGCCATGTCACGGGAATTGCATCTGGCCGGCTTTCTGATCGCCTCACACGTCACACATTCGCACGCGGCGTGGCGGCATCCGGGCTCGGAGACCGATTACCTGGGCCCCGGTTACTATCGCCGGGTCGCCCGAACCTTGGAACGTGGCAAATTCGACTTCCTGTTCTTCGCCGATCTGCTCGCCACGCCGGTGCGCTACGGCGACGACATCCGGGTGCCGCTGCGCAGCGGCACCCAGGCCTCGGCGACCATCGATCCGTCGCTGGTGGCGGCGCTGCTGGCCGAGACAACCGACCGGCTCGGGCTCGCGATCACCAAGTCCACCACGTACTTCCACCCCTACGAGGTCGCGCGGATCTTCGGGACGCTGGACCATCTGTCCGGTGGACGGGCCGGGTGGAATGTGGTCACCTCGCTCAATCAGGCGGAGGCGCAGAACTTCGGGCTCGACAACCATCTCGGCCACGACGAGCGCTACGACCGCGCGCACGAATTCCTCGAGGTGGCGCACAAACTGTGGGGCAGCTGGGATCCCGACGCGCTCGTGCGCGACAAGGAGTCGGGAGTCTTCGCCGACCCGGACAAGGTGCACGTGGTCGACCATGCCGGAACCTGGTTCAAGACCCGCGGGCCGCTGACCGTCCCGCATTCGCCGCAGCGCCGGCCGGTGCTCATCCAGGCCGGATCCTCGCCCGTCGGTAAGGATTTCGCGGCCCGCTGGGCCGAGGCGATCTTCGAGATCGATCCGACGCCGGAGGGCCGGCGTGCCTACTACGACGACATCAAATCCCGTGTCTCCGACTATGGCCGCGACCCGGACCAGGTCAAGATCTTCCCCTCCTTCGTGCCGTTCGTGGGCGAGACCGAGGCCATCGCGCGCGAGAAGCAGGCCTTCCACAACGAGCTCGCCGATCCGGTGTCGGGCCTGATCACGCTGTCGGTGCACACCGACCACGATTTCTCCCGCTACGACCTCGACGCACCGATCGAGGACGTGGTCGTACCCGGCACCCAGGGACTGTTCGATGTGGCCCGCCGGCTCAGCGTCCGCGACAACCTCACGCTGCGCGATATCGGCAAGCTGTATGCCCAGGGGGTACTGCTGCCGCAGTTCGTGGGCACACCGGCGCAGATCGCCGACGAGATCGAGGCCGGATTCCACGGTGGCGAGGCCGACGGCTACATTCTGTCGGCTGCCCAGGCACCGGGAACCTTCGACGACTTCGTCGATCTCGTGGTTCCGGAACTCCAGCGGCGCGGCGTGTTCCGCAACGAGTACACCGGCAGCACCCTGCGCGACCACCTGGGTCTGGACCGCGCGAGCCTCGACCCGATCCCGCGGCGGGCCACCGCATCGGCCGTCGGCTGATCCGGCGAGCGGCGCCGGACGCGATCGGCCGTCGTGTCCCCGCGGAACGGATCGCCGCCCGCGGCTCGGGGGAGGGGATCAGCGGGAACGCCGGGTTCGGGTTCGTTCCGGAACGAACATCCCGTGCAGTCCCAGCGGCAGGTGGTGATGAAGTCCCCCGATGTAGACCGGCCCGCGGTCGGGCCGGCGCGCATCGAGAACCAGTAGCCGCGAACGATGTTCGGCGCGTACGTATTCGACGGTGAGCAGCCAGCCCTCGCCCTCGGGCGCACCGGCCTCGCGGGGGGCGAACACGGCCTCGCAGGCCGATCCGTATCCCGGTATCTCATAGGTCGACTCGCTGTTCTCGTCATGATCGCGCACCGTGATCCCGGCGGGAGTAGCCAGATATCGGGTGCCACCGGCCACCGCCCGCAGGTGCGGAACACCGACGGAATACGAGTAGCGGTTGCGCCGGCCGGTGACGCGGGGATCGATCTGCGGGAACTCCGATATCCCGTCCGACAGGTCCTCTCGCAGCACCCGCCCGGAACGGGTGATGCGCAACCGGGTGAGCGGACCGCCGACCACCGGAGCGGGTGCCACGGAACGGAATCCGCCATGGAAGTTGTCCCACAGTGTGTCGAAATCGGTGCGGTAGCGGATCAGTTCGACGACGGTGTCGTGGCCGTCGTCGTAGCAGTTGGCGATGTGGAAGTGCAGCAGCGCCTCGGTCTGCAGATGGATGCGGCGGCCGCCTGATCTCGGCACCAGCACGATCTCGGTGCCCAGCTCCGGCCGGAATCCGATCGCGCTGCCCAGTGGCCGCAGACCTGCCAGCACCGGCAGCATGGCGGCGGGACGGGTCACGATCGGCGGTATCACGAACACCAGATACCTCTCGGTGAGCCCCACATCGTGATTGAGCCGGGGCACCGGTGTGCGCCAGCGCGCGAGCCGGTGCAGGGTGCCGCGGGTGTCGACGCGATAGGCCACCAGCCCCGGGATCGGGAAGAAGGCGGTGCCGAAGTTGAACAGCTCTCCGGTGCGCGGATCGATCTTGGGATGCGCCGAGAACGATCCGAAACCCCGCAACCGGCCGTCGAAATCGTGAATCCGGTTGGTGGCCAGCGTATCCGGATCGATCGAATGTGGCTTGCCGCCCTCCCAGAGCGCCAGCAGCTCACCCGCGTGCAGCACCACATTGGTATTGGCCTGATTCGACAGTGGCCACCGGAAGGCATTGGCCGCGAACCCGCCCCGGCCGCGCAGGGTGCCGGTATTGCGCCCGGCCGGTCCGTGCCCGGGCTTGTCGCGCAGATAGTGCGTGGTGCGCACATAGCGATTGCGGAACCGTACCCGGCCACCGCCGAAGTCGAACATCGACAGCATGCCGTCGCCGTCGAAGACATGGCCCACGGGTGAACCGCCGGATTCCCAGCGCCCCATGCCGTTGCGGTACAGGGTGCCGCGCAGCCCGGCCGGTGGGGTGCCGAACTCGTCGTCGAGTTCGTAGTCGTACTCGGTGCGCAGCGTCTCGAACTCGCGCAGCGGGGTTCCCGGCGGCAGGGGTTCTGTGGCGGCGATCTCGGCCATCACCGGCACCTCCATACTCTGGTAACAGTCGTTGCCAGAGTATTCCGGTGCGGGTACCTTCGCAATGGCCGACCTGCTACCAGGAGGTGACCTGTTCCGATGAGCCGCCCCGAACGCCCACGTCAGCGCTACGGGGGAGTCGATTTCACCGACCGCCGGGTGACGCGGCGCGAGCGACTGCTGGATGTCACGCTCGATCTGCTCGACACCGAAGGGCTCGCGGCGGTGACCGTCCGGCGGGTCTGCCGCGAGGCACGCTTGAACGCGCGGTACTTCTACGAGAGCTTCGCCGATCTGGACGCCCTGTTCGACGGGCTGGTCGATCGCCTGGAAAGCGAAGTGGTGCAGCGGGTCACGGAGTTGGCCGGGATGCGGTCACCGGCGTTGCCGGAGCAGGCCATGGCGATCCTGGTCGATGCCTTCGTCGACGACCCGCGGCTGCTGCGCATTCTGCACACGGCCGCCGAACCCACGCTGCGTGCGCGTCGGCAGGCGCTGGTACTGCGGTCGGTGGCGGCGATCCGGCCCTATCTCGAGGCGGATGCGGCCGTCGCGGGCCGCCCCGATCCGCGACTGCTCGACACGGCCGCCTTCCTGCTCATCGGCGGCTGGACCGATGTGCTGTTCGCCTTCGGCACCGGTGAATTGGCGATCGAACGTGGGGTGTTGATCGACCATCTGACGACTCTGTTCCATGCCGTGGCGCGGGCCGCGTCAGCGGTGGAGGGGAGGTGAACCGGTGTGCTCAGCCGAGTCCGCGCGCGGCGCAGGCGGCGAGGAAATCGTCGACGATCCGGGTGCAGTCGGCGCGATCGGCACGTCCGATTCCGGCGAGCCGCACGAACACGATCGGCCCGAACAGCTGAGCCAGGACGGCGGTGAGGTCCCGGCCGCCGAGCAGGGCGCGCGCCTGCGGTTCGCCGAACAGTTCGTCGAACGGCCGCCGGTAGTTGTCGATGAGGTGCGCTCGCAGTGATCCGGCCCGGATGCCGTCGGCATCGGGTTCGGAGTCCGCGGTGGCCAGCCAGGCGAGGGTGGTCAGGTGGACGGGGACATCGTTGATCCGGTCCGCCTGGCGGGTGAGCAATTCGATCAGCCGTTCGCGCAGATCGCCGCCGGCCGGGATCTCGACCACGGGCGGCAGCAATTCCTCGAGGGTCGCGGTGCGCAGCCGCGTGACGGTGTCGAAGTGCCGGTAGAGAGTGGTCCGGGCGACGCCGGAGCGGCGGGTGACCGCATCGATGGTGACCGCGTCCAGGCCGCCCTCGCGCAACAGCTCGGTCGCCGCCTGCAGCAACCGCCGTCGCGAACGGACCTTGCGCGGATCGTCGCCGGAATCGATCGCGGCGCTCGGTGTGGTCATCACCACAGGATTCTCCCTCCGCGCGATCGGGTGGCCGAATGGACAGAAACGCTACTTTTAGTAGCATAGCGCTACTGTCAGTATCGTTTCTGGAGGCGGGATGAACGCGACCATGACCGAACCCGTCGTCGCGCGGACCCGATGGGTGGTGGTGGTGTCGTGTCTGGCGGTCGCCCTGGTCATCGCTTCGATGGCGGCGCTCTACACGGCGTTGCCGCAGATCGCGGCGGCGACCGGTGCGACGCAGTCCCAATTGACCTGGATCATCGACGGTTACACCCTCGCCCTGGCCTGTCTGGTGTTGCCCGCGGGCGCACTCGGTGACCGTTACGGGCGGCGGATCGTCATGATCGCCGGGCTCATCGTCTTCGCGGTCGCCTCCGCGGTGCCGCTGCTGGTGGCCGGTCCCGGCTGGCTGATCGGTTCGCGTGCACTGGCGGGAGTGGGTGCGGCACTGGTGATGCCGTCGACACTGTCGCTGCTCACCGCCGGGGTGGAACCGGAACGTCGCAATGTGGCCGTGGGAATCTGGGCCGGCACGGTCGGCGCCGGTGCGGTCTTCGGCATCCTCGGATCCGGGGTGCTGCTGTGGCGTTGGTCGTGGCTGTCGATCATGGTGGCGATGGCGGCGGCGGGTGCGGCGCTGGCGATCGCCGCGTGCACGGTGCCCGAATCGCAGGACGGTGTGCGGGCCCGTTTCGACCCGTGGGGTGCGGTGACGGGCGCGGCCGCGGTGGGATTGATCGTCGTGGCGGCTCTGGAAGCGCCGCAACGTGGTTGGACCGATCCGGTGGTGCTGGGCACGGTCGTCGCGGGGGCGGCCGTCGGTGTGGCCTTCGCGTTGATCGAATTTCGAGTCGAGCAGCCGCTGCTGGATGTGCGCCTGTTCGCGGTGCGTGGTTTCGGTGCGGGCACGGTGTCGGTCGCGGTGCAGTTCCTGGTCTCGTTCGGCCTGTTCATGGTGATCGTGCAGTTCTTCCAGTTGATTCTCGGCTTCTCGCCGCTGGTGTCGGCGGTCGCGATGGCACCGATGATCGTGCCGATGGTGGGGCTGTCACTGATCTCGCCGTGGCTCGCGCAGCGGTACGGACTGCGACTGCCGACCACGGTGGGCGTGGCCGTGGTGGGCATCGGACTGCTGTGCCTGTCCCGGCTCACCGCGGACAGCACGTTCGTCGATGTGTTGTGGCCGTTGCTGATTCTGAGCACCGGGCTCGGATTGTCGGCCGCACCCGCGACCGCGGCGATCGTCGACGGCGCCCCCGACGACAAGCAGGGTGTGGCCGCCGCGGTGAACGACGCGGCCCGGGAGATGGGTGCGGCATTGGGTATCGCACTGGCCGGGAGCCTGCTCGCCGCCGGGTACACCCGCCGTATCGGCGAGATCGCCGACGCGATTCCCGAACAGATCCGAGGACCGGTGACGAGTTCGCTGGCGGGTGCGCTGGAGGTCACCGACCGTCTCGGCCCGCAAGCGCAACCCCTTGCCGCGCATGCGGAATCGGCCTTCGCCTACGGTCTGCACCAGGCCACCCTGGTGCTGGGTCTGCTGACGCTGGCTGTCGCGGTGATTCTGGGATTCTGGGCGCCGAGCCGCGAACGCCGCCAACCGGAGGTGGCGTCCGAACCGGTGCCCGACGCCCCGGAGCCCGCCCCGGCAGTGGTGGATTGACGCCGGGACGACCGTGTACCCGGTGGCGGGTCAGGATTTGCGGGCCACGCCTCCGAAGGCCGCGATATCGGCGGTCTGCCCGACCTCGCTGGAATCGGGCCGCCAGTCCGTGATGCAGCTGTAGCCGGGGGCGATGAGTTCGAGCCCGTCGAAGATGTCGGCGATCTGCTGCCGCGTGCGCGGAGAATACGGTGTACCACCGGATTTCGCGTACTCGGCGCACAGGTCGACATAGGCCGGACTGTCGTCGGTGCCGTCCCACAGCACCAGATAACTGCCCGGCGGCACCGCGGCCATGACGGTGCGCACGATCCGCAGTACATCCTCGTAGCTGTGCGCGTGCCCCAGAACGCCCATGAACATCACCGCGACGGGCAGGTTCAGATTCAGGACGGCGTGTGCCTCGGCGACGATCTTCTCGGGCTCGTGGAAGTCGGCATTGACGAAGGTGGTGACGCCCTCGGCGCTGGTACTGGTGAGCAGTGCCCGGGCGTGGGCCAGAACCAGTGGATCGTGGTCGACGTAGACGATCTTGGCCTCGGGGGCGATACCCTGTGCGACCTCGTGGGTGTTCTGCATCGTCGGCAGCCCGGTGCCGATGTCGAGGAACTGCCGGATACCGGCCTCCTCGGTGAGATGGCGGACCGCGCGGATCAGGAATTGTCGCGATTGCACCGCCATGGTCGCGATGCCCGGATCGATCTGCAGACTGGCCTCGCCGACCGTGCGGTCGACCTCGTAGTTGTCCTTACCGCCCATCCAGAAGTTCCAGATGCGCGCGGAGTGGGGGATGTCCGTGCGGATCTGTACCGGATCCTCGTGTGCCATCTGCGCTGAGCTCCCATGGAATGTGGATGCCGCCGAAACGCGCGGCAGATCGTTCGTAGGTGTGAATGACGCGAGTATAGACTCGCCGCCCGTTTCGCGGGATGGAACACCTTGCGGGAACCGATGATTCGGACACCGTTGCGAACGCGCGTGTGGCCGGAGCGCCTCCGGGCGGCCGCGTGGTCGGGATTCGGCCCTGTGTGCCAACGCTGTTCGCGGATTCGCATGTGACCGTACCGCCGTCCGGCGCAGCGGTGGCGCCGGTCCCGCATCGGTGCCCGGTCCGGCTGGGGGCTCGCATCGTCCCGCGCAGGCGAAAATTGCTGAAAGTGTGCTGTGTCGCAACTTCCTGCTCGTGAAGTGGTCGGATTGTCATTCGGTCCAGATGGTCGGGGTATTTCGCGGATGTGCGCACGCTGCGTTGGTCATGCGTTCAATCTGGAATGTCGGCCATGCTGAGATCGGCTGGGTCGTCGGCGTTTCGATCTCGGGAGTCGGTCATTTAGGAATTGACTACCTTGCAACGTAAGGTTGCTGACCGGTTACTGAACGTCTCATCGCACACGGAGGTGGTACGGAGCTTGCACAGCACAGTGGTCGTCGTCGGATCCGGATTCGGGGGGATCGGCATGGGAGCGGCGCTACGCCGCGCCGGCATGGAGGACTTTCTGATCCTGGAGGAATCGCCGGAATTGGGCGGGGTGTGGCGGGACAATACCTACCCGGGCTGCAATTGCGATGTGCCGGCCCATCTGTATTCCTTCTCGTTCGCGCCGTATCGCAGCACCCGCACCCGATATCCCGGGCGCCGTCGGACCTTGGAGTATCTGCGTGCGGTGGCGGCCGACGCCGGTCTACCGGCCCACCTGCGCACCGATACCGCGCTCACCGAGGCGACCTATCGCGAGACCGAGGCTCGCTGGGAACTGAAGGCCGCGAACGGAATCCGGATGACAGCGGATATCGTCGTTTTCGCCGTCGGGCAGCTGCATCGGCCCAACATCCCCGAGCTTCCGGGGCAGGCCGACTTCGCCGGAGTGTCGTTCCACACCGCGCAGTGGAATCCGGCGGCGGATCCGGCCGGGTGCCGAGTTGCGGTGATCGGTACCGGATCCAGTGCGGCGCAGTGCCTTCCGTCGCTGTCGGACAGTGCCGCCTCGGTCCGGGTGTTCCAGCGAACGCCGCAGTGGATCCTGCCCAAACCCGCCGCGGAATTCGGCCCGGCGGCACGGACGGTGCTGCGGCTGCCGGGTGCGCAGCGCGCCTATCGATGGGGTCTGCGGCAGGGGGCCGACACGCTACTGGCGCCGATCATGCGCCGCGGCTGGACGGCGCGGCCCGCGGAATGGGCTGCCCGGCGCCACCTTCGACGCGAGGTGGCCGATCCGGTGCTGCGTGCCCGGCTGACGCCCGACTATCCGATCGGGGCCAAGCGAATCGTCTTCGACGCCCATTACTATCGCGCACTCGGCCGCGACAATGTCGAGCTGATCACCGCGCCGATCACCAGGATCGTGCCCGAGGGCGTCGAGACCGCCGACGGAATCCGGCACGCCGTCGACATGATCGTCTACGCCACCGGATTCCGGGCGGCGGAATTCCTGTCGCCCATTACCGTGCGCGGGCGCGGCGGTCTGCTGCTGCACGAGCAATGGGATTCGGGGGCAAAGGCTTTCATGGGGTTGGCGGTGCCCGGATTCCCCAATGCCTTCCTGATCGCGGGGCCGAATTCCTTCAATCCGGCGGGCAGTAATCCGGGTATGAAGGAACAGCAGATCGACTACATCATGCGCTGCCTGCGCTGGCGCGCCCACATCGACGCCCCGGCCATCGATGTGCGCCCGGGCGCGATGGCGGCCTACGAGCAGTGGATGGACGATGCGCTCGCGCGAACGGTGTGGTCGTCGAATGTGCCGAGCTGGTACAAGCATCGCAATGGCGCGATCACCAGTCCCTGGCCGGCCTCGGCGCGCACGTATGGCCGGATGCTGCGCCGGCCACCGGCGGCGAGCTTCGCCCCGGTGACGAGCGCGGACGTGTCATCGGAGCGGATCATGCCGTGAGTGCGTGACCGCACGGTAGTGGCCCGGCGGTGAAGTTCGCCGCCGGGCCGGTTGCCGGTGACGGGGAGCGGAAAGTGAGCGGTTCCCCATGTTTTGTCGCAAAATCTCGGTTCCGATCGGCTTCGGCCAGTGTTTGCGCAGGTGAGAGTGTTCGTGCGTGGTCGGCTGAGTCGTGCAAAGCGGAGTAGAAGGTGAGCATCGACTCGCATTACCGTTTCGTGTTGTAACACATATGGCCGGGATCGGGAGTGTCGGTATCGCTCGATCACCGGTGCGGCGGATCTCGCGCGAATCGTGAGGTCGGGTCCGTGACAAGGAGGTCCGAGTGACTACAGCAAGCGCGATCGGGTCGAAGAGTGGCAAGCCGGCGCAGATGTTCTCGCTGACTCCACGAGACGCACATGCCCTGGCCAGGGAACTGGTCGCCCACCTCGGCGCCTCGGTGCCACCGTTCACCACATTGCCCGCCGATGTCATGTCCGGTGAGGTGGCGGCGGTGGCCCGGCTCTGTGCGGACTGGTCGATCCGCCGTGTCAACGGTGGCGACCTCCCCGAGCGCACCGATCGGCTGCGTGCCGCCGCGGCGCGCTGGTGCCGCGCCGGAGTGCCCATCGAGGATGTGGTGCACGCCGTCCACGAGGGCTTCAAATCCGGGCTGGACCTGCTGTTCGCTCGCGCTCGCGCCAGCGATGCCGAACTGGTGGTCCGGGGCACCGGGACCGCTCTGGAGATGCTGGACCTGATCACCGCCACGGTGAACAAGGCCTACGTCCAGGAGCGGCGGGCCGAGGCCGCCGACCATCACACCGCGGTGCACACGCTGACCTCGGCACTGCTGGGCGGGCACGCCACCACGAAACTCGCACGGGAATGCGGAATCCGGATCGCCGACCGGTATTGCGTTCTGGCCGTGTGGATTCCGCCGCATCCCGACGAGGCCCATCCGCGGCTCGACCAGCAGGTCGTGGCTCGCCGTAAGCTGCGCCGCGTGCAGGCCGCGCTGGCGAAGTTGCTGCGCGAGAATCCGCTCGCCATGTTGTCGGTCGACGGCGGCACCATCCTGATCTCCGAGAACGCTTGTGCCGAAACCGAACTCGACGATCTGTTCACCCGGTTGTCCGAGCTCGCGGGGGTGCCGCTGACCGCGGCCGTGGTCACCGTCGCGGCCGACGGTGTGCCCGAGGCCGCCGAACAGGCCCACGATCTGCTCGATACCGTGCGCCGCCTGGGGCGCGGGCCCGGGGTGCATCGCTTCGCCGAGCTCGCACTGCAGTATCAGCTCACCCGCCCGGGTATCGGCCGCGATATTCTCGATGCGCGGCTGGCGCCGCTGGATTCCCATCCCGAACTACTGGAGACCCTGCGGGTGTTCTTCGGCACCGATCTCAACCGCCAGCGCGCGGCACGGCAGCTGTGCATCCATCCGAACACCATCGACTACCGGTTGCGCCGTATCGGCCAGCTCACCGGTTTCGACCCGTCCCGGACCACCGGATTGTGGTACCTGCGTTCGGCTCTGATCGCGCGTGGTTCCGGTGACCACGATGTGCGCCGTCCGGCCTGAGTGCCCGGATCAGCGATCCAGGGCCGCCGCGAACATCGGCCACGACGTGTGCAGATCCTGCTGCCAGTACCCCCACGAATGGGTACCGGCCGGACGGATGTCGACGGTCGCGGGAATGTCGAGTTCGATGAATCTGTCCCGCAAGGCACGGGTGCAGCTCACCGCGCCGGTCTCGAGTGCGCCGCCGACGAGGAGCTGATCGGCCAGAGTCGCCGGATTGCTGTGGATTCCGGGTCCGGTGGGGGTGTCGAGTGGGCCCGGTACCCCGGTCCCGGTCGACACATAGATCGCGGTACCCCGCAACCGATCCGCATGCAGATACGGATCATTGGCCG
>NZ_JBFAUW010000024.1:0-64556 GCF_040679495.1 Nocardia sp. NPDC052254 | reverse complement strand
GCCGCTGCGCAAGCGACGAAGGAGCAAGCAGCGGCACCCGAACGGCGAGACTCAGGGGCCGCCAACCCCGCCGGAGCGAAGCGAAGGCCAAAAATCCAGCCAACACCTTTTGGCCAGTACTCCCCCTGCACACCTGTCTCGGGAGTACCCACCCCCTGGGCAGCATCCGAGCACCGTGGCGTGTCCGGCCAGCTCGACCAGCACGTCCTGCGGACGCCCGCCGGGCCGGATGCGCGCGTCCGGGTCGTACAGGCATGATCGCTTCATGCCTTCTGTATTCAGTGCCATCATCGCCGGTCAGCTCCCCGGTCGGTTCGTGTGGGAGGACGAGGAATTCGTCGGCTTCCTCACCATCGCTCCCGTCACCCCCGGCCACACTCTCGTCGTACCGCGTCAGGAACTCGATCAGTGGCAGGACCTGGATCCCGCCGCCTTCGCGCGGATCAACGGGGTGGCGCAGAAGATCGGACAGGCGGTCCGCAAGGCGTGGGACGCACCGCGAGCCGGCCTGCTGATCGCCGGACTCGAGGTCCCGCATCTGCACGTGCACGTGTTCCCGGCGTTCGAGCTGAACGATTTCGACATCTCCGGCGCCGATCAGAATCCGAGCCCGGAATCGCTGGACGAGGCGCAAGCGAAGATCAAGAAGGCCTTGCGCGAACTCGGCCACGAGGAGAACGTCCCGGACTGAGCCCGGACAACCGGACCTGGCCGAGCCGCCACGGCGCGGGTCCGGGACCGGCGTCCTGGTCACAGTCCCCGCCGAGCGAAGCGAGGCCAAACCAACCCAACCGTCAAACACCTTCCCTGGGCAGGCGTACCGCGAAAGTGGTGCCCTGTCCCACGACACTGCGTACCGCTACGGTGCCGCCGTGCGCCGCGACCAGCGCTTGCACGATGGAAAGGCCCAGTCCGGTCCCGCCGCTGTCCCGGCTGCGTGAGGTGTCGGTGCGGTAGAAGCGCTCGAAGACGCGGTCGGCTTCCTCGGGCGGGAGCCCCGGCCCGGTGTCGACAATCTCCATGAGCACACTGTCTTTCTCAGGAGTCAGTCGTACGGTCACGGCGGCGTCCGCAGGAGTGTGGATGAGCGCGTTGTTGACCAGATTTCCCAGCACCTGCCGCAACCGGGCCTCGTCGCCGCGCACTTCCAAAGTTCCGGTGCCGGGATGTATTTGGAGGTCCACCGGACGTCGGGGTTCCTCGGGACGCTGGGCCGCATCGACGGCCCGCGCATTGTGCACCGCATCGCTGGCCAGCGCCAGCAGATCGACCGGCCGGCGCTCCACCGGCCGTTGCGCGTCCAGGCGGGCCAGCATCAGCAGATCCTCGACCAGCAGGCCCATCCGGTTGGATTCACGCTCGATGCGGTCCATGAACATGTCCGGATCCGCCAGTGCGCCTTGGCGATACAGCTCGGCGAACCCCTTGATGGTGGTCAGTGGCGTGCGCAGTTCGTGGCTGGCGTCGGCGACGAAGCGCCGCATGCGTGCCTCCGAACGGCGCGCGGACTCCTCGGAGGCCTCGGTGGCGGCGAAGGCACTCTGAATTTGGGCGAGCATCCCGTTGAGCGATTGCGAGAGCCGATCGACTTCGGTGTTGGTGCCCTGCACCGGAACTCGTCGGTGCAGGTCGCCACCGGCGATGGCGGCCGCGGTCTTCTCCACTTCACCGAGTGGTCGCAGACTGCGCCGGATCACGAATTGGGCGACGACGGCGAGTGCCGCGAGCACGATGACTCCGACCGCGACCTGTAATCCGATCAGGCGGTCGACGATGTTTTCCGTCTCGGTGAGGCGAACGGCGATCGTGCTGGTTCCGTCCGGTGTGGTGAAACGCACCGCGCGCCAATGCTCTCCGGGATCGCCGACCGTTCCGACCGTCCGCGGGTGCCGGCCCAGGTCGCTCGGTATATCCGGAACGGTCTGGCCGGACGGGAGCAGGAATGGATTCTGACCGTTCGCATTCTCGATCCGGACGTAGTACAGACCGGGTGGCCGTTCCCTGCCCTTCGGCACCGGCAACCCTTCCGGCGGCGGCCGGTCCGGATGCGGGGAGGCCCAGATGCGAGCTTCGAACAATTGTCGATCGACCTTGTCGATCAACACATTTCGCATCGATGAGGTGACCGCGACGCCGGATACCAGCAGCCCCAGCCCGGCCAGTGCGACCAGTGCGATCACGAGCGTCACCCGCAGCGGGACGGCCGCCAGCCTGCGTGCGAACCGCTGGCGGATGCCACGCGGGCGCACCGTCCGTTCGACGGGATCCGCCTCGGTCACCGACCAGCGATCGGAGTCGTTCGATCCGTCGTCCGGCGTCCGGGCCTCCTCGCCCGTTCCGGTCTCGTCCACGCCGCCGTCCCCGCGCTCGCGTACCGAACGCGACTCGCTCATTTCGCCGACGACCGGCTTCGGCTGGGTGCGCGCATGACATACCCGACACCGCGCAGCGTGTGGATCAGCCGGTCCGGCCCGGTGTCGACCTTCTTACGCAGGTAGGACACATAGGTCTCCACCACGCCCACCTCGCCACCGAAGTCGTAACGCCAGACGTGATCGAGGATGCGGGGCTTGCTCAGCACCGTGCCCGCATTGACCATGAAGTACCGCAGCAGGGTGAATTCCGTCGGCGACAGCGCCACCGCTTCCCCTGCCTTCCAGACCTCGTGGGTGTCGTCGTCGAGCTCGATGTCCTCGAAGCGGAGCCGTGAGGACTTGGTCTCCTGCACCACGTGACCGGAACGGCGCAGTATCACCCGCAGCCGCGCCACCACCTCCTCCAGCGAGAAGGGCTTGGTCACGTAGTCGTCGGCGCCGAGGGTGAGCCCGGTGATCTTGTCGTCGACCTCGTCACGGGCGGTGAGGAACAGGACGGGTGCGTCGATGCCGTCGGCGCGCAGCCGGCGCAGCAGGCCGAAGCCGTCCATCCCGGGCATCATGACGTCGACGATCAACGCGTCCGGCCGGAACTGTTTGGCACGGTCCAGCCCCTCGGCGCCATTGGTGGCGGCGGCCACCTCGAACCCCTGATAGCGCAGACTCACCGACAGCAGTTCGACGATCATCGGTTCGTCGTCGACCACCAGCACCCGAGCTTCGGGGATCCGATCGCCAGCCACACCGTTCATGCAGGACATCGTCTCTCCTGCAGCCCGGAAAGCGCTGAACGTTCCCTGGGAGTTTCCTGCGAGCCCCGTGTGGGGCGGCTGCACGAATACGCGGCACAGTCTGTGAGAGCCCCCTGTCGGGATTGAACCGACGACCTTCGCTTTACAAGAGCGGTGCTCTACCACTGAGCTAAGGAGGCGGAGAAGCGAGGCAATCATAACCGGGGGAACGGCCGTCCGGAAAAACGTCTCCCACCGGCGGACATACCGACGTGACCGCGACGGCTGTGTGTGACCCCGAAGGGCATCACACAGCCGCCGGTCGCCGTCGCGCCGCGCCCTGTAGTCGAGCGCGGATCAGGACTGGGTGGCCTGCCGGGCCGCGTCGTCGGCGGCCATCGCATCACGCAGGCTCTTGGGACGCATATCCGTCCAGTTCTGCTCCACGTATTCGACGCAAGCGGCGCGGCTGTCCTCGCCGAACACCACTCGCCACCCGGCCGGGACCTCGGCGAAAGCAGGCCACAGGGAATGCTGCTCCTCGTCGTTGACCAGAACGAAGAAGCGGCCGTCCTCGTCGTCGAAGGGGTTGGTGCTCATTTCACCTCACTGGATACTGGCGCTGTGTACGGGAACGCGCTGGGTACGTATTTCCTGGGGCGCCGCGTCCGAGCCGGAACGACCGACCCGAACCGTAGCCCCGAGCGATGTGTCGACACTAGCAAGACCGACGTTACGCGTTGGTGGTTACCTCGAGCCCGCGAAGAAATCGAGGAGCACCTTGTTCACCGTTTCCGGGCGCTCCAGATAGCCGTAGTGCCCGGCATCGGGGATCTCCTGGTATCGGGCGTCGGGGATGACTTCGGCCAGCTCACGGGTCAGATAGGCGGGAATCATCCGGTCGTCGGCGAAGCCCATCGCCAGACACGGCACCTTGATGCCGCGGTAGGCCTGCAAACGGTCGAAATCGTGATCCATCCGGCGCTGCGCCCGGATTCCCGGCGAGACCGCACCGCCGGTGAATTCGAACAGATCCAGCCAATCGCGGGCGGAGTTCGGCTCGGCCATGGTGGCGGGCGACAGATTCATCACCGCGGTGACGGCGGCCTCGTACCGGGGTGGCAACTGCACACCGGAGGCGTCGAGTTCGTGTTCACCGAGCGAGAGGGTCTTCTGGAACTGGTCCATGCGCGCGTGCCCGGCCATGAACACGGCCTTGCGCACCAGGTCGGGCCGGGCCAGGGCGAGTTCCTGGGTGACCCGCGCGCCCATCGAGGTGCCGGCCACCAGTGCCGGGCCCTCGTCGAGAAATTCGATCAGCCCGGCCGTGTCGGCGACCAGCTGGTCGATGGTCATTCCGTCGGCGGCCTCGTAGGACGGCGCGATTCCGCGGTTGTCGAAGGTACACACCCGGTATCCGGCCGCGACCAGGGCCGGAACCTGATGCAGCTCCCACACCCGGCCCGGACTTCCGGTGCCCATGATCAACACGACCAGCGGGGCCGCTCCCTTGGTGTCGGTGCCCTTGGCCTTGTCCCCCTTGACCTGGTAGTTGAGCGAGATTCCGTTCACCGTGGCCAACGGCATGATGCAGGGACCCTTTCTACGAGGATTTCGTGCGACGGGCGATACACGCCTCTACCCACGTTATAGGTTCACACCGCCCGAACGTTTCGCCTGTGCGGTCGGCCACGCCGTGCGCAGTTGCGGTTCGGTGGCGGTCGACACCGAGCCGACGACCGTTTTCGCGACGACCGATACCATTGACAACGCACGGCGCCGAGACCACGACGGTCGAGCCGTACCGCCGTGCCACGACCCCGAGCCGAGAGGACGAGACGATGGCCGCGAAGAGCGCCAACGAGATCGCGGACGACGACCTGGAACCACTCGCCGACGAGACCGCGCGGCAGGCCCAGCGCGTCGTGGCCGCCTACGCCAACGACGCCGACGAATGCCGGATGCTGCTGTCGATGCTCGGCATCGGCCCCAGCACACGCGGCGAGTAACGACCACACGCGCAACGTCGCGCGTCACCCATAACTGAAATCCCACGCCTAGCTCCGCCTTTTCGGCGACCGGAGGATCCAGCAGTGGACCAGACGAGCGATATCCGCAGCAATCGATCCCGAGACACGTCGCCGGAACCCGAATCCGCACCAGCGAATCAACCCGGTGACACCGGGTCCGGATTCGTCGTGGTGGCCAACCGGCTTCCGGTCGATCTGGAGCGTCTCGCGGACGGAACCACGCGGTGGAAGCGGAGCCCGGGCGGTCTGGTCACGGCACTGGAACCGGTGCTGCGCAACAACAACGGCGCCTGGGTGGGCTGGGCCGGTGTTCCCGATGTGGATGTCGATCCGATCATCGAGGACGGTCTGGAGCTGTATCCGGTGCCGTTGTCGGCCACCGAGGTGTCGGACTACTACGAGGGATTCTCCAACGGCACGCTGTGGCCGCTCTATCACGACGTGATCGTGCGGCCGGAGTACCACCGCGACTGGTGGACCGCCTATGTCGAGGTCAATCGCCGCTTTGCCGAGTACACCGCGAAGGTGGCGGCCGAGGGCGCAACGGTGTGGGTGCAGGACTATCAGCTGCAGCTGGTGCCGAAGATGCTGCGGATGCTGCGCCCGGACCTGACCATCGGCTTCTTCCTGCACATCCCGTTCCCACCGGTGGAGCTGTTCATGCAGCTGCCCTGGCGGACCGAGATCGTGGAGGGCCTGCTGGGGGCCGATCTGATCGGCTTCCATCTGCCCGGCGGTGCGCAGAACTTCTTGTACCTGGCGAAAAGGCTTGCCGGCCAGCCCACTTCACGCGGGACGGTCGGTGTGCGATCGAAACTCGGTGTGGTGCAGGTCGGTTTTCGCACGGTTAGGGTCGGCGCATTCCCGATCTCCATCGCCTCGGCCGAACTCGACGAACTGTCGCGGCGGCGCTCGGTGCGCGAGCGGGCCGCCCAGATCCGGGCGGAACTCGGCAATCCCAAGAACATTCTGCTGGGTGTGGACCGGCTCGACTACACCAAGGGCATCGACATCCGCCTGGGCGCGCTGCAGGAGCTGCTGCACGACGGCCGGCTCGATCCGGCCGAAACGGTGATGGTCCAGCTGGCCACGCCGAGCCGGGAGCGGGTGGAGAGCTACATCCAGATGCGTGGCGACATCGAACGCCAGGTGGGCCGGATCAACGGTGAATTCTCCCGTGTCGGTTATCCGTTCGTGCACTATCTGCACCGGCCGATTCCGCGCGAGGAACTGGTCGCCTTCTTCGTGGCCGCCGACGTCATGCTGGTGACGCCGCTGCGGGACGGGATGAATCTGGTCGCCAAGGAGTACGTGGCCTCGCACAGCGGCCTCAACGGGGCCTTGGTCCTGAGCGAATTCACCGGTGCCGCAGCCGAATTGCGTCAGGCGTATCTGTGCAATCCACATGATCTCGACAGTGTGGAGAACGCGATCATGTCCGCGATCGAGGACGATGGGGAAACCAAGCGCCGCCGCATGCGCGCCCTCCGAAGACAGGTGCTGGCCCATGATGTGGACCGATGGGCCCGATCGTTCCTGGACGCGCTGGCACAGGATCGGGTGGCGGGTAGTGCGCTGCTGACCGATGCGGACGTGGATCCGGGAACCCGCTAGACAGTGATCAGATACCGCGATCGGTAGATATGGATCGCACAGCGATCGGTAGATGTGGATCGCACAGCGATTCCGAGGCGGGCTACACCCTCTTCGATCCGGCTGCCGACGCCCGCTTCCGCCACGCCCGCGCACAACCGAATCCCGGTCCTGGCCTCCGCCGGAACGTCGCGGCCGCCGCTCACCGCCGTTCCGGATTCCGCCGCACCCGCCGATTCACCGGACGGCGCCGGCCGTCCGATACAGGCGCGCTTCACCAGCGGGGATCTGCGACTCGGCGCACCGGAGTCGACCACCGATCCCGCCTCGGAATCGCTGTGCCGTCGACGGTATGGGCGAGCCCTTAACAGCGGCGGCTCGATTCGCTTAAGGGCGGTGTCGGGAGGCAAGACCCGGCGGGAGCGAATTCCTCAGATCGGGTTGACCTGGGAAGCCAGCCAGCGCCCGTCCTGCTTCTCCAACGTCACCCGCACCCGGCTCGGTGTGATGGCGCCCTGCGGCGATTCCTTGCTGGTGGTGATCTGGTTCAGGTAGACCAGCACGACGGCGTGCGAGCGATCGGCCGAGACCACACCGGCGGCCTGGCTGCTCGCCTTCACGGTGAGCTGCTTCTCCTTGGCACCCTTGGCGATCACCTCGTCGACGAGCTTGAGGTAATCCTTGCGGAAGTCGGGAGTCAGATTGTTCGCCGACTTCGGAAGTTCGGTGTCCACGGTGTTGAAGTCGTAGGTGAACATGGACGTCACCGTGGTCTGTGCCGCGTCGGCCGATTCCGCGCGCGCGTGCTCGGACTGCTGATCCGACCAGTACGTGAAACCGGTGAAACCACCGACCGCGAGGGCGGCCACGAGCAGCACCGCCGCGGAGACGAACAGGATGGGACGGAGGTTGTTTCTCATGCCACGAACTCCACCTTCGATGCGGTGGTGTGCCCACCGTCGCGGGTCACGGTGATGCGGAAGCGGTAGTAGCGCTGCTGCGGATCCGGAGATCCCGCGTTGGTCAACGTCTGCTTCGCCGCGACGAGCACCTTGGCGGATCGGTCGTCCGAGCTCTCCACCGCCGCCTCGATGATCTCGCCGCTGGCCTTCACCTTGGCCTGCTGCACGACCTTCGCGTAGTCGTCCTTGCGCGAGGAGTACTCCTCCTTGAGCTGGCCGGAGGCCACCGACAGCACCCGATCGATATCCTGCTGTGCGCTGTCGTCCTTGATGTTGGTGAGGTTCAGGACGGCTTGTTTGGCGGTCTGTACGTAATCGCCGCGCTGCGAGGCGAGCGAATCGACCTGATGCTGGTGATAGAAGTAGAAGCCGCCGGATCCGAGCAGCCCCAGCAGTGACAGCAGCGCGACAACGGCGGCCGCCCAGCCCAGCACGCCGAGCTTGCGTTTCGCGGGCGCATCCGCGGCATCGGCGGCAGCTACGTCCGCGGTGGTTTGTTCGACGGTCGAATCGTCCGCGTCGGCTGTCGCGAGCTTCACGGTGGCATCGGAGTCATCGTCGGCCGGAGCCGCGGGCTTCGCGAGCTTCACCGTCTTCTCTTCGGCGGGCTTCGCGATTTTCGCCGTGGTGTCCTCGGCCGCGGGCGTCGTGAGCTTCGCGGTGGTGTCCTCCGCCGCGGGCTTCTCGGTCGTGAGCTTCACCGTCTCCGCGCTGCTTTCGGCGGTGGCCGTCTTCCCGGCCGGAGCGGCATCGCCAGTCGTTTGCTGCGTGTCCGGCTTCGCTTTCGCGGGGGCCGTGGCACGCACACTCGAATCGGCTTTGTCGCCGTCCACCGGCGGACCCGCCGGGCGTCCGGCGCGCCGCCGGACCCTGCCGGTCTGCGTGGATTCGGTTTCACTCATGCCAGTACCTCGATAGCGCTACGCCCGGCCGGGCGCGACCGCGCACTGTTGTGGTTGCTTTGCTCGCTCATCGCTGCTGCTGCTCCAGCATCGACTGCCAACTCGACGGTACCGTGCCCGAACCGTTGGCACCGATATCCCCCTGACGGTAGGTCCGGCCATCGGGTCCGGTGAAAGTACCGCTGCTCGGATCCAGCGATCGGTTCGAGAACGAGGCCGGATGGGTATCGGTGGACGGGGCCTGCGGCTCACCGGCCGAAGGCACCGGTTGCGGCGGGCCGAACGGCGGGTTGTCACCCTCCGGGACGTATCCGCGCGGATCACGGCACAGCTCCGGAGTCGGAGCCCGCTTGCCAGGAACCTCGGCGCACGGGAAGTTTCGGATACCGCGCACCGCGGTGCTCGAATCCTGAGAGATCTTGCAGTAGAGCTCCGGTGTGTCCGGGATGCTGAAATCGGCTGCCGAACGCCGCTGATCCGGCGGCAGGAAGCCGGTGGTACATCCGGGCGGATCGTTCAGGCCGAGCATGAAGTCCGCCTTCGCGCCGTACTTGGTCGGACCACTCTTCGCGGCGGTCATCAGGGCCGCGATCATCGGCGGCAGCACCACGAGGATCTGTTCCACGCCGGCGTGATACGTCACGCCCACCTGTCCGACGGACACCAGATTCGACAGCAGGATCGGCAGCGTCGGCTTCAGATCCTGGAAGGTCGAGCTGACCTTCTGCGCGGCCGAGGGTGTGCGCTCGATCAGGCTCCGCAACGACGGATCGTGTTCGCGCAGTTGATCGGTCACCGTCGCGAGATTCTGGGTCCACGCCCGGATATCCGGATCGGACCGGTTCTGTGTGTCCAGCAGCGGCCCGAGCTTCGCCAGCAGATCCTTCGTCTGCTCCGAACTGCCCTTGGCCTCCTGCACCAGCAGCGACGCGGAGTCGATGAAGCGCTGCAGATCCGGCCCGGCGCCGTTGAACGCGACGAACGCGTCGTCGATCACCTCACGCAGTTTGGTGTCCGCGACCGAAGACAACAGGCGGTCGGCCTGGTCGAGCATGTCACCGACGTCCTGCGGAAGTCTGGTGCGCTGCACCGGAATCACGGATCCGTCGCGCAGATTTCCGCCGTGCGGATTCTGCACCGGCACCAGATCCACATACTGCTCACCGATCGCGGACACGCTCTTGACATAGGCGTCCACATCGGCGGGGACCTTGTACTTGCTGCTGATGGACATGTTCGCGTCCACCCCCTCGGGGGTGAGCTTCACATCCTGGACCTTGCCGATGTTCGTACCCCGGTAGGTCACGTTCGCCGTCGGATACAGCCCGCCGGTGGCCGCCAGTTTCACCGTGACCTGGTAGCGGCCGATACCGACCATCGCGGGCAGGTGCAGATAGCTGGCGGACATGACGACCAGGCTGACCACGGCCACGATCGCGAAGATGACGAGCTGGGTCCGGACGAATTTACTGAGTGTCACTGTCCCGGACCTCCTTGCGGCGCAACGGGAACCGGAACCGTCAACCCGGGAATCGCGGGCAGGCCCGGAATCGGCGGCAACCCGGGAATCGCGGGACCGGGGGGCGGCGGCTGCAACGGTCCCTGGACGGGATCGCCCTTCTCACCGGCGGTGCCGGCGATCGTGCCCAAGGCCGCCTCGACACCGTATTTCGCTTGGACGCCACCGAATTTGCCACCCAGCGGGGTGCCGGTGAGGAAATTGGAGTCCATGCGCGCACTGGTCAGGTCGTAGGTGACGAACAGGTTCATGTAGTCACCCTTGATCGCCTTGTTGATGCCCTTGATCGGGAAGGGGAAGGTGAGCAGCAACTGCAGCGACGAGGCGAGCCGGTCACCGGTGTTCGCGAGAGTCTGCAGCGTGGGCCAGAGATTGGCCAGGTTCGCCTTCAGGTTGTCACCGCTCTGAGCGATCACCTGCTGCACGACACCACTCAGATCGCCCAGGGCCGTAATGGTTTTCGTGACATTCTCACGCTTGTCGGCCAGTACGGTGAGCGCCGGGTGGATCTTGGTGATGGCATCGGCCACCTTGTCCTTCTCCTGCGCCAGCGCGCCACCGAACCGATCCAGCCCGCCCATCGCCGAGATGATGTCGCCGGTCTGCTGATCGAGCGTCGTGGTCAGCTGATTCAGCTGCGGCAGCAGGTCGCGAATCGCGTCCTCCCGGCCGTTGAAGGTGGCGTTCAGCTCGTGGGTGATCGTCTCCAGCTGCGAGATTCCGCCGCCATTGAGCACCACCGACAGCGACGACAGCGTCTGCTCGGTGGTCGGGTACGTACCCGCCCGATCGAGTGGGATCAGATCGCCGTTCTTCAGCTGTCCCTGCGGCGGCACAACGGTCGGGGCCGCCAACTCGACGTGATTGCTGCCCAGCAGACTGGTCTGCCCGATCCGGGCGACCGCGTTCGCGGGCAGGTTCACACCCTTGTCGAGACTCACGGTGACCAGGGCGTGCCAGCCCTCGAGTTCGATACCGCTCACCGATCCGACGGTCACGTCGGCGACCTGAACCGGTGAATTACGGGTCAGCGTGGTCACATTCGGCATCTGGATGCGCACCTTCCACGCACCTTCGCCGGTTCCGGCCGCACCCGGCATCGATACCGAGTTCAGCCCGTCCCACTCACATCCGGTGGCACCCATCAGTACGGCCACGCCGATGGCGACGGCCGCTATCCGCCTGCGACGGTTACGCATCAACGACCTCCTGGGATGGCCAGACCCGCGATGCCGTTCGGCACGCTGCTCGGCGGGGCGGTATTCACGCGCTCGGCCAGATCCGGTGTGCTGTAGGTGAGCTGCTGCGGGAACGCGGTCTGCAACGAGGCCGGATTCGCCAGGATCGGCGGGTAGTTCATCATCAGCGAATTGATCACCGGCGCCACATACTGCCTGCACAGCGCCGCGGACTTGTCGGACTGGTCGGCCTCGATGGCCTCGACGGAACCGCACAGGAAGGCCGACGCGTTGGCGAAGTTCGTACCGGTGACGGCACCGGCCAGTGACCCCTGCGCGGGCTTGTAGATCTGATAGAAGTTCACCAGGCCGGTGGGGCCGGCGTGCAGGACGCGCTCGATATCGCCGCGCTTGTCGGCGAGCAGCTGGGTCACATCGCTGAGCCGCTGCACACTCTCGGTCAGGGCACCACCGCGTTCGTCGAGGAACCGCTTGACGTCACCGATCGCGGAATCGAGGTTGTCCAGTCCCGCGCCGAGATCGTTCGAGGTATCGGCCAGCACCGACGAGACCGAGGCCAGCCGGCCACCGAATTGCACGATCTGCTCATTGCTCTTGGACAGCACGTCGACGAACTGCTGCAGATTGCGAATACTGCCGAACAGGTCCGTCCGCCCGTCGGACAGCGTGTTGAGGGTGTGCGACAGCTCCTGCAGAGTGTCGCGGAAGGCCTGGGCATTGCCGTTGCCGAGGTTGTTCGCCGCGGTGTCGATGACCCGGCCGAACGAGCCCTGCTTGTCCTCACCGACCGGTCCGAGCGCCTTGGACAATTCGGTCAGCTCTTTTTTGATGTCGTCCCACTCCACCGGAACGGCGGTGTGCTCGATCGGGATCCGGCCGTTGTTCGCCATCTTGGGCCCGCCGGTGTACACGGGCGCCAGCTGGACGAACCGGGCCGAGACCAGGTTCGGGGAAACGAGCACGGCCTTCGCGTCGGCGGGAACGTCCACGCCGCGGTCGACGGTCATATCGACCTCGACCTGGTCCTTACCAGGCTTGATCTTGTCGATCCGGCCGACCTCGACACCCAGCACCCGGATGTCGTCACCGGCGTACAGACCGTTGGTCGAGGGGAAGTACGCCGTGATGTGCTTCTTGCCGATATCGGCGACGACCCCGTAGATCAGCCATCCGATCAGGGCGATCACCACCACGGCGGCGACGATCTGCGCCCAGCGCGGCACCTTGGCGAGTCTGCGCACTGCGTTCATCGCGGCGGCTCCGTTTCGGCGGGGTTGGTGGTGATCGGGTGGCCGAAGGAGTCGTACAGATCCTGCGGCAGGCGCTCCGGCCACACCAACGCATCGACCAGCGACCTGAGCGGGATACTTTCGACATTCGACAGGTAGGCCTGGAAGTACGGCCCGCTGCCCACCTGTTCACCGAGTGCCGCGGCGTACGGGCCCAGCGCGTCGAGCGCCTTGCCGAGGTTGTCCTTGTTCCGCTGCAGCAACTGCAGCACCGAATTCAGTTTGTCCAGTGTGGGTTTCAGCTGTGCTTCGTTGTCGTTGACGAAACCGGTCAGCTGCTGGGCCAGTTGGTTGACGTAGACGATCAGCTGGCTCAGCGAGGTCCGCCGGGCATCGAGTTCGCCGAGCAGATCGTTGCCGTCGGTCAGCAGCGCGTTGATCTGATTGGCGCGATCGGACAGCACCTTGGTCACATTCTGCGCGTGCGAGAGCAGTTCGGTCAGCGCCTCGTCGCGCTTGTTGAGACTCCGCGACAGCGCCGTCACGCCGTCGAGAGCCGAGCGCAGCGGTGCCGGGGTGTCGGCGAAACTCTCCGACAGGGTGTCCAGGGTCTTGTTGACCTGGTCGAGGTCCAGCCCCTCCACGGTCTTGGTCAGATCGCCGAGTGCGTCGTTGAGCGAGTAAGGAGAAGTGGTGCGCTCCAACGGGATCGGCTGATCCTGCCGGATCGCGCCCGGCCCCTCCGGATCGACGTCCAGGGATTTGCGGCCCAGCAGGGTGTTGGTCTTGATCGACGCGGTCGTCTTCTTCCCCAGCACGATCGACTCGTCGAGGCTGAACCGGACCTTGACCTTCGGGCCGTCGAGGCTGACATCCTCGACCTGCCCGGACCGCACACCCGCGACGTGCACCTGGTCACCGGGCACCAGCCCGCCGGCGTCGGCGAAATAGGCGCTGAACTCGGCACCGCTGCGAATGAACGGCAGCCGGTCGAACTGCAGGGCCGACAGGGCCACCGACACCGCCACGACGATGCCGACGATGCCGGCCGAAATCAGAGGGGACCGTTCGGCTTTCACTTGTCCTCGCACCTTCCCGTGGTCTGGTTACCCGACAGGTGCACTTCCATCGGCTTACCGTCCGGGCCGTCGGCGAGCATGGTGACGCCACAGACGTACATGTTCAGGAACGATCCGTAGGAACCGATGCGGACGAGCTTGCGGTATGTGGTCGGCAACTGCTGGAAGATCCACTCGATGTCACTGGAGTGCGCGTCGATGTTCTGCGACAGCTGACCGAGTTGCCCGAAGGTCTCCTTGAGATCCGGGCGGGCTTGCTGCAGCAGACCCGTCAGATCGCCGGTCGCACCGGCCAGCTTCGGCAGTGCCGCACCGATCGGATCCTTGTCCGCGGCCAGGCCGCTGATGAGCCGCTGCAATTCGGTGAGCGTGGTGTCGAATTCCTTGTTGTGATCGTCGATGGTCCCCAGCACGGTCTTCAGGTTGTCGATCACACTGCCGATCAGCGCATCCCGATCGGCGAGTGTCTTGGTGAACGAGCCACCGCTGTTCAGCAGCGAGACCAGCGTTCCGCCCTGCCCCTGGAACACCTGCAGCAGCGCACCGGTCAGATCGTTGACCTGGGTCGGATCCAGACCGCGCAGCAGGGGTTTGAAGCCGCCGAGCAGCATGTCCAGATCCAGTGCGGGCTTGGTCTTGTCGGTTCCGATGGTGCCGCCCTTTTTCAGGACCTCCGCGGTACCGGGCCCCTCCATCAGCTCCAGATACCGGTCGCCCACGAGATTCTCGTAACGGACGGTGGCACGGGTGCTGACGTACAGCTTGTACTTCGTGTCGACATCGAAATCGACATGGGCGAGACGGTCGGACCCCACCTTGACGTTCTTCACCGAGCCCACCGGAACACCCGCGATGCGCACCTTGGAACCCGGCAGCATGCCGGACGAGTTGGTGAACACCGCGTGGTAGCCGGTCTCGCGCGAGAATCGCATCTGGCTGAAGACCACGACCAGGAAGGCCAGTACGACCACCATCACCAGGGTGAAGATCCCCAGCTTCAGGGTCGACGAGTGCATTTTCAGCTTCATGGGTTGGGCACCCCCGGCAGTCCGGCGAACATGATCTGGAAGACCCTGGGGCCGTTCAGGTGTGTGTGCAGCTCAGGAGTCCAGACCTCGCCCTCCGACGTATCGGTGACCAGGTAGTTGGCGTGATCGTCCGGCTGGCGGGTGGCGACGCCCTCACAGTGCGGGCCACCGGTCGCGTTCACCTTGGGCAGATCCTGCGGGTACTTGTACGGCTCGCCGCCGGGCATGAAGCCGGCGTTGAGCAGCACGGTTCCACCCGGCCCGCCACCGAAGATCTTGTCCATGATGTCGACGTTGTTCCCGATTCCCTCGACCACACAGCCGAGTCCCGAGCGGTATTCGTTGAGCAGCGCCGTGGTGGGGCGCAGCAGGTCCAGTGAGGTGGCCAGGGCCTGGGCGTTGTCACTCAGAATCGGACGGGTGGTGTCGGCCAGGCCGATCAGGTTCACCAGCATCGCGTCGAAGTTCTTGTTCTCGTCGACGATGGTCTTACCGGTGGTCGTCGCATTCTCGGTGGTGCGCAACAGATCCGGGGTCACATCCGCGTACAGATTCGTCACGCCGACCGAGGTCTGCAGATCGCGCTGTAGATCCGGCAGGCTCGGATTGATGTCGGCCAGATACTGATCGGAATCGACGAGCAGCTGTCCGAGTTTGTCGCCGCGGCCCTCCAATGCGGTGCCGAGTGCGGTCAGCGTCGCGTTCAGCTTCTCCGGCGCCACCTTCGACAGCACGTCGGTCAAATGCTGGAACACGGTATTGAATTCGACGGTCACCGACTGCGCCGCCACGGTGGAACCGGGCTGCAGGTGGTTGCTCGAAGGCTCCTGCGGTTCGATGAAATTCACGTACTTGGCGCCGAACACCGTCGTCGAGCGAATATCGACGGTGGCATTGGCGGGCACCATCTTCAGCTGATCCGGATTCATCGCCAGGGTCAGCCGCGCGTGATCATCGGTATACGAGATATCGGAGACCCGGCCGATTTCCACACCGCGGATCTTGACCTTCGCGTCCTTGTCCATGACAAGACCCGCACGCGGCGCATCCAGGTATACCGGCTTGGTGGTGGTGAAGCCGCCGACGAACATCGTCAGAGCGACGGCGACGATTGCCGCCAGGAACAGGATCAGGGCCAGGCCCGAAAGCTTCACGCCCCAGTCGGCGCCGAAAAACTTTCCGGCACCTTCCTTTTCGACGAGTTTATTTGCCGCCATGCCGCCTACCCGGAGAGATGGAAGTTGCCGGAGGTGCCGTAGATAGCCAGCGACATCAGCAGGGTCACCGATACGACGGCGACCAGTGAGGCGCGTACGGCATTGCCGACCGCGATTCCGACACCGACCGGTCCGCCGGTCGCGTTGTAGCCGTAATAGGTATGAATCATCATGACCGCCAGGGCCATCAGAATCGCCTGCAGGAACGACCACAGAATGTCGCTGGGAATCAAGAAGGTCGAGAAGTAGTGGTCGTACACGCCGGCCGACTGACCGTAGATGACGACGGTGGCGAAACGACTCGCCACGAACGAGGCGATGACCGCCAGCGAGTAGAGCGGGACGATCGCGATCATGCCGGCCAGCACCCGGGTTCCCACGAGGAACGGCATCGGCCGGATCGCCATGGACTCGAGTGCGTCGATCTCCTCGGCCACCCGCATCGCGCCCAGCTGCGCGGTGGCGCCGGCGCCGATGGTGGCGGCCAGGCCGATACCCGAGATCACCGGTGCCGCGATGCGCACATTGAGGAAGGCCGCGAAGAAGCCCGTGAGCGCCTCGACACCGATATTGCCCAGCGAGCTGTAGCCCTGGACGGCGATGGTGCCACCGGTGAACAGCGTAAGGAATCCGACGATCACGACGGTACCGCCGATGACCGCCAAAGCGCCTGTGCCCATGCTGATTTCGGCGATGAGCCGAATGGTCTCGGTGCGGTAGTGCATGAAGGCCTTGGGCATCGAGGCCAGGGACCTCGCATAGAACTGGGCGTGATGACCGATTCCGTCCATCGAGCCCGACACCCGCCGCACCCGTCGAACAGTACGGGGGAAGCGGGAATGAATCACGAATGCCATCGGATCACCGCACCGTGAACTTGATGCCGACGGCGGTGACCACGACGTTCACCACGAACAGGGCCATGAAGGAGAACACCACCGTCTGGTTGACCGCATCGCCCACACTCTTGGGACCGCCTCGCACGTTCAGGCCGAGGTAGCAGGCCATCAATCCGGCGATCAGGCCGAACAGTGTCGCCTTGACCTCGGAGATCACCAGTTCGGGCAGGTGGGTGAGCAGGGTGAGCCCGTTGACGAAGGCGCCGGGGTTGACGCCTTGCAGCAGGACCGAGAACAGGAAGCCGCCGGCGATACCGATCGTGGAGACCAGACCGTTGAGCAGCGCCGCGACGAACATCGACGCCAGCACACGAGGTACCACCAGGCGATGGATGGGGTCGATACCGAGCACCTTCATGGCATCGATCTCTTCACGAATGGTGCGGGCACCCAGATCCGCGCAGATCGCGGTGGCGCCGGCGCCGGCGACGATCAACACCGTGACGATCGGACCGACCTGGGTGACCGTGCCGAATGCGGCACCCGCACCGGAAAGGTCGGCCGCGCCGATTTCGCGCAGCAGAATGTTGAGCGTAAAGCTCACCAGGACCGTGAACGGGATCGCGACCAAAATGGTCGGGACGATCGAGACCCGCGCAACGAACCACGACTGGTCGACGAATTCTCTCCGTTGAAATGGCGGCCGTATCAAGGCCCGCGCCACCGCAGCGACGAGTTCGAAGAACCCACCGACCGCACGCAACGGCACGGCAAGAACCTCGTTCATTCCGCGATTCCTCCTTGCCGACCCGTACGCGCAACGCTGCGCCTGCGAGCCTCCACACCTCTACTGCTCCGACAGAGTAGAACACGTTCTTGTCGAATCGGAAGAGAATTTGACATTTTTGACCTGCCCTTTTCAGCCGGACACCAATCCAGAAGCTAGAACAGGTTCATACGGTGTACAGCGCTCCTCTGTGAGGCGCCCCACAACCGTCGACCCCCATGTCTACCAAGTGCGGGACCGCCGATCAACTGGAGTTGGTCGGTTGACCTACACCTGACAAATCAGCCGAGATCGTGCAGCGCACTCGCGGAAAACGTACGCCCGTCGGGGCGCTCGGCGAAGTAGGTGCCGAGTGTGTCGGCGAGCCCGTCGGCACTCCATTCCGCACCTTCGGCATCGAAGCGGGCCTCGACCTCAGGTGCGGCCATGAGCGCCACCATCGGGCCGTAGACGACAAAGACCTGCCCGTTCACCGCAGCGGCGCCGGGAGAGGCCAGGTAGGCCACCAGACGGGCCACATGATCAGGCGAAAGCGGATCGACTTCATCGTCGGGCGCCGCGGAGAAAACGGATTCGGTCATCGCCGTGCGAGCGCGCGGGCAGATGGCATTGGCGGTCACGCCGTATCGCGACAAACCACGCGAGGCGGACAACGTCAGCGCGGTGATTCCGGCTTTGGCGGCGGCATAATTCGGCTGCCCGGCCGGACCCAGCAAACCCGCTTCCGAAGAAGTGTTGATCAGGCGTCCATAAATTGGAGTACCGGATTCCTTTGATTTCCCCCGCCAGTAGGCCGCGGCATTACGCGAGAGCAGGAAATGCCCGCGCAGATGAACCGCGAGAACCGAGTCCCAGTCCTCGTCGGAGAGACTGAAAAGCATGCGGTCGCGAACAATTCCAGCATTGTTCACGACAATGTCCACACTGCCGAAGGTCTCCTCGGCGGTGCGAATCAGGGCGTCGGCGGTGGCCCGCTCGGCCACACTTCCGGGCACGAATTCGGCCTTGGCGCCGAGCGCGCGGATATCAGCGAGAGTGGCTGCCACCGCCTCGCTCTCGGCGAGATCGTTGACCACCACCGAAGCACCGGCACCAGCCAGTGCCAGCGCCTCGGCCCGTCCGAGGCCGGCGCCGGCGCCGGTCACGATCGCTACCTTGCCGGACAGATCCGTCCCCGACTGATTCGACGATTCACTCACGCCGCGACTCTAGAACGTGTTTCAGTTATCGGCAAGCATCGAATTCACTCGAGACGCAGGGCGGCCTTCGGGCACTGTGCGACGGCCGTCTCGACGTCCGCGAGCCGGTCCTCGGGCACGTCCGCGGTGACGATGTGCAGGTTGTCCTCATCGTCGAGTTCGAAGACGTCGGGGGCGATTCCGACGCAGATGCCATTGGCTTCGCACTGATCGAAGTCCACGATGACCTTCATTGATAACTCCTTCACCACCAGGTAATGCCGAGCCTACAAGCCCGGACCGGCCACTGCGGGCGAAGCAGCCGGATTCGGTATCCATACTGGAACATGTTTCAGTAGTTATGCAATGATCGAGAACAGGGCCGCCGGACGGCCGCGGTCACGTTCAGACAAGAGCCGATGTCGCCACATCCGCCATCGCCCCATCACCGAGTACGAGGTAACCGCCATGCGGATTGCTTATACCGAGCAACAGGAGCAGCTGCGCGCCGAGCTCCGCGAATATTTCGCCAAGCTGATCACCCCGGAACGCCGCGAGGCACTGTCCTCCCAGACCGGCGAGTACGGCCAGGGCAATGTCTACCGCGAGGTGGTTCAGGAGATGGGCCGCGACGGCTGGCTCGCCCTGGGCTGGCCGAAGGAGTACGGCGGCCAGGATCGCTCGACGATGGATCAGCTGATCTTCACCGACGAGGCCGCCCTGGCCGGCGCTCCGGTGCCGTTCCTGACCATCAACTCGGTGGCGCCGACGATCATGCACTACGGCAGCGAGGAACAGAAGAAGTTCTTCCTGCCCAAGATCGCCGCCGGTGAACTGCACTTCGCCATCGGTTACTCCGAACCCGGCGCGGGTACCGACCTGGCCTCGCTGCGGACCGGCGCGGTGCGCGACGGTGACGACTGGGTGATCAACGGCCAGAAGATGTGGACCAGCCTGATCCAGTACGCCGACTACATCTGGCTGGCCGCGCGCACGGATCCGAGCGCCAAGAAGCACAAGGGCGTGAGCATGTTCATCGTGCCCACCGATGCCGAGGGCTTCTCCTGGACGCCGGTGCACACCATGGCCGGACCGGACACCAGTGCCACCTACTACCAGGACGTGCGGGTACCGCACAGTTCGATGGTCGGGCCGGAGAACGGTGGCTGGGCGCTGATCACCAATCAGCTCAACCACGAGCGGGTGGCGCTGACCTCCGCCGCACCCCTGGCACTCGCGGTCACACAGACCACCGAGTGGGCGCGCGATTCCAAGGACTCCAGCGGCGCACGCATCATCGACAACGAGTGGGTGCGGCTGAATCTGGCCCGGGTGCACGCCAAGGTCGAATTCCTCAAGCTGCTGAACTGGGAGATCGCCTCGGGCGCCGATGCCGGTGGCGACGCCGCACCACGGCCGTGGGATGCCTCGACCTGCAAGGTGCTGGGAACCGAACTGGCCACCGAGGCCTACCGGCTGCTGATGGAGATTCTCGGACCGCAGTCCTATCTGCGGCAGGACTCCCCCGGCGCGCAGCTTCGCGGACGGCTCGAGCGCATGCATCGCGCCTGCCTGATCCTGACCTTCGGCGGTGGCACCAACGAGGTGCAGCGCGACATCATCGCGATGACCGCCCTGAAACAGCCCGCTGCCGCCCGCTGAGCCGCGCAGAGTCGAAAGCTAGGTATCACCAATGGATTTCACACTTACCGAGGGGCAGCAGGATCTCGCGCGGCTGACCGGCGAGGTCTGCGGCAAACTCGTCACCGCCGATCGGCTGCGTGAACTCGACACCGCCGCGGTCCGCTTCGACGAGGCACTGTGGCGCTCGCTCGCCGAGACCGGCGTGCTGGCGGCGACCTTGCCGGAGTCGGTGGGCGGCAGTGACCTCGGCGTCCTGGAGCAGACCGCCATCCTGCGCGAACTGGGCAAATTCGTTGCCGCGGTGCCGTATCTGTGGTCGGTCGTCCTGGGCGCCGGCGCACTGGCGCGCTGGGGCAACGACGCACAGCGCGAGCAGGCGGCGAAAGCCGCTGCGGGCGAGACGATTCTGACGGTGGCCCTGTCCGAGGAGCGCAACTGGGAGCCGGCCCGGCCCACCACCACCGCCACCGAGGACGGCGGCTGGAAGCTCACCGGCGCCAAGACCGTGGTGCCGTTCGCCGCGCAGGCATCCCGGATCCTGGTGCCGGCCACGGTCTCCGGTGCGACCGCGGTCTTCCTGGTCGATCCGGCGGCGGCCGGAGTGCGTTCGGCGGATCAGCAGGTCGTCGACCGCAGCCCCGAGGCTCAACTCGAATTCGACGGCACCCCGGCGGAATTGCTCGGCACCCTCGACGACGGCCCCGAGATCCTGGACTGGTTGCTCGCGCAGGGCTGGCTGGGTCTGGCCGCACAGCAGCTCGGCACCCTGGAACGGGCGATCGAGCTGGTCGCCGAGTACGGCCGCGAACGCGAGCAGTTCAACCGCAAGATCGGCAGTTTCCAGGCCGTGGCCCAGCGCCTGGCCGACGGCTACATCGATCTACAGGGTCTGCGTCTGGCGGTCACGCAGGCCGCCTGGCGGGTCTCGGAGGGCTTGTCCGCCGACGCCGAGATCCACACCGCCAAGTTCTGGGCCGCCGAGGCCGGTCATCACATCGCCCACACCGCCGTCCACGTGCACGGCGGCGTCGGCATCGACCGTGACCACATCGTGCAGTGCTATTTCACCGCCGCCAAACACAACGAATTCGCGCTCGGCGGCGCCACCGACCACCTGCGTGCTCTGGGCACCCTCCTGGCCGAGGTCCACTGACGCAGGCGCTCGCCCGGGTTCGATCCGCCGCTCCACCGGACCGAACCCGGGCGAGCATTTTTCGTTCGACGGCCGGCTGTCCGCCGGTGAATTCCTCGAGCGGTTCCGCTATCGCGGCCACCTCCAGTTCCCCCTGACACACCGCGAGCACAAACGCCTCGGCGGAGTCGACATCGAAGGCGACGTTCAGCGGGTGCCCATTGAGGTGGAGAAATACCCACGTCGCGTACCAGGCGAGGCGCTTGTTGCCATCGATCAGCGCGTGATCGCGCGCCAGTGACTCCATCAGCGCCGCGGTCTTCTGCCATACCTCCGGATAATCGTGCCGGCCGAGGACACTCGCCGAACAGCTTTCGAGAGTCCTGGTGGCAGCCTCGAAGCACGCTCCGCAAGCACGTAGGAGTGCAGTGGCATGATCGGTCCGGCGGTGACGGCGAGGAGGGCCACTTCCATGGTGCGATCGGATGGTGCGCAGTCGCGCGCTTCGACCGGCAGAGCCTCACGGCGGGACAGCATCTGCGCGGCCGCCCTCGAACTCGCCGCCGAGGGCGGTAATCGAGCGGTGACCCATCACGCCATCGACGACCGGCTCGGCATCGCCCGGGGTTCGACCTCGTATTATTACCGGACGCGGCGAGATCTGTTGACGGCCGCCATCACTCACCTGACCACGACATCCCGCACTGCGTTCCGGGCAGCGCTCGACACCTCGCCTCGACGGCCGGACCCGGTCGGCGCCGCCGCCGATCTCATCGCCGGGCAGCTCGATCTGCTGATCGGGGAACGGCGGCGAGATGCCTTGGCCCGCTGCGCTCTTGCGGCGGATACCGCAGACGACGAGGAGTTGCGCCGGGCGCTGGCAGGATGTCTGTTCTCGGTACCCGCCGCCGAGAACCTGCTGATCTCCCTGAGCGCACCGGATCCGGTCGCAGCGGCGCGGGACCTGGTCAGCCTGCTCGAGGGGTTGCTCTTCGACCGACTGCTGGGGACCCGCGCGCTGCTCGACCTGCGGGCCGGAACCTCCGCGAGCATCGACGACCTCCGGGCGCCCGTGCACCGATGGCTCACCGCCCTGCTGGGCGACAGCTGACCCGGCCCCGGGCTAGGCCCCGGACGGATCACGTACCGGCTCGGCACGCCGCAGGATCTCGTCCACGGTCTGATCGACGGTGAGATCCGTTGTATCGAGCCATAATCCGATCGCCGGGGTTTCGGCGTGCAGCACCTCGTCGAGCTGTTCCACGGTGAAGGTGCCGTACGCCTTCTTGGCGCGCCCGGCCTCGCGCGCCGCGACAGCGGCCGGACGCGGCGACAGCACGATCACATACAGCGGATCGGTCCGTATCCGGTCGATCATCCACGGCAACAGCTCACCCAGCACGACGTCCTGAACGATCGCGGTGAAGCCCGCCCGCGCGTACTCGTCGGCCACGGACGCGGCCAGGTGATGACGTAATTCCAACTGCCGCAACGCCTCCGCGCTCGGCGTCGCGCACATCTCGGCGCGGCCACCGATCACGAAGCGCCGGAACACATCTCCGTGCACATGCGCGGAGCGGGGCAGGCGCTGCGCCAGCGCCTGTGCGACCGTCGACTTGCCCGCGGCCTGGATGCCCGTGATCAGGTACACGGCGCCGGGTGCGGTGTCCGGACGGTCGGCGGTTGCGGGATCTCCCATGGTCCGACGCTAGCGCGGCACCGTGTCGATCGGCGATCAATTTTCTTCGACCGAATTCGCTTCTGCACTGTTCAGCACCCCTATCGAGGCCGTCCGATGAGTTTCGAACCGCCACGGCGTCGGTATTGGTGACAACGACGAACGCAGGTGAGAGGACCCCCGCACATGGCCAGCAAGATGATCTTCATCAACCTCCCGGTCGAAGATCTGGAGCGATCGAAATCCTTCTACGAGGCACTGGGCTGGAAAATCAATCCCGACTTCACCGACGAGAACGCCGCCTGCGTGGTGGTCGACGACAACATCTGCATCATGCTGCTCACCCACCATCATTTCGAGGTCTTCACCAGCCGTCCCATCGCCGATACCCGTGCGGCCACCGGATCGATCTACGCGCTGTCCCTCGGCAGCGCGGCCGAGGTCGAAACGCTGATCGAGGCGGCCAAGGCGGCCGGCGCCACCGAGGAGATCAGTGAGGACAAGCGCGCCCAGGAGGAGGCGGTCGGCATGTTCAGCCGCGCCTTCCTCGACCCGGACGGGCATCACTGGGAGGCGTTCTGGATGGATTACCCGGGCGGCAACTGACCCGCGCCGATCGGCGGTCCGGTGCGAGCGGGTCCGCCGATCGCATCCGGTCAGCTCGTCCGGTCGTCGAGGAAGCCGACGATCTTGGCGATGAAGCCGTCGGGATCCTCCCCCGGCGCACCGTGCCCGGCATCGATTTCGGCGTACCGGGCATCGGGGATCGCGGCCAGCAGTTCCCGTTGCTGCACAGCCGGAATGATCCGATCGTGCGCGCTGGCCAGCACGAGCGCCGGTGCCGTGATCCGGCCGAGCAGATCGGTCAGATCGACGGTGCGGTCCACCTCGGTCTGCCGGATCGCACCGGGCGCGATCACTGTTGCCAGCTGTTTCACCAGCGCATCATTGTCTGCCGCGGTGACGTTGTCCCAATAGCGCGGCCCGAATGCCATCAGCGGCAGCATGCGGGCGAACAGATCGGTGCCGCGCTCGCCGTCGTGGCGCAGCAGGTCGATCCAATACCGGAATTCGGCATCCATCCGGGTATCGGTACGCACCCAGCCCGCGTGCATGAACAGCGACCGGACCCGGTCGGGCGCGGTGGCCGCCACCTGCGCGGCCACGACCGCGCCCAGGGAATGACCGACGAGATGGAACTGCTGAATCCCGGCGTGATCGGCGACCGCGGCGACCTCGGCGGCCAGATCGGCCACGGTCAGCGGCCCGCCGTGGTCGACGGTGTCACCGGATCCCGAATAGTCCAGTGCCACAACGGTGTAGCGGTCGGCAATCCGCTCGGTGAGCGGCGCCCACTGGTCGCGGGCGGCCGCGGTGCCGTGTACCAGGATCACCGCCGGGCCGGTTCCGGTGAGTTCATAGGCGACCCGGGCTTCGCCGCCGTGGAGTCGAGCTGTCGCGATAGGCATGATGGAGTCCTCGAATAGCAGAGTGGATGGTGATGCGGCAGCGGAAGTTCAGGCAGCCGCGGGGATTCGGAAGCCGGCCACGGCCGCCCGCAGCGCGGCGTTGAATTCGGCCGCGCGTTCCTGCTGCGCCATGTGCCCGGCGCCCTCGATCACGGTCACTCCCGCACCGGGGGTGAGGGCGGCGCACACCCGCGCCACCTCGACCGGGATCTCGGCATCCAGTTCACCGTGCAGGTAGTGAATGGGGGTGCCCAGGAGCGGAAGGTGCGGGCGCGGATCGTAGGTGGCGAAGGCATGGAACAGCTCGTCGATGTACACGCCCGAGTCGAGGATCTGCCGGATGGTCCAGTCCACCAGCACCGGCGTGGTGCCCGGCGCGTACCAGTTTGGCACCCAATTCGACAGGAATTCCGCTCGCCGATACCGCATTTCGTCGATGATCTCGGCCAGCGGCATCCCCTGTCCGGGCCAGTAGGCCGGTCCGTCCACGGGGATCACGCCGCCCAGCAGATCCGGATGTGCCAATGCCAGTTCGGTGGCGAAGGTCGCGCCGATCGACGAACCGACCACCACCGGCCGGTGCAGGTTCAGCTGCTGGATCACCTCGGCGATATCGGCGACCACGCCGGCGAGCGTATTGCCCTCCAGCGGGCGGTCCGAACGCCCGCAGCCACGCCAGTCGATGGTGACCACCCGGAAGTCCTGCGCCAGTTCGGCCTGCTGCGCGCCCCAGACCCGGCCGCTGGTACCCCAGCCGTGCAGGAACAGCAGCGGCAAGCCGGCGCCCTGATCTTCGTAGTAGAGCTGAGTGTTGTTCACGGTGATGTTCGGCATGCCATAAGACAACCGCGTTCGGCGTCCGCGAAAAATGGCCGAACCGAGCTGGCACTGTTCACGAAAACTGATTAATCTCGCACCGGTGGAATTCCGACAGTTGCAGTACTTCCTGACCGTGGCCACCGAACTGCACTTCGGTCGCGCGGCCGAGCGCCTGCATATCGTGCAGTCGGCGGTGAGTCAGCAGATCACCCGGCTGGAACGCGAACTCGGCGTCGCACTGTTCGAACGCACCACCCGCAGCGTGCGGCTCACCGAGGCCGGACGACGCCTGCTCCCCCATGCCGAGGAGGTACTGGCGGCGGCGTCACGGGCACGGGATGCCATCGATGATCTGCGTGTCGAGCGCTCGGGCACCATCCGGCTCGGCACCAGCACCGGACTCGGCACCAGGCTGGAGAACATCCTCGTCGAATTCGCGCGCTCGGCGCCCGATGCCCATCTCGAGCTGGTCAATGCCGATACCGAGGAGCGGATGAAGCGCGTGCGGTCGGGCGAACTGGATGCCGCGATCGTGCGCGGCGCCCGGGAGGAGCCCGGCCTCGAATTACTGCCGCTGTGGTCGGACCGGCTGGTCGCGGCGATTCCCGCCCGCCACGATCTGGCCGTGCTGCGCGAGGTCGAACTGGCCCGCCTGGCCGAACTTCCGCTTCGCCTGGTCGACCGCGCCCGCAATCCCGCCCTGCACGACCTGATCACCGACTCGTGCCGCCGAGCCGGTTTCGAACCGTGGTTCGGCCCCGGGTTCACCACCGAGCAGGACACTTTGGCCGCCATCGGTTTCGGCGCGCCCAGCTGGACGGTCTATTACGCCGCCCAGGCCGCCCAGCTGACCTTCCCGGGCGTGGTCTGGCGGCCGTTGCGCGATCCGGAGCCGACGATGCAGAGCTACCTCGCCGTGCGACCGGATCCGCCCCGGGCGGAATTGCGCGCCCTCGTCGCGGCCTGCCACACCATCGGCGACTGACCGCGAAACCCGTTCCAGCACAACGGAGTGCGAGCGCCGCGGGAGGACTTCGGCGATACCGCCGGCGGTCCGATCGCGGTCGGCACCGCCGGCGGTAGCGCCGACCGGCGACCCGGCCACCCTCTCCAGGAGGGATATCTCGACGTAGGCGGATCGGTTGCGCCCCTTGAATTTCGAACCGATTCCGCATGCCGGCCGGGCAACGACCGGCATGCGACAGCCCCACCAATCCATTGGTACCCCGTTAGGGTATACGGCGAAATAGCGGCCGCGACCTCGACGCCGCCGACACGACAGTTCCCGCGAACGTCATTTCCCGCGCAGCCTCGTTGGTTGGCAGCACTCCCGAATCGGCCCGCGCTGGATATTTGCCGTTATCACGGTGTGGCACAACCGATTCCACGTCTCGTATCCTTGAACTCCGAGCGGTGGGGGGTATCCGGTGAAACGTCTGCTCATCTTCGTCATCGCGGCCATCGTCGCGCTATCGGTGTACGACTACGCCCGCTCCCCCGGCCATATCGGCATGGTGATCGCCGGGGGCGTGGTCGTCGCCATCTGGCTCACCGCCAAAGCGATCGACTGAGCGCTACCCGTCGGCGGGCTCGCGCAGTTCACCCGGCAGACCGAACAGCGGGAACAGACGCTCGGTATCGAGGAAGAAGTTCAGGCCGCTGATCTCGTCACCGTCGAACTCCAGCACCGTGATCGACCAGGGGGAGTAGACGCCGGGCTCCTCGGTCGGCTTGTACTGACCGAAGGCGGGCAGTCCGTTGGCACCCGCCAGCGGAACCATCCGCGAGCCGCGACAGGCCGAAGGCCCCTCCGACAACATGAACTCCGCGACGTTCTGCGGTCCCGAGATCCACAGTTCGAGCGGCGGCATCGACAGCGCCACATCCTGTTTCAACAGCGAGGTCAGCGCATCCATATCGTAGGCCTCGAAGGCGCGGACGAAATCCTCGACGAGTTCACGCTGTGTGTCATCTGATTCGTCGTAGCTGCCGGACTCCGACGGCTGCACCTTCGACATGGTGGCGCGGGCGCGCTGCAGGGCGCTGTTCACCGAAGCCGGTGACATGGTGAGCATCTCGGCCGTCTCGTTGGCCGAGAATCGCAGCACCTCACGCATGATCAGAATCGCGCGCTGGGTGGCCGGCAGATGCTGACAGGCCGCGACGAAGGCCAGTCGCAGCGAATCCTTGGTGCTGGCATGTTCGGCCGGGTCAGCACCGAAGGCGAGTGCGTTCGGAATCGGCTCGACCCAGACGTAGTCCGGCTGTGGCGGCGGCATCGGACTGTCCGGACGCGACGGACCCGACAGATCCATCGGACGGGCCCGCCGCTGCGGCCCGTCGAGCATGTCCAGGCAGATGTTCGTGCAGATCTTGTACAGCCAGGACCGCACACTGGACCGGCCCTCGAACGAGTCGTAGGCCTTCCACGCCCGCGTGAAGGTGTCCTGGACCGCATCCTCCGCCTCGAACGAGGAACCCAGCATGCGGTAGGCGTAAGCGCACAGCTCCCGCCGATAACTCTCGAATTGCTGCAACACATCGTCGACGGTGCCGACGGATGCCTTTTCGCTCATGCCGATCACTGTGGCACAGGCCACCGACAGAAAACACCCCGGAAACCGGGGCACGGCGGACGACCCGCAACCATGCCGCGTAATGGCGCACAACGGCCAGGTGGCAAGGTGACGCCACCGCATCGGAAAACGGGAATCGCCGCGCCCCGGACCACGCTGTCCGAGACACGGCGATCTCGATTGCCGAATATTTACTTCGGCCAGGTAACTACTTCGACGTGGCGTGCGATTCCTCGTCGGCCGGCCGCGACTGGGCGTGATCATTGGCCCAGCGGTAGTCGGGCTTACCGGCCGGCGACCGCTTGATCTCGTCCACGAACCACAGGCTGCGCGGCAGCTTGTACGCGGAGATCTCCTGGCTCAGCACCGGGCGCAACTCCTCGAGGGTGGGCCGGTCACCACCGCGGCACTGCACGACCGCGGCCACCCGCTGACCCCAGCGCTCGTCCGGCACACCGATCACCAGGGCGTCGAAGATCTCCGGGTGACACTTCAGCGCACCCTCGACCTCCTCCGGGTAGATCTTCTCGCCACCGCTGTTGATGCTGACCGATCCGCGGCCCAGCATGGTGACGGTGCCGTCTTCCTCGACGCGGGCGAAATCGCCTGGGATCGAGTAGCGAACCCCGTTGAACTCCTTGAACGTCGCCGCGGTCTTGACCGGGTCGTTGTAGTAGCCGAGCGGGATGTTGCCGGTCCGCGCCAGCAGACCGACCTGACCGGAACCGGGCGCGACCGGAATGCCGTCGTCGTCGATGACAGCGGTGGAAGCATCGATCTTGACCCGCGGACCGCCGGTGTGGGTGGCGCCCTTGGCCGCCACCGACAGCCCGCCGAACCCGGTCTCCGAGGAGCCGATGGAGTCGGTGATCACGGTATTGGGCAGCAACTCGATGAACTCGTCCTTGAGCGCCGGGGAGAACAGCGCCGCACTGCTGGCCAGCGCCCACAGGTTCGAATGCTGGTAGTCCGCACCGGTTTCCGGGTTCCCGGTCTTCAGTGCGTCGAGCATGGGCCGCGCCATCGCGTCGCCGGTGATGAAGATGAGGTTCACGCCGTGGCGGTCGATCGCCTGCCACACACCGTGCGCGGTGAACTCCGGCAGCATGATGGTCTTGCCACCGTCGAACAAACCGTGGAAGGTGGCCGACTGCGAACCGCCGTGGATCATCGGCGGAATCGGGTAGCGCACCATCTGCGGGCCCGCGGCGCCGGCCTTGGCCTGCTGCCACTCGTCCTCGATGGCCTCACCGGTGACGAAGTTGATGCCACCACCGAGCACCCGCCACCAGTCCTCCTGACGCCACATCACACCCTTGGGCATGCCGGTGGTACCACCGGTGTAGATCATCATGATGTCGTCGTTGGATCGATCGCCGAAGTCGCGCTCACCGGACGTACTCGCCAGCGCCGCCTCGTATTCCACCGAATCCGCGGGCAGCGGCACGTCGGCCTCGGTGCCGTCGTTCACGGCGATGACCGCCTTCAGCTTCGGCGTATTCGGCCGCACGGCCGATACCCGCTCGCTGTACCGACGCTCGTGAATCAGCGCGACCATGTCCGAATTGTCGAAGATGTATTGCAACTCGTTCTCGACGTATCGGAAGTTCACGTTGACCATGACTGCCCGCGCCTTGAAGATCGCGACCATGGTCTCCACGGCCTCGATCGTGTTGCGCGAGTAGATGCCGACCTTGTCACCCGGTTGCACACCCTGTTCTTGCAGGTAGTGCGCCAATCGGTTGGCCCGATCCTCCAGCTCGGCATAGGTCACCGAGCGGACGTCGTCGGCCAGCGCGACACGGTCCGGCACGAGGTCGATAGTGTGTTCGACAAGGTCCGCTATGTTGTAGCTCACAGGACCAAAATAGAACGTGTTCACTCTCCTGACAAGAGCTAATTAACACAGTTTACTAATTCGCCCGATCCACCGATGAGTTTTCCCGAAAGGCGTATTCTGCGACGACTACGAGCCCGCCTGGTACCACCAGGCGGGCTCGGCCGTCACGGTATCGAGGGCGCCCGTCACAGGGCAGGACGAACGGGACGCCGGCCTCGATCCGCGAGTTCGTCGCTACGCGGTCACATACCGCTCGCGCAGCTTGCGCTTGTAGAGCTTGCCGTTCGGATCACGCGGCAACTCGGGCAGATAGTCGATGCTCCTGGGCAGCTTGTACTTCGCCAGGCGCGCCCTGGCGAACTCCATGAGCTCGGCGGTGAGCGCCTCGTCGCCGGCGATCCCCTCGACCGGCTGGACCACCGCCTTGACCTCCTGCCCCCAATCCGGGTGCGGGATACCGAAAACCGCCACATCGGCAACCTTCGGATGGGTGATCAAGTCGCTCTCGATCTCGGCCGGGTAGATGTTCACTCCCCCGGACAGGATCAGATCCGAGCGCCGATCATGCAGGAACAGGTACCCGTCGGCATCCATGTGGCCGATGTCGCCGACGGTGAACAGATCACCGACGCGCGCGTCCTCGGTCTTGGACTTGTCCTTGTGGTACTCGAAATTGGAACCGCCCATCTTCATGTAGACCTGGCCGATCTCGCCGGGCGGTAGTTCGACGCCGTCCTCACCGAGCACCTTCACCACCGCGTACGGCCAGGCCTTGCCCACCGAACCCGGCTTGCGCAACCACTCCTCGCCCGAGATCGACGTTCCGCCACCCTCGGTCGCCGCGTAGTACTCGGTGACGACCGGCCCCCACCAGTCCAGCATCTTGCGCTTGGTCTCCTGTGGACACGGCGCGGCGCCGTGGATCATGCACCGCAGCGAGGACACGTCGTAGCGAGCGCGAACCTCCTCCGGCAGCGCCAGCAGACGATGGAACTGAGTGGGCACCATGTGGCTGTGGGTGACCCGATGGGTGTCGATCAGCCGCAGCATCTCCTCCGGATCCCACTTGTCCATCAGAACGACCTTGTGCCCCAACTGGATCGAGATGGAGGCGAAATTCAGCACGGCGGTGTGATAGAGCGGCGAACCGCAGATGTGCACATGATCGTCGAAGGGCCGGATGCCGAACAGCCCGAAGAAGCCGGTCGCCTGCGGGCCGACCACATCCGGATCGGCCCCGGTGAGCGGACGCCGAACACCCTTGGGACGCCCCGTGGTTCCGGAGGTGTACAACATCGGAGCACCGGTGGTGCGCACATCCGGGCGCCCCCGCTCACCCGCACCCAGTTCCGACAGCGGCCGGAAGCCGTCGATGGCGCCGACCGAATAGCGCTCCTGGGCACCCACATTCGCCTCGGTCGCCGCGATCGTGGCGGCTTCGGCGAAGCGCTCGTCGGCGACGAACACCTTCGCCTCGCTGTCCCCGAGAACGTAGGCGACCTCGGGCCCGGTCAGATGCCAGTTGACCGCGACGATGTACAGACCGGCCTGATAGGCCGCGAAGTACACCGCGAGCGCATCGACGGTGTTGTGCACCATCGATACCAGAACATCACCGGGGACCAGCCCCTTGGCTTGCAGACCACGCGCGATCCGATCGGCCGCATCGGCCAGTTCCCGGTAACTCACCTCGCGACCGGACGGCTCGGCGACGGCGATCCGATCGGGATCGGATCCGGCGATATTCCACAGTCCCAGCGGCTGCTCCATCGAAGTCACTCCTCGAATCTAGAACGTGTTCTACTCCTGGACAAGGGGGGCGATACGCTGCAGCTGGTCGACATCACGCAGCGACACCGTCAGCATGCCGACCCCCGCGGCCTCCCAGACCTTCAGCTGGGAACGCACATGGTCCTCATCGCCGATGATCGCGGTATCGAGGATCAGCTGGTCCGGAATCACCGCCGCCGCCTCGTCCTTGCGTCCGGAGCGGAACAGTCTGGTGATCTCGTCGACCTCGGCGCCGTAGCCCATCCGGCGGTAGACCTGAGCGTGGAAGTTGAGCTCCTCGGCGCCCATCCCGCCGATGTAGAGCGCCATCACCGGCTTGATCCGGTCGATCTCGGTACGGGGGTCGTCGGTGATGATCACCTGGCAGCTCGCCGCGATCTCGAAATCCTCCCGCGAACGCCGGGCACCCGGACGCGCGAAACCCTCGTCGAGCCATTCGTCGTACATCGAGGCGAGCCGGGGGGTGTAGTAGATCGCCAGCCAGCCGTCCGCGATCTCCGCGGTCAACGCCACGTTCTTGGGCCCTTCGGCGCCGAGCCAGATCGGCACATCCGCACGTAGCGGATGGGTTATCGGCTTGAGCGGCTTACCGAGACCGGTGGAGCCGGGGCCGTCGTAGGGCAGCCGGTAATGCTTGCCGTCGCTGACCACCGGGGCCTCGCGGGCCAGCACCTGCCGGATGATCCCCACGTATTCGCGGGTCCGGGCCAGCGGTTTGGCAAACGGCTGGCCGTACCAGCCCTCCACCACCTGCGGTCCGGATACACCGAGTCCCAGGATGTGCCTGCCACCGCTGAGGTGATCGAGCGTCAGCGCCGCCATCGCGGTGGCGGTGGGCGTACGGGCGGACAACTGGACCACCGAAGTGCCCAGCCGCACCCGGTTCGTCGACGAACCCCACCACGCGAGCGGCGTGAAGGCATCCGAACCCCACGACTCCGCCGCGAAGACGGCGTCGAAGCCGATCTCCTCGGCCGCCACCACCAACTCCGCGGCGTTCGACGGCGGAGCAGCGCCCCAATACCCGAGCTGCAGTCCGAATCGCATCATCGACTCCTTTCGCCGAACCCCGTCGCCGGACGGCCTTTCCCTGGTAACTCTTGCCACCAGAATAAGAACCTGTTCTACTCGATATCGTGACCAATGGGAACACCATGACCGGCGCAATCGCGAAAGGCAGCGGTCCGGAAGCGGAACCCGCCCCCGAGGTACTCGGCGCCGAACTACGTATGAAGTTCGACTACACCCGATCGGTCGGACCGACCATAGGCCGGTTCCTGACCGGACTGCGCGAGGGCCGGATCGTCGGCGTCCGCGGCAGCGACGGCCGGGTGATCGTGCCGCCGGCCGAATTCGATCCGGTGACCGCGAAACCGCTGACCGACTTCGTCGACGTGTCGGATGTCGGGACGGTGCAGAGCTGGAGCTGGGTGGCCGATCCGCTGCCCGGTCAGCCCTTCGACCGTCCCTTCGCCTGGGCGCTGGTGAAATTCGACGGCGCCGACACCGCACTGCTGCACGCCCTGGACGTGTCCACGGCCGATGACGTGCACAGCGGGATGCGGGTGCGGGTCCGCTGGGCCGCCGAACGGACCGGGGACATCCACGACATCGCCTGCCTGGAGCCGGGGGACACCTCCGCGGCCCCCACGGAATCGACTGCGGGAGAGCCGGTTACCGGAATCGTCACCCCGATCGACCTGGTCTACAAGCACACCGCCTCCCCCGCCGAGACGCTGTATCTGAAGGCGCTCGCCGAAGGCCGGTTGATCGGCGGCCGCGCCGATGCCGACAGCAAGGTGTACTTCCCCGCTCGCGGTGCCGACCCGATCGACGGGCGGCCGGCCGAAGAGATGGTGGAGCTGGGCGACACCGGAACCATCACCACATTCTGCATCGTGAACGTGCCGTTCATGGGCCAGAAGATCAAACCTCCGTTCGTGGCGGCCTACGTGCTGCTCGACGGCGCCGATATTCCGGTACTGCACCGGGTGCTGGGCTGCGATCCCAGCGATGTACGCATGGGCATGCGGGTCAAGGCCGTGTGGAAGCCGCGCGAGGAATGGGGTTACACGTTGGAGAACGTGGACCATTTCGAGCCCAACGGCGAGCCGGACGCAGACTACGACAGCTACCGGCACCACCTCTAGGAGCTGAAAGACCTTGAGCGACAACGCGACAGATATTGCCGTGGTGGGCTTCGCCCACGCACCGCATGTCCCTGAAACCTACGGCACCACCAACGGTGTCGAAATGCTGGTGCCGTGCTTCCAGCGACTGTACGACAAGCTCGGAATCGGCGTGTCCGACATCGGCTTCTGGTGCTCGGGCTCGTCCGATTACCTGGCCGGCCGTGCCTTCTCCTTCATCTCGGCCATCGACTCGATCGGTGCCGTGCCGCCGATCAACGAGTCACACGTCGAGATGGACGCCGCCTGGGCGCTGTACGAGGCGTGGGTGAAACTCCGCTCCGGACAGGTGGATACGGCTCTGGTGTACGGATTCGGCAAGCCATCGGCCGGTACGCTGCGGCAGGTTCTGACGATGCAGATGGATCCGTACCTGGTGGCCCCGCTGTGGCCGGACGCGTATTCGGTGGCCGGATTGCAGGCACGCGCGGGACTCGATGCCGGCACCTGGACCGAACGCGATATGGCCGCGGTCTCGGCAGCTGACGAGGCCGAGATCGAAAAGCGGCTCGCCGCACCGTATGTCGCGAGCCCGCTGCGCGAGCACGACATCGCGCCGATCACCGACGGCGCCGCGGCGATCGTCCTGGCCCGTGGCGACAAGGCTCGTGAACTGTGCGAGCGCCCGGCTTGGCTCACCGGCATGACACATCGCATCGATACACCGATGTTCGGCGCGCGCGACCTGACCACTTCGCCCTCCACCGCAGCGGCGGCCCGGGCCCTCACCGGTGGCGACGGCGGCGGTTTCGACGTCGCCGAATTGCACGCGACCTACAGTCATGAACAACTGATCCTGAAGGAGGCCATCGGCCTCGGCGAGTCCACCCGCATCAACCCCTCCGGTGGTGCGCTGGCAGGCAACCCGATGTTCGCCGCCGGCCTGGAACGCATCGGCTTCGCGGCCGACGAAATCATCAACGGCACCGCCGGTCGAGCCCTCGCACACGCCACCAGTGGTCCGGCGTTGCAGCAGAATCTGGTGGCCATCCTGGAGGCACGATGACTCACCAAGCTGCTGTACTCGGCACCGGACAAACGCATCATGTGACGAAACGGTCCGACGTATCGATGGCGGGCCTGTGCCGTGAGGCAATCGACCGTGCCCTCGAAGATGCCGATCTGACCATGGACGACATCGACGCGGTCGTCGTCGGCAAGGCGCCGGACCTGTTCGAGGGCTCGATGATGCCCGAACTGTTCATGGCAGATGCGTTGGGCGCCACCGGAAAACCGCTGCTCCGCGTGCACACCGCGGGTTCGGTCGGCGGATCGACCGGAATCGTGGCCACCAACCATGTGCAGGCCGGCGTCTACCGCCGGGTGCTGGCCATCTGCTGGGAGAAGCAGTCCGAGTCCAACGCCATGTGGGCGCTGTCGAACCCCGTGCCGTTCACGGCGCCGGTCGGCGCGGGCGCGGGCGGCTACTTCGCACCCCATGTGCGCGCCTACATCCGGCGTGCCAACGCTCCCCTGCACATCGGCGCCATGGTGGCGGTGAAGGATCGGCGCAACGGGGCCAAGAACCCCGTCGCCCACCTGCATCAGCCCGATATCACCATGGAATCGGTGCTGGCTTCCCAAATGCTCTGGGATCCAATTCGTTTCGACGAGACCTGCCCGTCCTCGGACGGCGCCTGCGCCATCGTGATCGGTGACGAGGAGTCGGCGAAGGCTGTGGAGGCCAAGGGTAAGAAGGTCGCCTGGGTGCACGGCACCGCCATGCGCACCGAGCCGCTCGCCTACTCCGGCCGCGACCAGGTCAATCCACAGGCCGGCCGGGATGCCGCGGCGGCGCTGTGGAAGCAGGCCGGGATCACCAATCCGCTCGAGGAGATCGATGCGGCCGAGATCTACGTGCCGTTCTCCTGGTTCGAGCCGATGTGGCTGGAGAATCTGGGGTTCGCCGCCGAGGGCGAGGGCTGGAAGCTCACCGACGCACGCGAGACCGAGATCGGCGGAAAGCTGCCGGTGAACCCGTCGGGCGGGGTGCTGAGCTCCAATCCGATCGGCGCCTCCGGAATGATCCGGTTCGCCGAGGCCGCCAAGCAGGTAATGGAGCGGGCCGGCGATTACCAAGTCGACGGGGCGCGAAAAGCATTGGGCCATGCCTACGGAGGCGGGTCCCAGTACTTCTCGATGTGGGTGGTCGGCTCCGAGCCTCGGTGATCCGCAATTCCGGCGGTAATTCCGGGTCCGGAGAACCCGTCGGAAAGCTCATTTGCAATTCCATCAGCAAATTCACCGAAACCGCCGAGCCGGGAGTTTTGACATGACCACCACGACCACCGAGCATCCGGCGCGCATCGCCGGGCACGCATCGCAGTCCGCGGTGCGTGCCCGGGACAAGGTCGCCTGGCTGGCGTTGTTCGCCGCGGACGGCGTCGTCGAGGACCCGATCGGGCCCTCGGTTTTCGATCCCGACGGCGTCGGCCACCGGGGCCACGAGGCCATCTCGGCGTTCTGGGACAAGGCGATCGCGCCGACCGAATCCATCGAATTCGTCTTCGGCGACTCCTTCGCCTGTGGTCAGGAGGTCGCGTTCACCGGACTGATCCGCACACGACTGGGCGGGCACGTCATCGATGCCGAGGGTGTATTCACCTACAAGGTCGACGAGGCCGGAAGGATCCTGGCACTGCGTGCGTTCTGGGAGACCGACCGCGCGATGGGGACGATGCGCAAGGAATAGCGTCGGACCGAGTACAAGAAGGGCGGGCACCCCGGTTGGGTGCCCGCCCTTCTTGTATTTCGGTTCAGCTGGGACTTCTCGGATCGTCGACTGATTTCGCAAGGACATGGGTAACCCGCCGGGTACGCCCAGAACTTGTTCCGCGCCTCACGCAGGACCTGCGATCGGCTCCCACTGGTATGGCCTCAATCTCGGAGCGGCGGCACAGTGGCACCGTAGTCGACCTGGAATTCCTTGATGCCGTTGAGCCAGCCCGAGGTCAGACGCTTGGGATCGTCGATCTTGGTGATGTCGGGCAGGTGGTCGGCGATCGCATTGAAGATCAGGTCGATCTCCAGCCGGGCCAGGTTGGCGCCGATGCAGAAGTGCGCACCGGTGCCGCCGAACGACAGGTGCGGATTCGGGTCGCGCGTGATGTCGAAGGTGTTCGGATTCTCGAAGACCTCCTCGTCGAAGTTGGCCGAGCGGTACATCAGGAGTACGCGCTGCCCCTTCTTGATCTGCACACCCGACAGCTCGGTGTCGACCAGCGCGGTGCGCTGGAACGAACTGACCGGCGTCGCCCAGCGGATGATCTCGTCGGCCGCGGTCGCGGGCCGCTCGCGCTTGTAGAGCTCCCACTGCTCGGGGTTCTCCAGGAAGGCGTGCATACCGTGGGTGATGGCGTTGCGCGTGGTCTCGTTGCCGGCCACGGCCAGCAGGATCACGAAGAAGCCGAATTCCTCCGAGGTCAGCGCCTCACCGTCGATGTCCGCGTTGACCAGCGTGGTCACGATGTCGTCGGCCGGGCTGCCCTTGCGCGCTTCGGCCATCTGCCAGGCGTAGCCGAGGATCTCCATCGACGACATGGCCGGATCGGCGTCGCTGTCCGGGTCGTCGTAGCCGGTCATCTCGTTCGACCACTGGAAGACCTTCATCCGGTCCTCCTGCGGCACGCCGATCAGTTCCGCGATGGCCTGCAGCGGCAGCTCACACGCCACCTGGGTGACGAAGTCGCCGGTACCGCTGGCCGCGGCCGCGTCCACGATGGACTTGGCCCGGGCCGACAGCTCGGCACGCAGGCTGTTGATCGCGCGGGGGGTGAATCCCTTGGAGATCAGCTTGCGCAGCTTGGTGTGTTCGGGCGCGTCCTTGTTGATCAGGATGTGCCGCTGCAGTTCGATGGCCTCGCGCGGGATGTCGTCGTTGAAGCGCGGGATCGCGGTGTTCTCGTAAGTGGAGAAATCGTCGCGCCGCGAGACCTCTTTGACGTCGGCATGCTTGCTCACCACCCAGAACCCGTCGTCGTGGAAACCGCCGACATCCGGCGACTGCGGGTTCCACCAGATCGGAGCGGCCCGACGTAGTTCCGCGAACTCCTCGGCAGGGATGCCGCGGGCCCACATATCGGGATCGGTCGCGTCGAACCCTTCGGGGAGGTTCGGGGCTACTTGGGCGTCAACCACCAGTTGTCTCCTTCGACTAACTGAAACACGTTCTACCTTCATTGCAACACAGGTGGTATCAGTAGTAAAGAAGCCATAGTCCGCCCTCAGTACATCCACAGAACTTGTTTCAGTTTCTGTCCTGTTCCAGGTCTCTGTTCGAAAGGTTGAAGTTATGGGCACCCCCGTCATCGTCGAGGCCGCACGCACTCCGATCGGTAAGCGCAACGGCTGGCTGGCCGGTCTGCACGCCGCCGAAGTCCTCGGTGCCGCACAGCGCGGCGTGCTCGAGCGCGCGAAACTCGACCCGGCTCTGGTCGAACAGGTCATCGGCGGCTGCGTCATGCAGGTCGGCGAGCAGGGCAACAACATCACCCGCACCGCGTGGTTGCACGCCGGTCTCCCCTGGCAGGTCGGCGCGACCACCGTGGACTGCCAGTGCGGCTCGGCCCAGCAGGCCAATCATCTGATCGCCGGGCAGATCGCCCAGGGCGCGATCGATATCGGCGTGGCCTGCGGCGTCGAGTCGATGAGCCATGTCCCGCTGGGCGCCAACGTGGGCGAGAACGCTGGCCCGCGCCGGCCCGCCACCTGGGACATCGACATGCCGAACCAGTTCGAGGCGGCGGAGCGAATCGCCAAGCGGCGCGGTATCACCCGTGACGACATCGACGAATTCGGCGTGCGGTCACAGCGTTTGGCCGCCCAGGCCTGGGCCGAGGGCCGGTTCGACCGCGAGGTCCTGACCGTCACCGGCGCGCCCCAGGTCGACAAGGAGGGCAACCCCACCGGCGACAAGCTCGACGTCAACCGCGACCAGGGCCTGCGTGAGACCAGCCGGGAGAGCTTGGCGAAACTGAAGCCGGTGCTGGAGGGCGGCATTCACACCGCCGGCACCTCGTCGCAGATTTCCGACGGCGCCGCCGCGGTGCTGCTCATGGACGAACAGGCCGCCGTCCGTGCGGATCTGCGCCCACGCGCCCGCATCATCACCCAGTGCCTGGTCGGCGCCGAGCCCGAATTCCATCTCGACGGTCCGGTGCAGGCCACCACCCGGCTGCTGGAGCGTTCGGGTATGAGCATTTCCGATATCGACCTCTTCGAGATCAATGAGGCCTTCGCGGCGGTTCCGCTGTCCTGGGCGTCGGTGCACAAGCCGGATATGGATCGGGTCAATGTCAACGGTGGCGCGATCGCGATCGGACATCCGGTCGGCAGCACCGGCTCGCGCCTGATCACCACCGCCCTGCACGAGCTGGAACGCTCCGACAAGTCGGTTGCCATGATCCTCATGTGCGCCGGTGGCGCACTTGCGACTGGAACCATCATCGAACGGCTGTAATACCACACAGATTTCGATGGTGGTTGAACGTTCATCCGCACAACGTCAGAACGTGTCGTACGCCACACATACTTCGACGCAGGCAAAAGGATGAGACGTCAGCTATCTTCTGGTTAACAATAGCCCGTCGGGCGAGAGTCGTCCGACGGGCTAGAACCGGAGCGTACCGCCGTACGACCAGTCAGCCTGCGGTGACCCGCAAACGCCCCGACGCCGCCCGGTTCCCAGACCGGCCACCTGGAAGCTTCAAGGAAATCCCGAATCAGGCGTAGGTTTTCAGTTACTCAGCCGCTAATATCAATGATACGTATCCGAGATAACGACTAGTTAGTACAGCGAAGGGAATTGGGCGGCTCACAATGGCTGATTTCGCGGCGCGGCTGAACAAGCTGTTCGAAACCGTGCATCCCCCGGGGCGTAAGCCGCACACCAATGCCGAGGTGGCGGCTGCGCTCACCGCCTCTGGGCATCCGATCTCGAAACCGTATCTCTCGCAGCTACGGTCGGGGCAGCGGACCAACCCCTCAGACGAGACGGTTGCCGCATTGGCAAAGTTTTTCAAGGTCAAGCCGGACTACTTCTTCAACGATATCTACGCGGCCAAGATCGACCACGATCTGGAGTTGCTGTCCCAGCTGCAGGGCTACGGGCTGCGACGGCTTTCGAGCAGGGCGTTCGATCTCTCCGAAGAATCGCAGAACCTGCTGACCTCGATGGCCGAAAAGCTCCGGGCGAGTGAAGGTTTGCCCGAGGTACCACCGGACGGCACGGAATAGCACGTTCTTACACGAGAAACACAGTGCGGCACTCGGACTGCACTGTGTTTCTCGTGTAAGTCGGGTCGAAACAACGCGACCAGTCGATCGGCGCCGCCCGCCGCGCAGTGGCGCCCATCGACTGTTCGTCAATCGGCTTGTGCCGCCGCGGGTTTCCGATCGGAAGCAGTGGCACTGTCGAAGGCACGAGCGATGGCCTGCACCCAGCCCCTGGGGCTCAATCCCTCCGGTGGCGCTATCCACCGCGCGTCGACGATGTCGTCGCCCAATGGATTACGGGCCCAGCGGGCCACCTTCTGCGCGCGTTCGGTGACCGATCGCGCGGGATCTCCGGCCGCGGCCAGCTCCATTCCCCCACCGGTCTGCAGATACAGGGCGTCCATGATCTGGGCCACCTGATCCGATGCCTTGAGCTGTGTGGCCGATACCGTCTGCTCGTGTGCAAGGACCTCGGGGAACCGCTTGATCAGCGTCCGATGCAGGGACCGAGTCTGGCGCAACAACAGCCGGGCCCGCAGCCACAGTTCGATGACGATCCACACCGCGCCCACGGCGATCAGCAGACTCGCGACCTGCCAGGCCGGCCAGAACCAGCCCGGTTCACCGGCCCGCACCGGATGATCATCGACTGCGAGGCGCCGAATCGAGAGTGCGGCAAGGATTCCCGCGAGAATCGTTCCCGTGGTGTAGAGCGCGATTCCCCGGCCCAGCGCGGTCCAGTCGAGATTGCGCAGACCCGTCACCGCGATGAAGACACAGCCGATCAGCGTCATGATCCAGCCGAACATCAGTGACCAGGCGATGGTCACCGCGATCACCACGGCGCCGAGTGCGTAGACCAGCCAGGCGATCTGGCGCAGATTGCGGCGCGAGACCACCGGCCAGGCGGCGGCCGCCACGACGGAGGTCGCCACCGTGAACAGCAGCCAGGTCGCCACCACCAAGCGGTCGGCCAGTGCCGCACCGTTGATTCCCTGCGGCAGTGCATGATCCACCGCGACGCCGATCTCCGGAATCCCCAGGGTCGCCGACGCCGCGACCGCGGCCACCGCGATCACCACCGCCACCCGTGCGGTGGTCGCGGGTTTCACCAGTACCCGGCCGATTCGGGCGCCGGCCGCCATCCAGACCAGCAAGGCCGTCAACCAGAACGTCATTCGTCTACCCTGTTCCCCTCATCGGATGACCGAGAGACTCGGTCATCCGTGCCTTCCCCGGACGACCGAGAGGCTCTCCGTGGTAACGCAAGCTGCCGCCTCCGAGCCCTGACTCGCTCATCGGTATCCTCCGCGGACGACCGAGAGGCTCTCCGTGGTAACGCACGCTGCCGCCTCCGAGCCCTGACTCGGTCATCGGTGCCTTCCGCGGATGACCGAGAGGCTCTCCGTGGTAACGCAAGCTGCCGCCTCCGAGCCCTGACTCGGTCATCCGAGGGCCTCGTCGAATCGGAGTACCGAGACACCGGCACCCCGGTTGTTGAATACGCGCAATCGGGTCATCAGCATGCTGGCGAAGGTTTCGGCCTCCCACTCGTACTGGTCGTCCTGACCGTCGTCGACGATCTGCTGATGGGCACGCTGCGAGAGCATGTAGGCGATCAGGTCGTCACTGGCCTCGAGGGTGACCTCCGCGGCCGGTTCGCCCGGATGGTCGAAGACCACATGTCCCAATTCGTGCGCCAAGGTGTGATCGCGGCTCGGCAGAGCGGTGGCCAGCACGATCACATCCTTGTCGGGATAGCTGCGGCGCTGGCCGCACACCCCCGGGCCGAGCTGCGCATCGGCGATCTCGATCATGCGCCCGCGTTCGGCGGCGATCGCGAGGACCACCTCGTCCAGGGTGGTGGCATCGAAATCGGCGGCGACCGCGCAGACCGCGTCGACCGCGGCCGCGACCCGGCGATAGGAACGGCCCGTTTGAATCCGGCTCTCGGTCATCGCACGGCCCCTCATGCCCTCGGTCCGAAGAATTCCGCGCGCGCGGCATCGACACGTGCCTGCGCTGCGGCGGCGCTCTGGAAGCTGACCGCACCCGAACCGGCCGCGGCCAGTGCCATCGCGACCACGCCACCGAGGACCGCCAATGTCTTGACCTCGGGCAGACCACTGCTGGCCGCCGTCGGGCGCACGGCGGGATTCGGGGCGGCCACAGCGGGAGCCGCCGGTGCCGCGGGGGCGGCCGGCGGTGCCGCGGGCGCGGCCGGCGGTACGGCGGCCGGTGCCGGCGGAGCGGCGACCATCGCCGGAGCACCCGGCACCGCGGGCACCGGAGGCGCGGGCGGTGCGGCAGCGGGCGGTGGAGGAGCCGCTACGGCCGGGGGTGGCTGCAGGAGCAGCAGCAGGAGCAGTGGTGACATCGCGGCAGCGGATCCGACCGCCGCCGAGCCGGTGATCGCGGAGCCGGTGCCCAACAGGGTCGCCAGCGTGGCAGCCGTTGCAGCAGAACCGGTTCCGGCCAGACCCGCCAATGCCGAACCGGTCGCCGCGGAGCCCAGCCCGGTCAGACCGGCGAGTGCGGACCCGGTACCGGCCAACGCCGAACCGGTCGCGGCGGCTGCGGCCGAGCCTGTCGCCGCCGCCGCGGAACCTGTTGCGGCAGCGGCAGATCCGGTGCCCGCCAATGCGGAGCCGGTGGTGGCGCCTACCGAACCCGCTGCGGCGGAGCCGGTTCCGGCAAGTGCGGTACCGACACCGGCCAGGGCCGAACCGGTCAACGCGGAACCGGAGGCCCCCGCAGCGGAACCCGCTGCGGCCGAACCTGTTCCGAGGATGCTCAGCAATCCGGCGAAACCCTCACCGGCCACGGGGGTCGGCGTGATCGGCGGTGCGGCCGGACCGGAGACCTCGGCGGAATCCGGTGCGGCGGAGGCGGCCGAGCGACCGGGGATCGTCAGGGCGCCGTCGTAGTCGGCATCGTCGGAGGGCACCGGCCCGGTGGAACCGGTATCGGAGGGGGTGCGAGCCACCGGACCCTCCTGGCGCGATGCGGTGTCATCCGAGTGTCCGGTGGTACCCGGCGACTCGACCCGCCCCTGCGACGGATCACCGGGGCCCTGATCGGGTCCCGATCCGGGCGCCGGATCGGCGCCCGGCCGACCGGCGCCGGCTCCCGGTTGCGTGGCACCCGGTCCCTGCTGGGCCGATCCGGTGTCCAGCGGTACGGGCAACGACGGTACGGAATCGGTACGAATTTGCGGTGTCGCGGGGTTTGCCGGCGCGGGATTCGTGCCACCCGGGCCCGCCGGCTGTGCATTGGCGACGAAGGGTCCCAGCACCCCGCAACTACCTACTATCCCGGCCACAGCAATAACGCGCGCTATGCGACCCATGGTCATGCGCTTGCCTTCCCTCAACTTCTCAGCGCAGATTTCTACCCGGTCGCTAACCACCTCCGGGATTGAACGAATGCGGTCATCTTAGCTGCCCGCAGTTTGCTCGTGCAGCAAGATCGAGTGAGGCGGATCACTCCCGCCCGCCCGAGCGCATCGACGAACCGGGACTCGCGCCGCTCGCACTGCAGAGCCGAAGCGCCAGCTCATCGGGTATCGCCACGCGCACAAGGCAATTCGTGACGAACGCGCGGGCCGATCGCGGCCACGGGAAGGTTGCGGCGTGTCGCGATCGGCCCGCGCGTGTGTCGTTATCGAACAGTTGCGACGATCAGGCGCCGTAGACCGGTTCGGGGTCAGTCGATTTGGCGATCAACTCGCGCACCACCGGCCCCAATTCGGACGGCTGCCAACGCGCTCCGCGGTCCTCGGCGACACCGTGCCGCCAGCCGTCGGCCAGCGCGATCTTGCCGCCCTCGACCTCGAACATGCGACCGGTCACACCGGCCGAATCCGGGCTGCCCAGCCACACCACGATCGGCGAAATGTTTTCCGGCGCCATGGCATCGAACCCGTCGTCGGGGCGAGCCATCATGTCCGCGAAGACGGTCTCGGTCATGCGGGTCCGCGCCGACGGCGCGATGGCGTTGACGGTCACTCCGTAGCGGCCGAATTCCGCTGCGGCAGTGATGGTCAGCGCCGCGATGCCGGCCTTGGCCGCACCGTAGTTGCCCTGCCCGACACTGCCCTGCAGGCCCGCACCGGAACTGGTGTTGATGATGCGCGCATCGCGGGTGCGTCCGGCCTTCGATTCCGCGCGCCAGTACTCGGCCGCGTGACGCATGGTGGCGAAGTGGCCCTTGAGGTGCACGCGGATGACGGCGTCCCACTCGTCCTCGGCCAGATTGACCAGCATCCGGTCCCGGACGATTCCGGCGTTGTTGACCACCACATCCAGACCACCGAAGGTCTCGACGGCCTGGTCGATCAGGCGCTTGGCACCGGCCCAGTCGGCGATGTCGTCACCGTTGACCACGGCTTTTCCACCGCCGGACACGATCTCCTCGGCAACCTGAGCGGCCGGCGAATCGACGCTGGGGGCACCGTCGAGTTCGGCGCCCAGATCGTTCACCACGACATTGGCGCCCGCCGCGGCGAAGGCCAGGGCGTGCGCCCGGCCGATGCCGCGACCGGCCCCGGTCACGATGACGGTGCGCCCGGCGCAGATCTTCTCGGGGTTGTCGGTCATAGCTGGTGCTCTCATTTCCCTAGTGCTGCAGTGGTTTTCCCGGTCAGGCGTTGGCGGTGGCGGCGTCCAGGAAGGCGGGGCGCTCACCGCCGCCGTGCACGATCAGCGAACCGCCGTTGACGTAACCGGCCAGTGGCGAGGAGAGGAAGACCGCGACCCGGCCGATGTCCTCGGGGGTGGCGAGCCGGCCCTGCGGAATTGTCGCCTCGACCGCCGCGATGCCCTCGTCGTCGCCGTAGTGCAGATGACTGGATTCGGTACCGACCATGCCCACGACGATCGAATTGATCCGCACCTTGGGGGCCCATTCCACCGCGAGTGAGGACACCAGACTGTCCACCCCCGCCTTGGCCGCACCGTAGGCGGCGGTACCCGGCGAGGGGCGGTGGCCGCTGACGCTGGAGATCATCACGATCGAACCGCCCTGCTCCTGCTTCTGCATGACGGCATTGGCCGCCTGCGAAACCAGCAGCGGTGCAAGCAGATTCAACTCGACGATCTTGGAGTTGAAATTCCGGGAGGCGGTGGCGGTAGGGGCGAACGGCGCGCCACCGGCATTGTTGACCACATGGTCGAGACGGCCGTGGCGCTGCACGATCTCCTCGACCAGATCGGCCACCGCGTCACCGTCACGCACATCGCACGGCAGAAATTCCGCGGTGCGGCCGGAACTCTCGATCGGCGCCTCACCGGGACGGCGGGCGCACACCACGACGGTCGCGCCGGCGTCCAGGTAGACGCGGCTGATACCGGCGCCCACTCCCCTGACACCGCCCGTTACCAGAACGACGGATCCGGACAGGTCCACTTCGATTGCCACCGTGATAACCTACCAAGCACTTGCTTGTTTTGCCAACGAATGGACATGCGATGGGGATCAACCGTCACACCGAGACCTCCGGTATCGAGGTCGTCACTATCGACTATCCGCCGGTCAACGCGCTGCCCACCGCCGGCTGGTTCGGCGTGGCCGATACGCTTCGCGAGGCAGGCCGCGATCCGGAGACCAAGGTGGTCGTGTTGCGCGCCGAGGGCCGCGGCTTCAATGCCGGGGTGGACATCAAGGAGATCCAGCGCAATCCGGGGCATCAGACGCTCATCGATGCCAACCACGGCTGCTTCGATGCCTTCGCCGCCGTCTACGACTGCCCGGTTCCGGTGATCGCGGCGGTGAACGGCTTCTGCCTCGGTGGCGGCATCGGCCTGGTGGGCAACGCGGATGTCATCGTCGCCTCCGACGACGCGACCTTCGGCCTGCCCGAGGTGGAGCGCGGCGCACTGGGTGCGGCCACCCATCTGGCCCGCCTGGTCCCCCAGCACATGATGCGCACGCTGTTCTACACCGCGTCCACCGTGACCGCACAGCAGCTGCACCACTTCGGGTCGGTGCACAAGGTCGTCCCGCGGGCCGAATTGGATTCCGCGGCACTGGAAGTCGCGAAAGACATCGCCGCCAAGGACGGCCGGGTGATCCGGGCTGCCAAGCGCGCGCTCAACGGAATCGACGTCCAGGACGTGCACCGCAGCTACCGGTACGAGCAGGGCTTCACCTTCGAACTGAACCTCGCGGGTGTGGCCGATGAGATCCGGGCGCGGTTCGACGAGGATCTGGCAGCCAAGAAAGAGGCCCGATGAGTCCACAATGCGAAGCCGGACCAACGGGCCGATCGGGTGCGGGCGCCCCGCAATTCACAGCAGGCCCGATGAGTCCACAATGCGAAGCCGACCATCGGGCCGATCGGGTGCGGGTGCCCCGCAAAAAACAGGAGGCGAAGTAAGTGCGCGACAAGCGGATTTCGTTGGAAGAGGCCGTTTCCCAGCTGCGTAGCGGGATGACCATCGGCCTCGGCGGCTGGGGCTCGCGGCGCAAGCCGATGGCGTTCGTGCGGGCGCTGCTGCGCACCGATGTCACCGACCTGACCGTCGTGACCTACGGCGGACCCGATCTGGGGCTGCTGTGCTCGGCGGGCAAGGTTCGCAAGGCCTACTACGGGTTCGTCTCGCTGGATTCGGCGCCGTTCTACGACCCCTGGTTCGCCAAGGCGCGCACCGGCGGTGAGCTGGTCTCCCGCGAAATGGACGAGGGCATGGTCAAATCCGGTCTGCAGGCGGCCGCCGCTCGGCTGCCGTTCCTGCCCACGCGGGCCGGCCTGGGATCGGATGTACCGGCGTTCTGGGACGGTGAGCTGCGCACCGTGCAGTCCCCGTATCCGGATGCCGACGGCCGCACCGAGACTCTGGTCGCGATGCCCGCGCTGACCCTGGACGCCGCGTTCGTTCATCTCGATCTCGGCGATGAGCACGGCAATGCCGCCTACACCGGCGTCGACCCGTACATGGACGATCTGTACTGCCTGGCGGCCGAGCGCCGCTTCGTGTCGGTGGACCGGGTCGTCGAGACCGAGGAGCTGGTGAAAGCCGTTCCACAGCAAGCGATCGTGCTCAATCGCATGATGGTCGACGGGGTGGTCGAAGCGCCCGGCGGCGCGCACTTCACCCTGTCCGGCAGCCACGGCCGCGACGAGAAGTTCCAGCGTCACTACGTGGAGGCCGCCAAGGATCCCGAGACCTGGGCGGCGTTCAAGGCGCGCTATCTCGATGTCTCCGAGGCCGACTATCAGTCCGCGGTCGCGGAATTCGCAGCGGAACAGGCGAAATGACCGCGTCCCGCATATTTGAGGAGGCCCGATGACCGACACCACCACCATCACCCGCGCGGAGGTCTGCGCGGTCGCTTGCGCCGAGATCTTCCGGGGCGCGGGCGAAATCATGGCCAGCCCGATGTCGCCGACCCCCACCATCGGGGCCCGGCTGGCACGGCTGACCTTCGAGCCGGATCTGCTGCTGTCCGACGGTGAGGCGCTGTTCTTCGCCGAGACACCGGCGCTGGGCGCCAAGGCCCCCACCGAGGGCTGGATTCCGTTCGGCAAGGTGTTCGATGTGGTGGCCTCCGGGCGGCGCCATGTTGTCATGGGCGCCAACCAGATCGACCGCTTCGGCAATCAGAATCTGTCCGCCTTCGGCGCATTGCAGCAGCCGAACCGGCAGATGTTCGGGGTGCGCGGCGCGCCGGGTAACACCATCAACCACCCGACCAGCTACTTCGTGCCCAAGCACAGTAAGCGGGTGTTCTGCGATCAGGTCGACATCGTCTGCGGAATCGGTTACGACAAGATCGATCCCGAGAACCCGGCCTACCGGTTCCATCACCTGCACCGCGTGATCAGCAACCTGGGTGTCTTCGATTTCGGCGGGCCCGACCACACCATGCGTGCGCTGTCGCTGCATCCCGGTGTGAGCGCCGACGACGTCGCCGAGAACACCGCGTTCGAGATCGTCGGCCTCGACACCGCCGAGGTGACCCGCACGCCCACCGAGGAAGAGCTGCGGATCATCCGCACCGTGCTGGATCCGAAGGGGATTCGGGAGAAGGAAGTGGCGTCGTGAGTGTCCGCCTGCGCACTCCGCTGACCGAACTGGCCGGCATCGAACATCCGATCGTGCAGACCGGTATGGGCTGGGTCGCCGGCCCGGGTCTGGTCGCGGCCACCGCCAATGCCGGTGGCCTGGGCATTCTGGCCTCGGCGACGATGACGCTCGAGGAACTCGAGGTCGCCATCACCAAGACCAAGGCGAAGACCGACAAGCCCTTCGGCGTGAACATCCGCGCGGATCTGTCCGACGCACCCGACCGGATCGAACTGATGATCCGCGAGGGTGTGAAGGTGGCCTCCTTCGCACTGGCCCCCAAGAAGGAACTGATCGCGCGCCTGAAGGACAACGGCGTGGTGGTCATGCCGTCCATCGGTGCGGCCAAGCACGCGGTCAAGGTGGCCTCGTGGGGTGCGGACGCCGTGATCGTGCAGGGCGGTGAGGGCGGCGGGCACACCGGTTCGGTGGCCACCACCCTGCTGCTGCCTTCGGTGCTGGACGCGGTCGACATCCCGGTCGTGGCCGGTGGCGGTTTCTTCGACGGGCGCGGCCTGGCCGCGGCCCTGTCCTACGGCGCCGCCGGTGTGGCGATGGGTACCCGATTCCTGCTCACCCAGGATTCGAGTGTGCCGGATTCGGTGAAGCAGCAGTATCTTTCGCGTGGCCTGCAGGACACCGTGGTTTCGCTGAAGGTCGACGGAATGCCGCACCGGGTGCTCAACACCGAACTGGTCGACAAGCTCGAACATTCGGGTAGCTATCGCGGCCTGGCCGCCGCGGTGTCGAATGCCGTCAAGTTCAAGGGTATGACCGGCATGAAGTGGTCGACCATGATCAAAGACGGACTCGCCATGCGCAAGCAGAAGGATCTGACCTGGTCTCAGGTGATCATGGCGGCGAATACCCCGATGCTGCTGAAAGCCGGCCTGGTGGAGGGCGATACCCACGCCGGCGTGCTGGCCTCCGGTCAGGTCGCCGGCATCATCGAGGATCTGCCCACGGTCGCCGAGCTGATCGACCGGATCGTCGACGAGGCGGTGGAGCGGATCGACGCGCTCGCATCGCTGCGCGACAGCGCCGGCTCGGGCACCTCCGCATAACGGAAAATCTCTCGGTCACAACGTAGGAGGCCGTCGCATCCCGGATGGGACGCGACGGCTTCCTGCGGTTCACTGCCCCGACAGATCCGCGGACAGGTCCCGCACCTCGACACCCTCCGGAATCGCCACCTCCTCGATCGGTTCCGGCCGGTCGTCGAATTCCAGCCGTAGCGCCCGGCACATCGTGGCGTGCATCTCGTAGAGCGCGGTGATGTAGGTGAGCTCCAGGATCTCCGGATCGCCGAGGTTGGCCCGCAGGATCGCGAACACCTCATCGGGCACCCGGCCACCGTCGTGGACCAGGCAGTCGGTGTAGGCCAGGATCGCGCGTTCGAGTTCGGAGAAGCAATCGGCGACCTGCCACGACGGAATGGCCGCGATCTTCTCCTCGGGCGCACCCAGCGAACGCATCTGCTTGCAGTGCTGGGAGAAGACGAACTGACTACCGCGCGCGTATCCGGCCCGGCACTGGCCCAGCTCCCGCAACAATGGATCCAGCCGGGAGTTCCGGTACACCGCGAAGCCCCGGACCGCGTGCCGGAACACCTCCGGTGACTGGGCGAAGACGGTCCACCAGTCGCCCGGGGTGGCGTGGATGGTGCCATGATCCACGGCCGGGTCCTTGTCGGGACCGAACAGCCGATCGTAGTAGAACAGAATTCGCTCGTCGGTGACTTCGGCGCGGGGAACCTCACGCAAGCGGGGCATATTCGTAAACCTCTCGGGTAGTGCCGATTTCGCTGCTGATGCGGCCGTCAGAGTCCGGCGGGGGCATGCCGGTCGGCCGCCGTCTTCGGCTCGTGTGACACATCGGATGCGGTGAATGTGCGCGTCCAGCAAGCGAATTCGAGAAGAATGCCGTCCGGGTCCTGAAAATAGAACGAACGCACGAAGGTGCCGGGATGTACGTGCCGCGATACGCCGTCGGGGCTGTCGTCGTGATTGAGAACCCGGCTGACCTTGATGCCATCGGCCTTCAATCGCTGGTAGTAGTCGTCGAACCGCTCCGGCGGCACCGCGAAGGCGACATGGTTCATCGACCCCACCCCACTGGCCAGCTCACCTTCGTCCGGCAGCCCCTTCGGCGCCGCGAGCCCCGGGGTGGCATCGGGTGAATCCGCCAGCCAGAAGAAGGCGACGGTGTTGCCGCCACCGCAGTCGAAGAAGAAGTGCTGCCCCAGCCCACGCGGTAGATCGATCGTCTTGATCAGGGGCATACCCAGTGTGCCGGAATAGAATTCGATCGTTCGCCGCATATCGGAACACACCAGCGCCAGATGGTTGATTCCGCGTAGTTCGAATTTCTCGTTGGAGGCGCTCATCGCAATCCTTTCGACCACCTTAACTGACTTGACAGTCATGTCATGTTCAGGAATAGTGTGGTCCGTGCCGAAGTCATCTGTCAATAGCGCACCCGCCGCTGTCGAGACCCTCACACCGCGCGGTCGCCGAACACGTGACGCGTTACTGGATGCCGCACAGACGGTTTTCGAGACGGTCGGATTTCTCGACACCCGGGTGGAACAGATCAGCGAGGCGGCCGGTGTCTCCTACGGGACCTTCTACCGGTATTTCGAATCGAAGGATCATGTGTTCGGCGAGCTGAGCACCCGATTGTTCGAGGACATGCACCATCGCGATCCGGCCCCGGGCGAGCTGTCGCCGACGGCCCGGCTGATCGCGGCCAATCGTTCCTACTACGCGGCCTACCGGCGCAATGCCCGCATGATGGCGATCGTCGAACAGGTCGCGACGTTCAACGAGGAGTTCCGGCAGCTGCGCCACGAACACCGGCGCCAGCTGATCGATCGCACCTCCCATGCCATTGCCCGCTGGCAACGCGAAGGGCTGGTACGCAAGTCCCTCGATCCCGAGCTGGCCGCACGGGCCATGGCCGCGATGGTCGAACACACGTTGTATCTGTGGTTGATCCAGGGCGAGGACGCCGACGAAGAGGCGCTGCTGAACACCCTCGACCAGATGTCGGTCGGCGCACTAGGACTCGATCCGGACGACAAGTAGGCAGCTGGGACCGGGTGCGGGCGCTTCGCATCGACACAGGAGGCATCGTGAGCGACAATCGCGCAGCGGCTCACGATGCCGACCGGGTGCGGGTGCCCCGCATCAATACAGGAGGCATCGTGAGCGACAATCGCGCAGCGGCTCACGATGCCGACCGGGTGCGGGTGCCCCGCATCGACACAGGAGGCATCGTGACAACCGATCCGCAATCCAGTTCGCCGGCCGAAACCGACATGGCGCCAATGGATCCCGGGCCCGGCGCCCTGGACGGGTTCCGGGTCCTGGAGCTCGGGACGCTGATCGCGGGACCGTACTGCGGCCGGCTGCTCGGTGACATGGGCGCCGACGTGATCAAGATCGAGGCGCCGGATCGCCCCGACCCGCTGCGGGATTGGGGGCAGGCCAGCGGCGGCCACCAGTACTTCTGGACCGTGCACGCCCGCAACAAACGTTGTGTGAGTCTGGATCTGCGGGTACCGGCCGGGCGCGAGGTGTTTCTCGAGCTGGTGCGTACCGCGGATGTCGTGGTGGAGAGTTTCCGGCCCGGCACCCTGGAGCGCTGGGGTATCGGATACGACGTGCTGAGTGAGCTCAATCCGGGGCTCGTGCTGGCGCGCGTCTCCGGCTACGGGCAGACCGGGCCGTATGCCTCGCGCGCGGGCTACGCCTCGGTCGCCGAGGGCATCAGCGGCCTGCGCCATCTCAACGGATTCCCCGGGCAGGCGCCGCCGCGCATGGCCCTGTCGATCGGTGACAGCCTGGCTGGGCTGTTCGCCTTCCAGGGTGTGCTCGCCGCATTGCTCGTGCGGGAACGGACCGGTCGCGGCCAGATCGTCGATGCCGCGTTGACCGAGGCGTCGCTGGCGATTCAGGAGTCGACGGTGCCGGATTACCACAAGACCGGCCATGTGCGGCAGCCCTCGGGTACCCGGCTGGACCGGGTCGCGCCGTCGAATCTGTACCGGGCCAAGGACGGGCTGTGGGTGATCATTGCGGCCAATCAGGACACCGTGTTCAAGCGACTGGTGACCGCGATGGAGCGACCCGAGCTGGCCACCGACTCCCGCTACGCCACACACGGTGCGCGCGGTGAGCGCCAGGACGAACTCGACGAGATGATCGCGGCGTGGGCGGGCGATTTCACCGCCGCCGATCTGATCGAACTGCTGAACCGGCACGGCGTGGTCGCCGGCCCGGTCAACACCGTCGCCGAGGTCATGGCGGATCCGCAGTTCACCGCGCGCGGGATGTTCGTCGATCATGTCGATCCCTCGGTGCGCAGCACGGAGCCCGAGTTCGATCCGGTTCCGGTCAAGGGCGTGGGGGTCGTGCCGCGGCTCAGCGACACCGCGGGCGGAGTGCGCTGGGGTGGTCCGAGCCGACCCGGAACCCATACCGACGAGGTACTCACCGACCTGCTGGGATATGACCGCCAGCGGCTCGACGGCCTGCGGGAACAGGGCACGATCGGATGAACGCCACACCCGATGTCGAGATCCGCGAGGTCGGCCCGCGCGACGGACTGCAGATCGAGGATCCGATCCCGACCGAGGCCAAACTGGAGTTCATCGACGCGCTCGTCGCCACCGGTGTGCGCCGGGTCGAGGTGACCTCGTTCGTGTCCCCGCGCGCGATTCCGGCGCTGGCCGATGCCGAAGCGGTTGCCGCCCAGCTGAATCGGTGGCCGGGTGTCGAATTCTCGGCGCTGGTCGCGGGTCTCGGCGGGGTGCGTCGTGCCCTGGCCGCCGGAGTGAACGGCCTCGAGTACGTGGTCTCGGCCTCCGACGGGCACAGTCGCGCCAATGTCGGCCGCGACAGTGCCGAATCGGAAGCCCTCATCGCGCCCATCGCCGAGCAGGTGCACCGCGCGGGTGGGCGGCTCGAGGTGATCATCGCCATCGCCTTCGACTGCCCGTTCGACGGACGCACGCCGCCGGATCGAGTCGTCGACATCGCGGCGCGAGCGCTGGCGGCCGGAGCCGACACCCTGTCGATCGCCGACACCGTGGGCACCGCGTCTCCGGTCCGGACACAGGATCTGATCGACCGCGTCCGTACCGTGGCACCCGAGGTCGATCTGGGGATTCACCTGCACGACACGCGCGGTCAGGGGCTCGCCAACGCCTGGGCCGCCTACGGGCACGGCATTCGCCGATTCGATTCCGCCGCAGGCGGTCTCGGCGGTTGCCCGTTCGCGCCCGGTGCGAGCGGCAATATCGCGACCGAGGAGTTGGCGTACCTGTTCGAAGACGGTGGCATCAGCACCGGCATCGATATCGACCGGGCGCTCGATGCCGCCCGGTTGATCTCCCGGCTGCTCGGCAAGTCCGTCGGCAGCAATCTGCTCGCCGCGGGCGGCCGCCTGCGACCGGGCGCCCCGACGGCGCGCTGATCCGCCCGCCGCGTACGAGAATCACCCCGGAAGAAGGTTCTTCGCATGGACGAACTGGCCGATCGCTTCTTCGCCGCAGTCAGTGCGGGCGATACCGAAACGCTCACCTCGCTGTATTCACCCGATGCCCGGATCTGGCACAACGACAAGCAGGCCGAGGAGACCGTCTCCGAGAATCTGCGAGTGCTTCGCTGGCTGTCACGGACGGTGGAAGACCTTCGCTACGAGGACATTCGGCGGCACTGCCTGCCCGACGGTTTCGCCCAGCAGCATGTGCTGCGCGGCCATCTGCCCGGATACGGCGCGCTGGAGGTACCGGCGAGCCTGTTCGTGCGGATCGACGACGGTCACATCACGCGGATCGACGAATACGTCGACTCCGCCGCGACGCAGCCTCTGCGCGAGGTCTCGGATCGGACCCGCCGATGAGCACCACACCGCAGCTCGCCGAATTGATCACGCGCATGCGCTCCTTCATCGACGAGGAGGTCGTTCCCGCGGAACCGGTGCTGGCCGCCGAGAGCGCGGAGGCCGACGCCGCGCTGTCCCGATTGAGGGATCGCGCGAAGGAACTCGGACTGTGGGCGCTGGGCCATCCCGCCGAACTCGGCGGTGGCGGTGTGCCTTTCCTGGATTTCGTCCATCTCAACGAGATCATCGGCCGCTCGGAATTCGGGATGCTCGCGGTCGGATCGGTGTCCATGCAGGACACCATCATGATGTACCGGCACGGCAGCGATGAGCAGCGACAGCGCTGGATTCCGCCGATGGTGGCCGGTGACATCCTGCCCTCGGTGGGGCTGACCGAACCGGAGGTCGCCGGATCCGATCCCACGCTGATCGCGACCACTGCCGAACTCGATGGCGACACCTGGATCGTCAACGGGCACAAGTGGTTCACCACCGGTGCGCAGCAGGCCGCCTACTGTACGGTCTTCGCGCGCACCGAACCGGAATCCGAACCTCGGCACGCCCGGATCAGCGCGATCATCGTGCCCACCGATACCCCCGGCTTCGAGATCGTCCGCTCCATTCCGACCATGGGACACGATCCGAGCGATCACTACGAGGTGCGCCTCACCGATGTGCGGGTGCCGGCCGCCAATCTGCTCGGTGAACGCGGTGCGGGTTTCGTGGTGGCGCAGGATCGGCTGGGCCCGGGACGGATCTTCCACTGCATGCGGTGGCTCGGGCAGGCGCAGCGTGCCTACGAATTGATGTGTGCGCGAGCCAATTCCCGCTACGTTCACGGGTCGCTGCTCGCGGACAAGGGCGAAATACACCGCTATGTCGCCGAATCCGCGGCCGAGATCCACGCCGCCCGGCTGATGACCCTCGATGCCGCCCGCGCGATGGACGCCGGCGAGGACTATCGGGTGCGGGTGGGGTTGATCAAATTCTGGGGTGCGCGCATGCTGCACAATGTGATCGATCGCGCTATCCAGGTGCACGGTGCCCTCGGACTCACCGCCGACACCCCGCTGGAGCGGATGTACCGCCAGGCCCGCTACGCCCGTATCTACGACGGTCCCGACGAGGTGCATCGGATGTCGACCGCGCGCCGGCTACTGCGCTCCTCCGAGGCCGCGCCGTGGCTGTGACTCCGGAACCGGCGGCGGGACAATCGATCACATTCGAAGACGGTGTGCGTGCGATTCTCGGCGCCGTCACCGGGCAGGCGGTCTCCGATATCGCGTTGCGACAGTTCACCGGCGGTGCGAGCCGGCAGGTCTACGCGATCGACGCGCGTGGTGAGACGGATGAACCGCTCCGCGCGGTGCTGCGCCGCGACCCACCCGGGCACGGCGATGCGCTGCGCATGCGTGCCGAGGCGGCCTGCCTGCGGGCCGCTGCCACAGCCGGGGTCCCGGTGCCCGCGGTCTTCGCGGCGGCCGACGACGCGGCGGGGATCGACGCGCCGTATCTGCTGATGGAACGAGTCGACGGTGAGTCGATTCCCCGTCAACTGCAACGGAATCCGGAGTTCGAACAGGTGCGGCCGCGGCTGGCCGGGGAACTCGGTCACGTGCTCGGCCTGATCCATCGCACCCCGCTCGACACGCTGGACATCCTCGACGACCACGACCCCCTGGCCACGATCGAGCAGATCTACCGCGATCTCGACGATCCCCGGCCGGTGGTCGAGGCGGGACTGCGCTGGCTGCGCGAGAATCCACCGCAAGATCACCCGAAGGCGCTGGTGCACGGTGACTTCCGGCTCGGCAACTTCCTGATCGCACCGGACGGGGTGCGCGCCGTACTCGACTGGGAGCTCGCCCATCTCGGCAATCCGATCGAGGACCTGGGCTGGTTGTGCGTGCGCTCCTGGCGGTTCGGCGCCGAACCGCCGGTGGGCGGACTGGGAACCCGCGAGCAGTTGCTGGATGGGTACCAGCGGGCCACCGGCTATCGGCCGAGCGCGGCGGAGCTGCACTGGTGGGAGGTTTTCGGGACGCTGAAATGGCTGGTCCTGAGCCGCTTTCAGGCCGAGCGCCATTTCAGTGGGGCCGAGCGCTCGATCGAACTGGCCGCCATCGGCCGCCGGGCGTGCGAATCGGAATACGATCTGCTCGACGTCCTGGGACTACTCGACCCATCGGTGGAAATTCCGGCGTCGGCGCACACAGCCGCGACCGTTCACGATCGGCCCGCGCCGACCGAGATCCTCGAACTCGTCGCCGCGACTCTCGAGGACGACATCGGTTCCGCACTGACTCCAGAGCAGGGCCGGTCCCGCTATCTGCTGCGGGTGTGCGCCAACCTGCTGGGCATCGCGGCGCGGGAACTGTCGGCGGGTCCCGCGACCACCGGCGAAGTGCTCGGATCGCTCGGCGCGGTGGGCTGCGAATCGGAGCGGGAGCTCGCCGAACAGCTGCGCGGCGGACGGTTGTCCTACTCGGAAGACACCGTGCGCCGGACCATGTCGACCGCAGTGCTCGCTCGCCTGCTCATCGCGAACCCCCGCCACATCGGCTGATCCCGGGCCGACACGGTGCCACCGGTCGCCGTCCGAGCGCTGTGCGCTGGTGGGGCCCGTCCCGATTCGCCCAGCGGCAGACCGCTCCTACTCCCGGTCCTGGGTCTCGTCCGCGCGCTCCTGTTCGTTGAACAGCGCGCGCGCCTCGTGCGGCGGAATCGAGGACGACACCTCGACGATGCGACCGGAGTCACCGACCAGGAAGATCGATCGGCCGACCGGCACATCGAGAAATGCCATGGGGTCGTTGTCATCCACCTCGACCGGGGCGTACACACTCCAGCCGGTTTCGAATCGCTCCGCGGTCAGATTCTGCGTCGGATAATCGATTTCACGATCTTCGATCAGCTCCACCACCCGGGCGATCGCCGCGTCGGCCCCCGTGGGCGCTGCCGGGCTGGACTCGCCGCGCTGCTCGGCTTCGAGCCGATCCGCGAGCTGCGACCGCTCGGCCTCCTGGCGGGCCAGGAGTTCGGCACTGTAGGCGTCCCACAGCTTTCCGTCCCGTTCGCTGTCCGGGGTGTCCTCACCGAAGCCGAATTCGTTGCCGGGATGGTCACGGCAGAACTGATCGAACAGCCGGCCCAGTTCGATACTGTGCCGGCGATTGAGCTCTATTCTTCTCGGATCCATCGGCAGGTCCTCATCGTCTGTCGAACCGCGATGGAACGGGAGGATCCACCGCATTCGTCCTAGCGCGACGGTAGCAATTCCGGCTGGTCCGGTCACCGGAGTTCACGAAGGTATTCCCGATCCGAGACGACAGTGGGCCCGCCCGAGGTCGGGCGGGCCCAGCGTCGAGGTCACTCAGGAGAACCGATCGCGGAGATCGCGTTTGAGAATCTTGCCGGTGACGTTCTTGGGCAGCGCCTCGACGAACTCCACCCGCCGGGGTACCTGGAATCCGGCCAGATGTTCGCGGCATGCCGTGATGATGTCGTCAGCCGTCGCGGTGACCTGGTCGCGCAGAACGACAACCGCGCACACCACCTCACCCCAGGTGTCGTCTCGCACGCCGATCGCCGCGGCCTCCGCCACCTGCGGATTGCGGTACAGCGCCTGTTCCACCGTCAGCGAGGCGACATTCTCACCGCCGCTGATGATCAGGTCCTTCTTCCGATCGACGATGTAGACGAACCCCTCCTCGTCCTGGCGGACCATATCGCCGGTGCGGAACCAGCCGTCGGTGAAGGCGGCCGCGGTGGCTTCGGGGTCGTCCCAGTAACCGATGCTCACCTGATCCGCGCGTACCACCATCTCGCCGATCGCACCGGTCGTCACCTCCGCGAAGTCCTCGTCGACGATCCGGATATCGGCCAGCCGCATGGGCTTTCCGGCCGAAGCCAGCAGGTGGGTCTCTCCGTTCGCGGCCCGGCGATGCGCGTATTCGTCCAGATGCAGGACATTGCCGGCGAGTTCGGTCATCCCCATGCCCTGGTAGAAATCGCAGCCGAACCGTTCCAGCCCCGCGCGCAGGACGGCGGACGGGATCGCCGAGGATCCGTATCCGATCGCCCGCAATGTCTGGAGCGAGTGGTGCTCCAGTGCCGGGTCCTGTAGCAGGAAGTTGATCATCGTCGGCGCCAGGCCGGTCTGGGTGACCTGCCATTCGTCGACCAACCGCAGGAAAGTCGCGTTGTCGTAGCCGCGCAGAATGCCCACGGTGGCGCCGAGCAGATGATTGATCAGCACCACGTACCCGCCGACGTGGCACAGTGGGAAACAGAACAGGAAGACCGTCTCCTCCGGAATCGGCCACTGCAGTGCCGAAGAGGTCACGCCCGCAATCAGATTGCGATGCGAGACCATGACGCCCTTGGGGGTGCCGGTGGTTCCACTGGTGTACACCAGCCAGGCGATATCGTCGGGGCCCGGCCGGTACGCCGGTGCCTGCGAGGAGGCCGGTCCCACGAACCCGTCCCAGTCGAGCGCATCGTCGGAGCTCCCGATCACCACGACCGTGGTCACCGATGGAATGCGGTCGCGAATCCCGCGCACCAGATCGGCGAACTCCTGCGCCACGATCAGCACCCGTGCCCCGGAATGCTGGATCAGCCCGGCGATCTGGTCCGGATGCAGCCGGAAGTTGAGGATCGTCAAGGCCATTCCGGCCATCGGCACACCGTAGTAACAGTGCAGATAATGCGTGTTGTTCGTCGACAGGATCGCCACCCGATCCCCCGGATCGGCCACGCCCAGCAGTGCGTTCGCCAGTCGCCGGCAGCCGTCGCGCAAGGCGCGATAGTCCAGCGTCTCGTTCTCGAACCGCACCGCTATCCGGTCCGGATGTTTGCGTGCGCCGTATTCGACGATGTCACCGATCAGCATCGAACCGACCTCACCGGATCGCCAGCGGGTTGATCGGCGAGCCGACACCGCGGGTGAACGGCAGCGGCGGTCCGGCGTAGAAGAAGTCCCATCGGCCGTCGGCCGCACAGGCGGCGGCGAGCTCCTCGAAGTCCAGCATCTCCGCGAGTGTCATGCCCATATCGCGAATGAGGACCATGTGCAGTTCGAAGGCGCTGCCCGGATGTTCGCCCGGCATGACCTCGATCGCCCAGTTGTCGGAGCCGACCACGGCCACATCGCGGTCCCGCAGCCAGCTCGCACAGTCCAGACCCAGCCCGGGTTCGCCGGCCATGAATCCCGCTGCGTCCTTGTCCGCCAGGAACTTCCGCCGCCAGCCGGTGCGGATCAGGAGAATGTCACCGGCACCGACCTCGACCTGCTGTGCCGCGGCAACGGCCTCGAGTTCATCCGGACCGATCGCCGTACCGGCGTCGAGCCAGTCCACCCCGCGATGGCGTGCCACATCGAGCAGCACCCCGCGCCCGGCGATACCTCCGGCCTGGGTGTGGATTCCGCATTTGCCGGCACCCTTCACCGTCACGCCGTCGCCGGGATGACCGTTGTAGAGCTGATCGTCGTAGTGCACATGGGCCAGCGAGTCGTATTGCGAACCGGCCTGCAGCGGCATGAACACATAATCGTCGGCCCATTTGAAACCACCGGGCAGCACCTGTTCCTGACCGGTCTCCGACATCAACCGGATCGGGTTGGTTCGCGCACCGCCGGGTTGCGGGCCGTCCCCGTCGAGTGGGATGCCGAGCGCGAACATCTCACCCGTACAGATGAGCTCCGACGCGGCCCGCACCCGTTCGGCGGTGATCAGATTCGTTGTGCCCCGCTCGTCGTCGGCTCCCCACCGACCCCAGTTGCGAACCTTCCGGCCCAGCGCGCGCATATCGGGAACTTCCGGCACCGTTGCCTCCTGCCAACTCATGACCTGACAGTCATGTCATTTTTGTGCGGCAAGTGTGTCCGAAGGCACATCGAGTGTCAATAGACGGATGTCAACTTGCGCCGGAAAGGCCAGGCCCTCCACGTTTCCGCAGGAAATCCTGGTTATTCACCTCGGCTATCCGGACGTGTCGCCGACCGGCATCGTGGTGGCGGTCAGATCGGCGAGGATCCGCAGGGCCGCGTCGGAGGGTGAGCCCGGTTCGGCATTGAAGACGGCCACGCGTTGTCCGTCGTCGTTCGGGAGGGTCATGAATTCGGTCGTGAGTGCCATGGTCCCGACGAGGGGGTGGCGGTAATTGCGGTCGGCTCCACCACAGTCGCCGACTGCGTGCGCGGCCCACAGCTTCGCGAACTCGGGACTTCCCAGACTCAGTTCGCCGATCAGGTTGCCGAGAGCAGGGGCAGCGGAGTGCTGTCCGGCGATCAGTCGCAGGTCCGCCACGGTGGAGCGGGCCTTGCGAGGCCAGTCCTCGTAGAGCTCGCGGATATGTGGGTCGAGGAACACCATGCGGGCGATATTGGGGCGATCGCCGGGACGGTTCGGGGCATCGAAGTCGAGGTGTCCGGCCAGCAGGGCGTGTGCCATCGGATTCCACGCGAGCACGTCGACGAAGCGTCCCAGGACCAGCGCGGGCACATCCCCGAACGACTCGATCATCAGCCGGACTCCCGGCCGTACCCGCTCGGGTTTGTCCGGGCGCCGACTCTTCGGCTTCGGCCGGGCCAGCGAATACAGGTGAGCACGCTCGGCCTCGTCCAATCGCAGAACGCGGGCGACAGCGTCGAGGACCGCGTCGGAGGCGTTGGGGCTCTGCCCCTGTTCGAGACGCGTGTAGTAACCGGCGCTCACCCCGGCCAGCTGGGCGAGTTCCTCGCGGCGCAGGCCAGGAACGCGGCGGCGGCCACCGTAGGTGGGAAGCCCGGCGTCGGCGGGCCGAAGTCGCGCCCGCCTCGATCTCAGGAACTCTCCCAGCTCGGTACGCGCGCTCATGCGTACCAGTGTCACCTACGCGCGGCGGCCGAGCCTGTACCTGTCGGATGTAGTCACGGCAGACCTACGTCCGGCAGCGGGCTGGGTCCGGGTCGTCGACCGTTGCAGGCTCGTTCCGACACAACAGCCGCGATCTGGATCCATGAGGGACGAACTATGAAGATTCTCGTGATCGGTGCCACCGGGACCATCGGCAGCGCCGTGGCCGACAGCCTGGCAGCGCGCCATGAGGTGGTACGGGCCGCACGCCGCGGACCGGTATCGGTGGACATGGCCGATGCCGAGACGATCGACGCCCTGCTCGCAGCGGTCGGCGAAGTGGACGCGGTGGTGTGCTGCGCCGCGAGCGGCGGTCTGACACCGCTGAACACCCTGTCGGACAACGACTTCTGGACGGGCCTCGACGGAAAGCTCATCGGTCAGGTGAATCTGGTCCGGCGCGCGATCGCCCACGTACGGGACAGCGGATCGGTGACGCTGACCAGCGGCCGGTTCGCCGAGCCCGTCCCGGGAAGCTCGCTGGGATACCTGGTCGACGCGGGCCTGGAAGCGTTCGTACACGCCGCGGCCACCGAGATGCCGCGTGGCATCCGCTTGAATACGGTGAGCCCGGGCTGGGTGCGCGAAACCCTCCTCGGGCTGGGGATGGATCCGGCCGCCGGCACCCCGGTCGCCGATGTCGCGCAGGTATACGTGGACGCCGTGGAAGGCACGGCCCACGGCCGCACCCTCGATGTGGGCGCGGCGTGAGCGTCGACCGAAAGACCGGATCCGGGTTGCCTGCGGACAGCGATCGCCGCCGCAGGCTCGCCGGACCCCTCAGGCGATCCGCTCGATGATGGTGGCGTTGGCGGTGCCGCCACCCTCGCAGATGGTGAGCAGGCCGTAACGGCCGTTCACGCGCTCGAGTTCGTTGAGCAGGGTGGCGAACAGCTTCGCTCCCGTGGCGCCGAGGGGGTGGCCCAGCGCGATGGCGCCGCCGTGGACATTGACCTTGTCGGGGTTGGCGCCGGTTTCCTTCAGCCATGCCAGGACCACCGAGGCGAAGGCCTCGTTGATCTCGATGACATCCATGTCGTCGATGGTCAGGCCGGTCTTCTCCAGCGCCCACCTGGTCGCCGGGATGGGCGCGGTGAGCATGTAGATCGGATCGGCGCCGCGGGCGCTGACGTGGTGGATGCGGGCGCGCGGCTTCAGACCGTATTCGGCGACGGCCCAGTCGGAGGCGAGCAGGGTGGCGCTGGCGCCGTCGGAGATCTGGCTGGCGACCGCCGCGGTCAGCCGGCTGCCGTCGGCCAGCGGCTTGAGGCCGGCCATCTTCTGCAGGCTGGTCTCGCGCGGTCCCTCGTCGATCCAGAAGTCCCCGACCGGGACGATCTCACGGTCGAAGGAACCCTCGGCGATGGCCTTACGGGCGCGCTCGTGCGAGCGAAGTGCCCAGTGCTCCATATCTTCCCGGCTGATGTCCCACTTCTCGGCGATCATCTGCGCGCCATTGAACTGCGAGACCTCACCGGTGCCGTAGCGGTGGTCCCAGCCCGTCGAGCCGACGAACGGGGAATCGAAGCCGTACTCCTTACCGGCGAGCATGGCGGCCGAGATCGGGATGGCGCTCATGTTCTGCACACCACCGGCGACGATCACCTCGGCGGTGCCGCTCATGATGGCCTGGGCGCCGAAATTGATTGCCTGCTGGCTGGATCCGCACTGCCGGTCCACCGTGGTGCCGGGCACCTCCTCCGGGTAGCCGGCCGCCAGCCACGCGGTGCGCGCGATATTTCCGGCCTGCGGGCCGATGGCGTCGACACAGCCGAAGATCACATCGTCGACCTTGCCCGGGTCGATGTCGTTGCGGCCCAGCAGACCCTGCAGTGCGGCGGCACCGAGATCGGCGGGATGCACACCGGCCAGCGCACCACCGCGCTTGCCGATCGGGGTCCGCACGGCATCGATGACATAGGCCTCGCGCACCGGTGCGTACTGGCGGCGATCGGACGGTGTGGACATGTAACGCTCCTCTTGAAAAGGTGCCGGGAGCCATGCGTCGCAATGACACGGTCCGGCGGACGCGGCTTCGGATTATGTTGTTTCGGAACGGGTTTCGGGATTGGTGAGCCCGTCCAGCACGATGGTGAGGTACTGCTTGGCGAGGATGTCGGCGGTGATGCGGCCACCGGGCGCGTACCAGCGCACGGCCACCCACACGGTGTCGCGCAGGAAGCGGAAGGCGAGTTCGACATCGAGTTCGGACCGGAAGCTGCCGTCGCGGACCCCCTCGGTGAGCACATTGCGCCACAGCCCCCGGAACTCCCGGTTGTATTCGGCGATGTACTCGAAACGCGGTGTCTCACTGAGCCTTTTGGCCTCCGCCTGGTAAATCGCCACGGCGGAATGCCAGCGATCGAAGGATTCACAGGACGCGATGACCAATGCCTCGAGCGTGGCCCGGGGCGACAGGCTGGCAGCGACGATCTCGCGGTAGCGGCCGAACAGATCGTCGAGGAAGCCGCGCAGGATCTCGTCCACCATCGCCTCTTTGGAGTCGAAATGGTGATAGAGACTGCCCGACAGGATGCCGGCCGCATCGGCGATATCGCGGACCGTGGTCGCACGCAGGCCGCGCTCGGCGAACAAGCCGGCGGCCAGGCCGAGCAGTTCGTTGCGGCGTGCGGATTTGGAGGCCTCGGATGCGGTCACTCGGCCATAATACAACCAAGCATTTGCTTGGTCCAGCATGGCCGATCCACGCAGGCGGTCGCTCAGCGAATGGAATAGCGCAACGGCGAGGACATCGACAGATCGACGAGCAACCGATCACAGATCTCCAGAGGCGGCAGCCCGGCCCGCTTCATCCGCGCCACCAGCGCCAGCCGCCGTTCACAACTGTCCCATTCCACCTGCAGCGGGCCGCGATCCGGACCGGCGTCGACGGTCGCGAACACCCGGGGCGGGCCGCCGGGTTCAGGAACCTCGCTGAGCTTGAGCACCATTCCGCGCCGCCACGCCAGATAGGTGTCGCGATCGGCCGCGTCCTCGAGTTTGCCGGTCGCGGCCGACAGCCCCTGGTCGATACCTTCGGTGAACGCGATGTGATCGAACCGGAACCGGCGGCAGCGGCGCACCACCTCCAGCAGATCGGCGCGGACCTCACACAGCAATTCGGTCTGTTGCCGCCGACGCTCCCGGGCCGGATCGGACTCCCCCGGCGCGCACGCCGCGCCGATCCGGCGAGCACGTCGCAGGTCACGGGCCATATCGGCGCGCAGCGCGGCACGCGGATCGCGGGCGATCTCGGCTTCGTCCACCTGATGCGCACGCAGAATCCGCGCGGCACGCGAAGCGATGTCACCAGCGTGATCGAGTAATTCGGCGCCGAGTGTGAGCGCGGCCAGCACCACGCCGTCCTGCTGCCGCCGAGCCAGCACCATTCGGCGTATCAGCTCGAGCTCCAGTAATTCGTTGTCATCCTGAGAACCGTCCAGACCCATGGGGCTTGGTCCCTTCGAACCGTCGGAACCGGACAATCTCAGGATCGCACAGGTGGAGGCGGTCGGCGCAGTGATTATTTGCCTCCGCTTCGCTCCGGCGGGGTTTTTGGCCTTCGCTTCGCTTCGGCGGGGGTTCACGGCCCCTTGGTCTCGCCGTTCGGGTGCCGCTGCTTGCTCCTTCGTCGCTTGCGCGAAGTGTTCGAGATTAACGATCAGCCCGCCGCCGGCGTCGTC
>NZ_JBFAUW010000023.1:0-64707 GCF_040679495.1 Nocardia sp. NPDC052254 | reverse complement strand
CCGGGTATGCCGGTGCGCCAGGCCGTGGAACGCCGCCGCCGGCGCGTCCTCGAGATCATGCACACGCTGCCGCATCAGGCACAGGTGGCCATCCGTCAGTCGATGGAAGAGAACGGCGATACACAAGTTCTGCCGGCCTACACGGGGAACGCTCCGCAGTATCAGGGCGACTCGTATGACACCACCGTGCGTCACAACACAACTAACGGGTAACATACCGAACCGTGAATCAAACCCTGGCACGGCTGCGCACTCCGGTCGAGTCGGGATTTGCCCAGGCCGGCAACATATTTGCGCTGCTCATATCGGTTGCACGCAAATCTCTGCGCCGCCCCTTTCAATGGCGTGAGTTCATCGAGCAGTCGTGGTTCATCGCAAGTGTCTCGATCCTGCCCGCGGCTCTCGTGGCAATCCCGTTCGGCGCCGTTGTGGCGTTGCAGACCGGTTCACTTATCAAGCAGCTCGGTGCTGAATCTTTCACCGGCGCAACAAGTGTTCTGGCGACTGTTCAGCAGGCCGCTCCCGTCGTCACCGCGTTGATCATCGCGGGTGCGGCGGGTTCGGCCGTGGCCGCCGATCTCGGCTCCCGCACCATTCGCGAGGAAATCGACGCGATGGAGGTGCTCGGCATCGACCCGGTGCAGCGCCTCGTGGTTCCGCGAGTGCTCGGCATGATGCTCGTGGCACTGCTGCTGAACGGGCTGGTTTCGGTGGTCGGTATCTGCGGCGGATATTTCTTCAATGTCTTGCTGCAGGGCGGAACCCCGGGCGCGTACCTGGCATCGTTCTCGGCCTTGGCTCAACTTCCGGATCTCTGGATCGGTGAATTCAAGGCGCTGATATTCGGGTTGCTCGCGGGGGTCATTGCTTCGTACAAAGGTTTGAATCCCAAGGGGGGACCGAAAGGTGTCGGTGACGCGGTGAACCAATCCGTGGTTATCACCTTCCTGGTGTTGTTCTTCGTCAATCTGCTGCTGACCCTGGTTTACCTGCAGGTCGTCCCGGCCAAGGGTTCGTGAAAATGGTTGTTTCCCAGCGTTCTCCGATCTTTACGAGGCGGATGCGCCGAGTAGGCGCTGCGCTCAAATCGCCCGTCAACATCATCGATCGCGCCGGCGATCAGATGTCGTTCTATTCCAAGGCGATCGCGTGGATCCCGCGCACCGTCGTGCACTACCGCAAGGAGGTCATGCGGCTGCTCGCCGAGGTGACCTTCGGTTCGGGTGCGCTCGCGGTCATCGGTGGCACCATCGGTGTCGTGGTGATGATGTCGGCTTCGGTCGGTGTGGTCGTCGGCCTCCAGGGCTTCAAAGCCCTGGATGCCCTGGGCAGTTCGGTCCTCACCGGCTTCCTGACCGGTTACATCAATACCCGTGAATTGGCGCCGCTGGTCGCCGCGCTGGCATTGTCGGCGACGGTCGGATGTGGTTTCACCGCACAATTGGGTGCGATGCGGATCTCCGAGGAGATCGACGCACTAGAGGTGATGGCGGTGCCGGGTGTGCCGTTCCTGGTGACCACTCGCGTGATCGCGGGATTCGTCGCGGTCATTCCGCTCTACATCGTCGGTCTGCTCGGCACATTCGTGGCGTCCAGACAGATCAGTGTGTGGTTCAACGGGCAATCGACCGGATCATATGACCATTATTTCGGTTTGTTCCTGCCACCAGAGGACGTGTTGTATTCGTTCCTCAAGGTGCTGGTCTTCGCATTCGTGATCATCCTGATCCACTGCTACTACGGCTTCAATGCCACCGGCGGTCCGGCCGGTGTGGGTGTTGCCGTGGGTCGTGCGGTGCGCGCGTCGATCGTGCTGGTCAATATCCTCGATTTCTTCCTGAGCCTGGCGATCTGGGGCACGACGACGACAGTGCGGGTGGCGGGATGAACGCGCAGGGCGCGGCGGTGGGAGCTCGCGTAACCGCGGAGTGCCCCAGAAAATCCCGTGATCGTTGCAGCATGAACGGCCGCTCATTCCGGAAGGTGGCAGTATGAGCGCGCGCGGAATACAAATCTGGCGCTCCACCGAGAAATTACGTATCCGCACGCTGGGCATCGTGTTCTTCGTTGTGATGGCATTGTTCCTCGGGACCACGATCGCCGCGTACAACAAGGTGTGGGTCAAGGTCGTCAAGGTCGACCTGGTCACCGATACCGTCGGAAATTCGTTGACCCGCAATGCGGATGTGAAAGTTCGCGGCGTCAATGTGGGCGAGGTCCGGTCGAGTGAATCGGCCAATGGCAAGGTGACATTGCATCTGGCTATCGACCCGGACAAGGCCGCGAAGATTCCGTCCAATGTGACCGCGCGACTGCTGCCGAAAACCCTGTTCGGTGAACGCTTTGTCAATCTGGTCTGGCCGGAACAACCGAGCGGTAAATATCTGAAGGCCGGAATGACGCTGTATCAGGACGCCAGCGGAAATGCGGTCGAGGTCAGCCAGTTGCTGGATTCGATCATGCCGCTGCTGCAGGCGATCCCGCCGCAGTATCTGGCCTCGACCCTCGGTGCGCTCTCACAGGCACTGGGTGGCCAGGGCGAGGAATTGGGCCACACCATCGACCGCCTGGACGACATCTTCCGCGGGCTCAACGGCGTGATGCCGCAGCTGCAGGACGATATCCACCTGTTCGCCTCGGTGGCCGACACCTACTCCGATGCGCTACCGCAGCTGGTCGACGCCTTCGACAATCTGCGCACGCTCAACGCCACCATCGTGCAGAAGCGTTCGCAGCTGGACACGCTCTATTCGGTGCTGACCCCCACATCGTCGAAGACGGCGGATTTCCTGACGGCCAATCGCGACAACATCATCGATATCGCGGCGGATTCGCGTGGGGCGCTGGAACTGCTGGCGACCTACTCACCTTCCTACGCTTGTGCGTTCAAGAACTTCGCGCAGCTGAAGCCGCGGATCGACAACATCTTCGGTAAGGGCACCGATCTGCCAGGTTCGCGGGTCTCGATCTCGATCGTCAATCCGCGCGGGCGCTACCTGCCCAACCAGGACGAGCCGCGCTGGCTCGACGAACGTCCGCCGGTATGTTTCCCGGAGTATCCGCTGGGTGTGGACTCCGGTCAGTATCCGACCGGATCGGCCAACGACGGCTCCTACCAGCCGCCGAGCCGCAATCCGGGTGACCAGAACATCGGTCAGCTGCCCCCGGCACAGTTCTCGGTCTACGGCGCGCAGGGTGCGACGAGCCTGGGTTCGCCCTCCGAGCAGCACACGCTGGGTGCGATCTACGGTGCGGCGAACGGGGTTTCGCCCGATCAGGTGCCCGGCTGGGTGAGCCGGATCGGTGCCCCCGCGATGCGCGGAAGTGAGGTGAGTGTGCGATGAAGGCAGCGTTGCGTGGTCTGGGCGGGCCTCTGACCAAACTGGCCATCTTCCTGGTCGTGACGGTGCTCGCGACCGCATTCCTGGCGCTCACCATCGCCAACTATTCCGGTGGCGGTACCGAGTTCAAGGCGCGGTTCAGCGATGTGACCTCGCTGAACAAAGGTGACGAGGTACGTGTCGCCGGTGTTCGCGTCGGCAAGGTGACCAAGGTCGCGATCGTCGATCGCAATATGGCCGAGGTGAAGTTCGAGCTGACCGACCGTGATTGGCTGCCGGCGTCGACCACCGCGACCATCCGCTACCGGAATCTGGTGGGGCAGCGCTACATCGCGCTCGAGCAGGGCACCGGCCAGCAGGGACACAAGATCACCAAGGGTGCGACTATTCCGCTGGAGCGGACCAAGCCGGCGCTGAATCTGACCACCCTGTTCAACGGTTTCCGGCCGCTGTTCCAGACATTGTCCGCGGAGGACGTGAACAAGCTGTCCTACGAGATCATCCAGGTCTTCCAGGGTGAATCCGGCACGATCACCGATCTGGTGCGCAATACCGCGAACCTGACCAACAAGATCGCCGACAAGGACGCCGTGATCGGCGACATCGTGAAGAACCTGAATGCCGTACTGGATTCGGTGAATTCGCGCGACGGCCAGCTCAACGAGCTGATCGTCAATACCGAGGCGCTGGTCTCCGGGCTCAATGCCGAACGCGGCACGATCGGCTCGGCGGTGTCGTCGCTCAGCAACCTGGCCTCGGCGACCGCGGATCTGCTGGTTCCGACCCGGCCGACGCTGCAGGGGTCGATCGCGGGCCTGAACCAGCTCACCGGCACGCTGAACGATCGTTCCGACGAGGTGAACCAGGCGCTGACGAATCTGCCGATCAAGATGGACAAGCTGGGGCGCGCGGCCAGTTACGGCTCGTGGTTCCAGTTCTATGTCTGCGGTATCGACATCGTCGCCGGTCCAGGAGTCAAGGACGCGCCGCAGCTGAATCTGCCGGCCGATATGCCGACGGTGAATCAGCCGGTCTACACCAACCCGGCGCCGCGCTGTCATGGCAAGGAGGCACGATGAGTGACAATGGCGCAGCGGCTCAGGGGGCCCATCGAGCGCAGCCGGGTGTCCCGCGCGATGCCCAAGGCGCGGTCCTTGGCCATCGCACCGGGGTTCGTGGTAACGACCGGATGCGGGTGTCCCGCAAGACACAGGGTGGCCGCTGATGGAAGACCGGAATCTGCTCGGTCAGCGCAGTCCGGCGTTCATGGGTGGGCTCGGCCTGTTCATGGTGCTGTTGGTCGCGTTGTCGGCGTTCTTCCTCGACAAATTGCCCATCATCGGCGCTGGTACCAAGTACACCGCGGAGTTCTCCGAGGCCGCGGGCCTGAAGAAGGGCAATGAGGTTCGGATCGCCGGTGTGAAGGTCGGTGACGTGTCCGATGTGAGCCTCGACGGTGATCGGGTGCTGGTCCAGTTCCGTACCAAGGACGCCTGGATCGGCGATGCGACCACCGCGTCCATCCAGATCAAGACCGTGCTCGGCCAGAAGTATCTGGCGCTGAATCCACAGGGTTCGCATGTGGCCGATCCGGACAAGCGGATCCCGCTGTCGCGCACGGTGTCTCCGTACGACGTGGTGGATGCCTTCAGCGATGCCGCCAAGAGCATCGAGGACACCGACACCGGGCAGCTGGCCACCAGCTTCCAGGTGCTGTCGGAAGCCTTCTCCGGAACTCCGCCGGAAATCCGCGGTTCGATCGACGGTGTGGCCCGGCTGTCGGAGACCCTTGCCAAGCGTGACGAGCAGTTGAAGCATCTGTTCAACGCCACCAACAAGACCACCAAGGTGCTCGCGGACCGCAATGCGGAGTTCGAGCGGCTGCTGGCCAACGGCGGTCAGCTGCTCGCCGAGCTCAATATCCGGCAGCAGGCGATCGCACAGCTGCTCACCAGCGCGAAAACCGTTTCCGCCGAATTGAGTGCGCTGGTGCACGACAACGAGGAGCAGATCGGTCCGGCGCTGACCAATCTGAAGAAGTCCATCGACATGCTCAACGACAATCAGCAGAACATCTCCAAGACGCTGAAACTCGCGGCGCCGTTCTACGGGCTGTACTCCAATGTGCTCGGCAACGGACGCTGGTTCGATGCGGTGCTCGTCAACCTGACCCCGCCGGCCCTGCCGGAGATTCCGGGTAACCGTCCGCCGATCCGCAACCTGGGAGGCAACTGATGCAGGCTGCTCTCGGTAAGGGATCGGGCCTTCGGGATCCGCTGGGTGCGATCCGCGACGCCGGCCGGGGAACCAAGATCTTCCTCGTGCTCGGCACGGTCGCGGTGGTCGTCGTCGCCGGTGTGTTGTGGTGGATGTTCGACAACTACAACAAGACCAAGATCACCGCCTACTTCGACAAGTCGATCGGTATCTACCAGGGCTCCGAGGTTCGCATCCTGGGTGTGCCCGTGGGCAAGGTCGATTCGGTGACACCACAGGGCGATCAGGTGAAGGTCACCATGCAGGTCGATCGCAAATACGATGTGCCGGCCGATGCCAAGGCCGCCCAGATCACCCCGTCGGTGGTCTCCGATCGCTACATCCAGCTCACCCCTGTCTACAAGGGCGGGCCGAAGATGCCGCACAACGCCACCATTCCGCGGGATCGCACCGCGACACCGGTGGAGGTCGACCGGCTCTACAAGAGCATCCAGGAACTGTCGGATGCGCTGGGGCCCAACGGCGCCAACAAGGACGGGGCGGTCAACGAACTGGTCCGTACCAGCGCGGCGAATCTGTCGGGAAACGGTGATGCGCTGGCCAACAGCCTGACTCAGCTGTCGCATGCGGCGCGGTATCTGTCGGACGCGCGCGGTGACATCTTCGACACCATCAAGAATCTGCAGATCTTCGTGCACACACTGGCCGTCAACGACCAGCAGGTGCGTGAATTCAACACGCAGCTCGCGGATCTGGCCGGATTCCTCGCGGGTGAGCGCGAGAACCTCGGACAGGCATTGAATCTGCTGTCGGTGGCGCTCGGTGATGTGGCCCGGTTCATCGACAACAATCGCGAACTGGTGGCGCAGAACGCGGAGGGGCTGACCACGCTCACCCAGACACTGGCCGACCAGCGTCAGGATCTGGCCAATGCGCTGCCGGTACTGCCGCTGGCGCTGAGCAACCTGATCAACATCCACAACGGTGAGAGCGGCACGCTGGACATGCGCGCCAATTTCAACGAGTTGCAGAACCCGTTCGGCACGATCTGCAAGATGCTCGATCTCGGCCAATTGCGGCCCGGGGACCCGAAATTCGATGCGATCAGCCGGCAGATGCGGCCGATTCTGGATCAGTGCAAGACGATCACCGACCAGATCACCAGTGGTGTGAAGACACCGTCGCTGGTGCTGCCGTTCGGCATCCTCAGCGGTGACAACATCCAGAACACCCCGGTGCCCGGCAGCGTCCCGGGTACGCCGTCCGATCAGCAGCCGCCGTCGCAGCAGGAAGGTGGCCAGCGATGACAGCCTTCGCATTCCGCAGAACGGCCCGCGGACTGGGGTCGGTCGCGGCGGTCGGTGTGACCGCGTTGCTGGTGGGTTCGTGTTCGTCAGCGAATATCTACAACGTGCCGCTGCCCGGCGGCGCCGATGTGGGTGACCATCCGATGCACATCGATGTGCGGTTCGACGATGTCCTCGACCTGGTTCCGCAGTCGGCGGTGAAGGTGGACGGTGTCGCGGTCGGCAGGGTTTCCTCGATCGACGTCGCCCCGGATGGCTGGACGGCAAGTGTGCACACCGTGGTGAACTCCGGGGTGAAACTGCCGGCCAACGCGCATGCCGAGGTGAAGCAGTCGAATCTACTGGGCGAGAAGTTCGTCGAGCTGTCCGTGCCGAAGGAGGACGCGTCCGCGGAGCCGTTGAAGGACGGTGCGGTCATCCCGGTCGACCGGACGCGGCACGCGGTGGAGATCGAGCAGGTGCTCGGTGCGCTGTCGTTGCTGCTCAACGGTGGTGGTGTGGCACAGCTGCAGCCGATCGTGGTGGAGCTGAACAAGGCGCTGTCCGGTCGCGAGAACCGGGTCCGGTCGCTGCTGGATCAGGCCGACACCCTGATCGACGGGCTCAACCAGCAGGTCACCGATATTCAGCACGCGCTCGACAGTCTGGGCACCCTGTCGGATCGGGTCGGTCAGCAGACCGAACAGATCGGCAAGATCCTCGACGAACTGCCGGCGGGTATCAAGATCCTCAACGAGCAGCGGCCGCAGCTGATCGGATTGCTGTCGCAGCTCGATCGGGTGGGGCAGGCCGGATTCGACGTTCTGGACAAGTCCAAGGACAACCTGATCCGGGATCTGCAGGCCCTGCGTCCGACCCTGCAGGAACTGGGTCGCTCGGCGCCGGATCTGGTCACCGCGTTCCCGCTGATTCCGACCTATCCGTTCCCCGACGAGGCGATCAAGTCGTCCTTCGGTGGTTCGGTGAACACCTGGCTGTCGGTGGATCTGCAGATCGGCACGCTGATGACGAATCTCGGTGTGGGCAAACCGGATCCGGTCTACATCCCGCCGCCGTACGGTCCGCCGGTACCGGTGAATCCGACCAACCCGTACTACAACGGCAACGGGCCACGCCCGGGCTGGCCGACCGTTTCCCTGGTACCGCTGCCGCCGACCGTCGTGGTCCCCGGCGTCGGGCAGCCGGGTGATCCGATCGGCTCGATTCTCGATCAGTTGGGAGTGCATCCGCGATGAGTAGATTGGTGCGCTTTCAGCTCATCGCGTTCGCGGTGATCGCCGTGCTGGGTGTGGCGTTCGTCGGCGCGAGATACATTCACCTCGACCACATGCTCGGCTTCGGTCAGTACGACGTCCGGGTGACCGCCAAGGAGACCGCGAATCTGTCCAAGGGCGCCGAGGTGACCTATCGCGGTGTGCCGGTGGGACGGGTGGACTCGCTCGACGTCACCCCCGACGGCGTCATGATCTACCTGGAACTGGATGCCGGGAAGCCGAAGGTTCCGGCCAGTGCCAAGGCGGTCATCGCCAACCGGTCGGCGATCGGTGAGCAGTATCTGGATCTGGTGCCGGAAAGCGCGAAAGGCCCGTATCTGCGGGCAGGTTCGGTGATCGAAGGTGCCGAGACACCCATCCCGGTCGAGGACCTGCTGTCGAGCGTGAACCACTTCGCCAGCACCACCGATCTGCAGGCGCTCAGCACGACGGTCACCGAACTCGGTAAGGCCTTCGACGGCCAGGGCGACAACCTGCGCATCCTGATCGATTCGCTGAACAAGTTCTCGAAGACCGGCGTCGATGCGCTGCCGCAGACCGTGCAACTGATCCAGGACGCGCAGACCGTGCTCGGCACCCAGGCCGATCAGTCGCCGGCGATCCGGACCTTCAGCGACGGACTGGATCGGTTGGCGGTGCAGTTGCGCGCCAACGATCCCGATATCCGGCGCTTGATCGGCACCGGCGCCGATGCCGGGACGCAGATCGGCAAGTTGCTGGACGAGAGCGGACAGCCGTTGACCACGGACCTGTCGAATCTGCGCCTGCTGTTGCAGGCGGTCTCGCCGCAGACCTACACGCTCAAGCCGCTGCTGCAGATGCTGCCGCTGCTGTCGATCGGTGGTTCGGCGACCGCACCCGGTGACAACACCAGCCACTTCGGCCTGGTGCTGGAGACCAACAATCCGCCGGCATGTACCGTCGGGTACGAGGGAACCAAGCGCATTCTCGACGAGATGAAGGCGCAGAATCCCAACTTCGACGACACCCGTGACGACTTCCCGTTCAACACGGACGCGAAGTGCACCGTGCCGTTCGGAAGTCCGACCGACGTCCGCGGCGGTGCGCGCGCGCAGTACGCCGATCCGAGTGTCCCGCAACCGTGGGACTCCACCCCCAAGACCGATCCGGACAAGCTGAACCTGAATCCTGTCGCCACCCAGTTGGCCACTCTCATCGGAGTGACCCCGAAGCGGTGAGGGCGGGGCAGGCCGGCGTGACCGGAAAACCGACGACGCTAGGGTGTCGCTGTGAGTTCTGATCTGCCCAACCCCTCCTCGCCACCTGCGCCGGAGCCGGACAAAGGTGCTGAAACGCCGGTAGCCGACAAGTCGCCGGACGGCGTGGACGGTACTGCTGACACGGTCGCCGTCGGTGCTGCGGACGACACTGTGCGCAGCACCGGCGAGGAGACGGTGCGCATCGACGATGCGGTGGCCGCCACCGACGACGACACCGTGCGTATGTCGGTGCCGGCGGGCGCGGTGGTCGCCGATGCGGACCCCACCGTGCGTTCGACCGATGCCGAGACCGTGCGCATGCAGATTCCGGGCGCCGTACCCGCGGCGGCATCCGGTGGTGGATCGGTGGTCCGTACCGTGGTGACCTCGTTCGCGGCGGTGTGGCTGGTCGCGGCACTCGTGCTCGCGGCCTGGTTCGGCACCGGCTGGGTGCGCGGGATGTGGTTCACCGACGGGCCCCGCGCCGATGCGCGCGACACCGCCCTCGATTCCGCCCAGCAGGCGGCGATCAATCTCACCTCGATGAATCCCGACGATGTCGAGGCCTCGATCAACACCATGCGCTCGTCGATGACCGGCGACATGCTGGCCCAGCTCAACGAGAACCACGACCGGATCAAGGACGCTGCCGAGAAGTCCAAGACCAAGATCGAGAGCAAGGTCCTCGGCGGCGCACTGAGTTCGCTGGACAGTGAACGGGACAAGGCGTCGGCGGTCGTGGTGCTGAAGCTGACCCAGACCGCTCCCAACGTGCCGGTGCAGTCCTTCCGGGCCACCTGGACGCTGGATATGAAGAAGGACGGCGATACCTGGAAGACCGAGCAGGCCAATTCGCTCGGTCAGCTGGTCGCGCTGGACACCACCGGTCCCGCCGGAGCGACGCCGCCGCCCGCGAACGGATCCCAGCCCGCACCGCCGAGTGCATCGGAGAATCCGGCCGGTCCGTCGCAGGCGCCCGCTCCGCAGCCGGGATCGTAGGAGGTACCCCGATGGCATCCCGCCCACCAGTCAACAAGGTTTCCCCGCGGCTGCGTCCCGGTGACCGCGCGTCCGAATCGGCCGATCGCACCGTCCGTCGGCGCGCCGCCGCGGCCGGCGCCAAGTCCGGCACCGCCCGGCCCGCCGGTGGAAAGTCGCGGACGCAGACCGTTCGCGTCACGCCGACCTCGCCGCGTCCCGTTCCGCCGGTCCCGCCCCGGTCCCCGATCGGGCGGCCGAGTGCGCGTCGGCTGCCCCGGCTGAAGGTTGCCGGTTGGGGTCTGGCGATCGCATTCATCGTGGTCAGCGCGCTTCTCACCGCATTCGCGGTGATCGCGGCGATGAAGCCTGGAGTCGACGACGGCAACAAGGCATTCGTCGACAACAAGGCCACCCAGGAGGTGACCGCGGCCGCAGACCACGCGCTGAAGACGGTCTACTCCTACGACGCCAAGACGATCGGTGGCTACAAGGACGCTGTGCACCAGGTCGTCACCGGCAAGATGCGCACCGACTTCGACAAGTTCGCGGACACCTCGGTGTCCGCGATACAGCAGGCCCAGTCGACCGCGCAGGCCAAGCCGGATCCGATCGGTGTGACATTGCTCACCGACGATCGCGCGGAGTTGCTGGTGGACCTGACGGTCAGCGCGACCAAGGACGGCGTTCCGCAGGAAAGTGCCTCGGGTCCGATCGTGTTGCACATGGAGAGGGTCGACGGTCGCTGGCTGGCGAGTGAGATCTCCGACCGGTGAGCCCGAAAAACGGTTCGGAAGTATGTTCGAGCCGTTCACCTGAAGGATCTGCCCAGCTCAGGGGCATGTAACCCGCCGCTGACCGGCGTGATTCGCCAGTGCCACAGCCGATCTCGTTGTTATTCGGGTGGTCTCGCCACTTGACGAGTTACGTCCGAACCGTCACGCTATTCACAACAGCGGCAGCTGTGACAGGGTCGAGTACCCAGGTCGAGGCGCCGCCGGAGACTCGAACGCAGCCAGCGGAACCGGGTCCGGCGCGCCGAACATCCGGAACTCGGTTCGGATGGTACTTTGACACCCCTTCTGGATGGGTGTAGGTTTGGTCTTTGCGCTGGCTGCCTCCTGTCCATTCCTTGATCGCATCACGAAAGTTCCACCTTTACGGTGTTACTTCCGTTGTTTGCTGTTCGGGTTTTGTCCGGGTCGTAACCAGCAGAACTCGTAGCAGACAAGCGACGGTCGCTTCGGTGTCTTGTACGTACAGGCACCGGGTGACGCGCGTGAGGTGCTGGAAGGACGCATCTTGGCAGTCTCCACCCAGACCAAGGCCGGTATTCCCGGAGCCCCGAAGCGGGTGTCTTTCGCGAAGATTCGTGAACCGCTGGAGGTTCCCGATCTTCTCGATCTACAAACCGAATCGTTCGCGTGGCTGGTCGGTTCCCCCGATTGGCGTCAGCGGGCCATCGCCCGAGGCGACGCCGGACCGGTCGGTGGGCTCGAGGAGGTGCTCGAGGAGCTGTCGCCCATCGAGGACTTCTCGGGTTCGATGTCCCTGTCCTTCTCCGATCCGCGCTTCGAAGAGGTCAAGGCCTCCATCGAGGAGTGCAAGGACAAGGACATGACCTACGCGGCGCCGTTGTTCGTGACCGCGGAGTTCATCAACAACAACACCGGTGAGATCAAGTCTCAGACGGTCTTCATGGGTGATTTCCCGATGATGACCGACAAGGGCACGTTCATCATCAATGGCACCGAGCGTGTCGTCGTCTCGCAGCTGGTGCGCTCGCCCGGCGTGTACTTCGACGATTCCATCGACAAGACCACCGAGAAGACACTGCACAGCGTGCGGGTCATCCCGTCGCGCGGTGCGTGGCTGGAATTCGATGTCGACAAGCGCGACACCGTGGGTGTTCGTATCGACCGCAAGCGTCGGCAGCCGGTCACCGTGCTGCTGAAGGCCCTCGGCCTCACCACCGAGGAGATCACCGAGCGCTTCGGTTTCTCCGAGATCATGCTCTCGACCCTGGAGAAGGACAACACCGCCGGCCAGGACGAGGCGCTGCTCGACATCTACCGGAAGCTGCGCCCGGGCGAGCCGCCCACCAAGGAGTCCGCGCAGACTCTGCTGGAGAACCTGTTCTTCAAGGAGAAGCGCTACGACCTGGCTCGCGTCGGCCGCTACAAGGTCAACAAGAAGCTGGGCGTCAACACCGGTGAGCCGGTGATCGGTTCGACGCTGAACCGCGAGGACATCGTCGCCACCATCGAGTACCTGGTGCGCCTGCACCAGGGCGACAAGCTGATGACCGTCCCCGGCGGCGTCGAGGTTCCGGTCGAGGTCGACGACATCGACCACTTCGGTAACCGTCGCCTGCGTACCGTCGGTGAGCTGATCCAGAACCAGCTGCGGGTCGGCCTGTCCCGGATGGAGCGTGTCGTGCGTGAGCGCATGACCACGCAGGACGTCGAGGCCATCACCCCGCAGACCCTGATCAACATCCGTCCGATCACGGCGGCGATCCGGGAGTTCTTCGGCACCTCGCAGCTGTCGCAGTTCATGGACCAGAACAACCCGCTGTCGGGCCTGACCCACAAGCGCCGCCTGTCGGCGCTGGGCCCGGGTGGTCTGTCTCGTGAGCGTGCCGGTCTGGAAGTCCGCGACGTTCACCCCTCGCACTACGGCCGTATGTGCCCGATCGAGACCCCGGAAGGCCCGAACATCGGCCTGATCGGTTCGCTGTCGGTGTACGCGCGGGTCAACCCGTTCGGTTTCATCGAGACCCCGTACCGCAGGGTCGAGAACGGCCGGGTCACCGATGAGGTCAAGTACCTCACCGCCGATGAAGAGGACCGGCACGTCCGGGCCCAGGCGAACTCGCCGGTCGATGCCGACGGCAACTTCCTCGAGGACCGGGTGCTCGCGCGCCGCGGCAACGAGGAGATGGAGTTCGTCGCGCCGACCGAGGTCACCTTCATGGACGTCTCCCCGCGCCAGATGGTGTCGGTGGCGACCGCGATGATTCCGTTCCTCGAGCACGACGACGCCAACCGCGCCCTGATGGGTGCGAACATGCAGCGTCAGGCCGTGCCGCTGATCCGTTCCGAGTCGCCGCTGGTCGGTACCGGTATGGAGCTGCGTGCCGCGGTGGACGCCGGCGATGTCGTCGTGAACGAGAAAGCCGGTGTGGTGGAGGAGGTTTCGGCCGACTACATCACCGTCATGCACGACGACGGCACCCGTAAGTCCTTCCGGATGCGCAAGTTCGCGCGTTCCAACCAGGGCACCTGTGCCAACCAGCGTCCGATCGTGGACGAGGGGCAGCGCGTCGAGCAGGGCCAGGTCCTGGCCGATGGGCCGTGCACCGAGAACGGTGAGATGGCGCTCGGCAAGAACCTGCTCGTGGCGATCATGCCGTGGGAGGGTCACAACTACGAGGACGCGATCATCCTGTCGCAGCGTCTCGTGGAGGAGGACGTGCTCACCTCGATCCACATCGAGGAGCACGAAATCGATGCTCGTGACACCAAGCTCGGTGCCGAGGAGATCACCCGCGACATCCCGAACGTCTCCGACGAGGTCCTGGCCGACCTCGACGAGCGTGGCATCGTCCGCATCGGTGCCGAGGTTCGCGATGGCGACATCCTGGTCGGCAAGGTCACCCCGAAGGGTGAGACCGAGCTGACCCCGGAGGAGCGGCTGCTGCGCGCGATCTTCGGTGAGAAGGCCCGCGAGGTCCGCGACACCTCCCTGAAGGTGCCGCACGGTGAGTCCGGCAAGGTCATCGGCATCCGCGTGTTCTCGCGCGAGGACGACGACGATCTGCCTCCGGGCGTCAACGAGCTGGTCCGCGTGTACGTGGCGCAGAAGCGCAAGATCCAGGACGGCGACAAGCTCGCCGGCCGCCACGGCAACAAGGGCGTCATCGGCAAGATCCTCCCCAAGGAGGACATGCCGTTCATGCCCGACGGCACTCCGGTCGACATCATCCTGAACACCCACGGTGTTCCGCGTCGTATGAACATCGGCCAGATCCTGGAGACCCATCTGGGCTGGATCGCCAAGGCCGGCTGGCAGGTCGACGGTGTCGAATCCGACAGCCTCCCCGATTGGGCCAAGAACCTGCCCGAGGAGATGCTGGGCCAGGAAGCCGACACCAATATCGCCACCCCGGTGTTCGACGGTGCGCAGGAGGACGAGCTGACCGGTCTGCTGGGGTCGACCCTGCCGAACCGCGACGGCGAGACCATGGTCGACGCCAACGGCAAGTCGGTGCTGTTCGACGGACGTTCCGGCGAGCCGTTCCCGTACCCGGTGGCCGTGGGCTACATGTACATCCTGAAGCTGCATCACCTCGTGGACGACAAGATCCACGCGCGGTCGACGGGTCCGTACTCGATGATCACGCAGCAGCCCCTCGGTGGTAAGGCACAGTTCGGTGGTCAGCGCTTCGGTGAGATGGAGTGCTGGGCCATGCAGGCCTACGGCGCCGCCTACACCCTGCAGGAGCTGCTGACCATCAAGTCCGACGACGTGGTCGGTCGCGTGAAGGTCTACGAGGCGATCGTCAAGGGCGAGAACATCCCCGAACCCGGTATTCCGGAGTCGTTCAAGGTTCTGCTCAAGGAACTCCAGTCGCTGTGCCTCAACGTCGAGGTGTTGTCTTCGGACGGCGCCGCGATCGAGATGCGTGACGGTGACGACGAGGACCTGGAGCGTGCCGCGGCGAACCTCGGCATCAACCTGTCCCGCAACGAGGCTGCGACGGTCGACGACCTCGCGCAGTGAGTGATCGGTCCCGGCGCCCGAATTGGGCGCCGGGGCAGTACTCCGCTCCGGCGGAAGAACTAGCGAACTTTGCTCGATACTGAACCCGAACAGGGGAAAGGAAGTTACGTGCTAGACGTCAACTTCTTCGATGAACTCCGGATCGGCTTGGCCACCGCCGAAGACATTCGGAACTGGTCCTTCGGTGAGGTCAAGAAGCCGGAGACCATCAACTACCGCACGCTCAAGCCGGAGAAGGATGGCTTGTTCTGCGAGAAGATCTTCGGTCCCACCCGGGACTGGGAGTGCTACTGCGGCAAGTACAAGCGCGTGCGCTTCAAGGGCATCATCTGTGAGCGCTGTGGCGTCGAGGTGACTCGCGCCAAGGTGCGTCGTGAGCGGATGGGCCACATCGAGCTGGCCGCCCCGGTCACCCACATCTGGTACTTCAAGGGTGTGCCGAGCCGCCTCGGTTACCTGCTGGACCTGGCGCCGAAGGATCTCGAGAAGATCATCTACTTCGCCGCCTACGTCATCACCGCTGTCGACGACGATCTGCGCCACAACGAGCTGTCCACGCTCGAGGCGGAGATGGAGGTCGAGAAGAAGACCATCGCCGACCAGCGCGACTCCGATCTCGAGGCGCGGGCGCAGAAGCTGGAAGCCGATCTGGCCGAGCTGGAGGCCGAGGGCGCGAAGTCCGACGTCCGCCGCAAGGTCAAGGACGGCGGCGAGCGCGAGATGCGTCAGCTGCGCGACCGTACCCAGCGTGAGCTGGACCGGCTCGACGAGATCTGGACCACCTTCACCAAGCTGGCTCCCAAGCAGCTGATCGTGGACGAGCTCCTCTACCGCGAGCTGCAGGACCGCTACGGCGAGTACTTCACCGGCTCGATGGGTGCCGAGGCCATCCAGAAGCTGATGGAGAACTTCGACATCGCGGCCGAGGCCGAGAACCTGCGCGAGACCATTCGCACCGGTAAGGGCCAGAAGAAGCTGCGTGCGCTCAAGCGGCTCAAAGTCGTGGCCGCCTTCCAGACCAACGGCAACTCGCCGATGGGCATGGTTCTCGACGCCGTTCCGGTGATCCCGCCGGAGCTGCGCCCGATGGTTCAGCTCGACGGTGGCCGATTCGCCACCTCCGACCTGAACGACCTGTACCGCCGCGTGATCAACCGCAACAACCGCCTCAAGCGACTGATCGATCTGGGTGCTCCCGAGATCATCGTCAACAACGAGAAGCGGATGCTGCAGGAGTCCGTGGACGCGCTGTTCGACAACGGCCGTCGCGGTCGCCCGGTGACCGGTCCCGGTAACCGCCCGCTGAAGTCCCTGAGCGATCTGCTCAAGGGCAAGCAGGGCCGGTTCCGTCAGAACCTGCTCGGTAAGCGCGTCGACTACTCCGGTCGTTCGGTCATCGTCGTGGGTCCGCAGCTGAAGCTGCACCAGTGTGGTCTGCCCAAGCTGATGGCGCTCGAGCTGTTCAAGCCGTTCGTGATGAAGCGTCTGGTCGATCTGAACCACGCGCAGAACATCAAGTCCGCCAAGCGGATGGTCGAGCGGCAGCGCGCCCAGGTGTGGGATGTCCTCGAAGAGGTCATCGCCGAGCACCCGGTCATGCTGAACCGCGCGCCCACCCTGCACCGCCTGGGTATCCAGGCCTTCGAGCCGCTGCTGGTCGAAGGTAAGGCCATCCAGCTGCACCCGCTGGTCTGTGAGGCGTTCAACGCCGACTTCGACGGTGACCAGATGGCCGTGCACCTCCCGCTGTCCGCGGAGGCGCAGGCCGAGGCCCGCATCCTGATGCTGTCGTCGAACAACATCCTGTCCCCGGCGTCCGGCCGCCCGCTGGCCATGCCGCGTCTGGACATGGTGACCGGTCTGTACTACCTGACCCGCCTGGAAGAGGGCGCCAAGGGCGAGTACCGGGCCGCCACCAAGGACGAGGCCGAGTTCGGCGTGTACTCCTCGCCGGCCGAGGCGCAGATGGCGGTGGACCGCGGTGAGCTCACCGTGCGTTCGCTGATCAAGGTGCGGCTGACCACCCAGCGTCCGCCGAAGGACACCGAGGCGGAGCTGTTCCCGGAGGGCTGGCAGCGCGGTGACGCGTGGACCATCAAGACCACTCTGGGCCGGGTCATCTTCAACGACCTGCTCCCGGCGAACTACGCGTTCATCGACGAGCCGATGCCGAAGAAGCGGCAGGCGGCGATCATCAACGATCTCGCCGAGCGCTACCCGATGATCGTGGTCGCGCAGACCGTCGACAAGCTCAAGGACGCCGGCTTCTACTGGGCCACGCGTTCGGGTGTCACCGTCTCCATGTCGGACGTTCTCGTTCCGCCGGAGAAGGCCGACATCATGGAGCGCTACGAGGCGCAGTCCGACCAGATCGAGAAGAAGTACCAGCGCGGTGCTCTCGATCACCAGGAGCGCAACAACGCCCTGGTCAAGATCTGGCAGGAAGCGACCGAAGAGGTTGGTAAGGCGCTGCGCGCGCACTACCCGGCCGACAACCCGATCATCACGATCGTCGATTCGGGCGCCACGGGTAACTTCACCCAGACTCGTACCCTCGCGGGCATGAAGGGTCTGGTGACCAACCCGAAGGGTGAGTTCATCCCGCGGCCGATCAAGTCCTCCTTCCGTGAGGGCCTGACGGTGCTGGAGTACTTCATCAACACCCACGGTGCGCGAAAGGGTCTGGCCGACACCGCGCTTCGTACCGCCGACTCGGGTTACCTGACCCGTCGTCTGGTGGACGTGTCGCAGGACGTCATCGTGCGCGAGACCGACTGTGGCACCGAGCGCGGCATCATGGTCGCGATCGCGGAGAAGCTGGCCGACGGCTCGATCATCCGTGACGCCCACGTCGAGACCAGCACCTACGCCCGGACGCTCGCGTCCGACGCGGTCGACGCCAAGGGCAACGTGGTGGTCGAGAAGGGGCACGATCTCGGCGATCCGGCGATCGAGGCGCTGCTGGATGCCGGCATCACCGACGTCAAGGTCCGTTCGGTGCTCACCTGCACCACCGGTACCGGCGTCTGTGCGACCTGCTACGGCCGCTCGATGGCGACCGGCAAGCTGGTCGACATCGGTGAGGCCGTCGGTATCGTCGCCGCGCAGTCCATCGGTGAGCCCGGTACCCAGCTGACCATGCGTACCTTCCACCAGGGTGGTGTCGCGGGTGACGACATCACCGGTGGTCTGCCCCGCGTGCAGGAGCTCTTCGAGGCTCGTGTGCCCAAGGGCAAGGCGCCGATCGCGGAGGTCTCCGGCCGGATCCGGCTCGAGGACGACGACCGCTTCTACAAGATCACCATCATTCCGGACGACGGTTCGGACGAAGTGGTCTACGACAAGCTGTCGAAGCGTCAGCGCCTGCGGGTGTTCAAGCACGAGGACGGTTCCGAGCGTCTGCTCGCCGACGGCGACCACGTCGAGGTCGGCCAGCAGCTGCTGGAGGGCTCGGCCGATCCGCACGAGGTGCTGCGCGTGATGGGTCCGCGTCAGGTGCAGGTCCACCTGGTCCACGAGGTCCAGGAGGTCTACCGGTCGCAGGGTGTGTCCATCCACGACAAGCACATCGAGGTGATCGTCCGCCAGATGCTGCGCCGCGTCACCATCATCGACTCGGGTGCGACGGAGTTCCTGCCCGGTTCGCTGGTCGAGCGCTCGGAGTTCGAGGCGGCCAACCGCCGCTCGGTCGCCGAGGGTGCCGATCCGGCTTCGGGTCGTCCCGTGCTGATGGGTATCACCAAGGCGTCGCTGGCCACCGATTCGTGGCTGTCGGCGGCCTCCTTCCAGGAGACGACTCGTGTCTTGACGGATGCGGCGATCAACTGCCGTTCCGACAAGCTGATCGGCCTGAAGGAGAACGTGATCATCGGTAAGTTGATCCCGGCGGGTACCGGTATCAACCGTTACCGCAACATCCAGGTGCAGCCCACCGAGGAAGCTCGGGCCGCGGCGTACGCGGTGCCGTCCTACGACGACACCTACTACAGCCCCGAGGGCTTCGGCACCACCACGGGTGCGGCGGTGCCGCTGGACGACTACGGGTTCAGCGACTACCGGTAAGCCTTCGCAGGCAACACCATTCGCCCCCCGCTCCGGTTCGGAGCGGGGGCCGAATGCGTTTCGGGGTCAGGTTCGGTGCCCGGTCCGGATCAGCCGGTCGGTCGGGCCGGCCAGCAGTGCGGTGGGGCCGAATTCGAATCCGGCGTCCGGTGCGGCGTCGTATGCGGTTGACGAGGCTGGGATTTCTGGGCCTGGACCCTTCGGAAGGTATGCAACACAGTGGTTTTCGCAGGCGCTGTCATCGGCTTGATCGCCCTGGCTCTCGTCTGACAAGGCTCGGCGGTGTCCGCCGTCCGGCCGGGCAAGCGATCAGGTTTCGTTCTCGAGGTGGTTGCGGGCGGCGATGAACAGGGCGGTGCAGACCTCGGTGAGGTCGGTGGGGGACAGCGGGCCGCTGCTCATCAGCCAGTCGACCAGGAGATGGTTGACGCCGCCGACGAGTGCCACTGTGGTCGAATGTTGTTTGGGGGTCAGGGGTTCGCTGCGGTCGGCGGCCCAGTTGATGGCGACGATCTCGGCGAATTCGCGGAGTACCGCGTGCCGGCGCTCCTCCATGGCCGGTGAGATGCCGACGGCCTCGATCAGAACCACGCGGGCCCGGCGGGGATCGGCGGTCAGATATTCGACGAAGGCGCTCAAGCCCGCGCGTATCCGGTCGTCGATATCGGATCCGGCCGATGCCAAGGCCGCGACCGTCGTCTCCCGTACTCGGTCGACCAGTTCGGAATACAGTGCGGCGAGGCAGCTTTCGCGGTCCGTGAAGGACTCGTAGAAGTAGCGTTCGGTCAGGTGTGCGGCCCGGCAGATCTGCTTGACCGAACTACCCGAGTATCCGGAGGTGCCGAACACCTCGAGGGCGGTGTCGAGGACGGCCTCGCGTCGCTGGGTCCGGCGTTCCTCGGGGGTCAGGCCGAGGTATTTCCGACCGGCCTCCGGCGCCCGGGGGGTCGCACCCTCCCGCGGCGCATCCCGCTCGGAGTGCGTAGCCGGATTCTTCGCCATTGCCCCTGCCCTCGTGTTCCTACCTATGGCACACTAGAGCATCGTTCCTGACACGCCCTCATGTCAGAATGGAGGAATGTCGATGCCCTCACCCGTGGCCGGGCGGATCGTGGCCGTGACCGGCGGTGCGCGCGGGATCGGCCGCGAGATCGCGGCCGTCCTCGCCGCGGCCGGTGCGCGGGTGGCCATCGGGGATCTGGACCGGCCGGCGGTCACCGCGACCGCCGCGGAGCTGCCGGGCACCGTCCACGGCTTCCCGCTCGACGTCACCGACACCGAGTCGTTCCGTGGCTTCCTCGCGGCCGTCGAATCGCTCTGGGGTCCGGTCGATGTGCTGGTGAACAATGCCGGTGTGATGTGGGTGGGGCCGTTCGACGCCGAGCCCGAGGCCGCCACGGCCCGCATGCTGGAGATCAATCTGCACGGCGTCATCCGGGGGGTGCGACTGGCCGCGCCGGGCATGCGCGAGCGGGGGCGTGGGCACATCGTCACCATCGCCTCGGCGGCCGCACGGTTGTCCCCGCCGGGTGAATCCACCTATGCCGCGACCAAACACGGTGTGCTGGGTTATCTGACCGGTGTGCGGGAAGAGTTGCGCGGCAGTGGTGTTCGGATTTCGGTGATCATGCCCGGCGTGGTGGCGACGGAGCTGGCCGCGGGCACCGCGAGCGGTGCGGCATCCCTGCTCGCACCCGCCGACGTGGCCCGGGCGGTAGTGCGGGCCATCGAGCGGCCGCGCTTCGAGGTGACCGTTCCGCGTTATGTCGGTCCGCTGGTCCGGCTCGCCGAACTGCTACCGCAGCGACTGCGCGACAGCACCTTTCGCCGCCTGGTTCCCGATCAGGTGGCCGCGACCCGGGGTGGCACCGAACGCGCCGGATACGAGCGCGGTGTCATCGATCCCGGAGACCGATCATGACCGAGGCGCGGCGGTCTGTCGCCGCCGGGTGCACACCTTCCCGGTCCCGGATCGGCCGCCGCCGCACAGCCGTGCGGTCGCCGGGCGGGTGCCGCCGAGAGTCGCTCGGCTGATCAGCCGAGCTTCCCAGACCGCGTCGGCGCAGCATTGAGCCGCCCGTGCCGACGCCCCGGCCTGCCGGTTACGGTCCATCGTGACCGGAACCGGCAGGCGCCGAGGACTTGTGGTGTCGAGAGCCGTCGGTGATCAACCGCCGACGTAGGCCGCCAGGTGTTCTCCGGTGAGGGTCGACCCGTCGGCGACCAGATCCGCCGGGGTGCCCTCGAAGACGATGCGCCCACCGTCGTGCCCGGCACCGGGACCCAGGTCGATGATCCAGTCGGCGTGTGCCATCACCGCTTGGTGATGCTCGATCACGATCACCGATTTACCCGAGTCCACGAGGCGATCGAGCAGACCGAGGAGGTTCTCCACATCGGCCAGGTGCAGGCCGGTGGTCGGCTCGTCGAGGACGTAGACGCCGCCCTTCTCGCCCATGTGGGTCGCCAGTTTGATGCGCTGCCGCTCGCCGCCGGACAGGGTGGTGAGCGGCTGGCCCAGCTTCAGATAGCCGAGCCCCACATCATCGAGGCGCTGCAAGATCTTGTGCGCCGCCGGAATTCGCGCCTCGCCGGTACCGAAGAAGTCCTCGGCCTCGGCCACCGACATCTCCAGTACCTCGCTGATGTTGCGGCCGCCGAGGTGATAGTCGAGCACCGCCGCCTGGAAGCGCTTACCGTCGCATTCCTCGCAGGTGGTCGCGACTCCGGCCATCATCGCCAGATCGGTGTAGATCACGCCGGCGCCGTTACAGGTGGGGCACGCGCCTTCGGAATTGGCGCTGAACAGCGCCGGTTTCACCCCGTTGGCCTTGGCGAATGCCTTGCGAATGGGTTCGAGCAGGCCGGTGTAGGTGGCGGGATTACTGCGCCGGGAGCCGCGGATCGCACCCTGGTCGACCACCACGACATCGTCACGACCGGCGATCGAACCCTGGATCAGTGAGCTTTTCCCGGATCCGGCCACACCGGTCACGACACACAGCACACCGAGCGGGACGTCGACATCCACGTCCCGCAGATTGTGGGTGCCGGCGCCACGAATCTCCAACGCGCCGGAAGACTCTCGACAGGTGTCCTTCAGTTTCGCGCGATCGTCGAGATGACGGCCGGTGATCGTGTCACTGGCCCGCAGGCCCTCGAGATCGCCCTCGAAACATACTGTGCCACCGCCGGTTCCGGCCCCCGGGCCGAGATCGACGATGTGGTCGGCGATGGCGATCGCTTCCGGCTTGTGCTCGACCACCAGTACGGTATTGCCCTTGTCGCGCAACTGCAGCAGCAGATTGTTCATCCGCTCGATATCGTGCGGATGCAGGCCGATGGTGGGTTCGTCGAAGACGTAGGTGACATCGGTGAGCGACGATCCGAGATGGCGAATCATCTTGGTGCGCTGCGCTTCTCCACCGGAAAGCGTGCCCGCCGGCCGGTCCAGCGACAGATAGCCGAGGCCGATCTCGGTGAAGGAATCCAGCAGATGTTGCAGGCCCTTCAACAGCGGCGCCACCGAGGGTTCGTCCAGTCCGCGCACCCACTCGGCCAGATCGCTGATCTGCATCGCACAGGCGTCGGCGATGCTCTTGCCGTCGATCTTCGAGGACCGCGCCTCGGGGGAGAGCCGAGTTCCCTCGCACTCGGGACAGATCGTGAAGGTGACAGCCCGTTCGACGAAGGCACGGATATGCGGCTGCAACGAGTCGACATCCTTGGACAGCATCGACTTCTGGATCTTGGGGACGAGGCCCTCGTAGGTCAGGTTGATGCCCTCGACCTTGATCTTGGTCGGCTCCTTGTAGAGCAGATCGTGCATTTCGCGTTTGTTGAACTTGCGGATCGGCTTGTCCGGGTCGAAGAGTCCGCAGCCGCGGTAGATGCGTCCGAACCAGCCGTCCATGCTGTAACCGGGGATGGTCAGCGCGCCCTCGTTGAGCGAGAGACTGTCGTCGAACAGGGCCGTCAGATCGAAATCGGTGACCGACCCCATGCCCTCGCACCGGGGGCACATACCGCCGAGCCGGTGGAAGGTCGCTTTCTCGGCCACCGTCTTACCGCCCCGCTGGACGGTGATCGCGCCACTGGCGGACACGGAAGGCACATTGAACGAATACGCGTTGGGTGAGCCGATATTCGGCTGCGCCAGCCGGCTGAACAGGATGCGCAACATGGCATTGGCGTCGGTGGCGGTGCCGACCGTGGAGCGGGGATTGCTGCCCATCCGCTCCTGGTCGACGGAGATCGCGGTGGTGAGACCGTCGAGATAGTCGACCTCGGGCCGGGCCAGGGTCGGCATGAAGCCCTGGACGAAGGCGCTGTAGGTCTCGTTGATCATCCGCTGCGATTCCGCGGCGATGGTGCCGAACACCAGCGAGCTCTTTCCGGAACCGGAGACGCCGGTGAACACCGTGAGCCGCCGTTTGGGAATCTCGACGCTGATATCGCGCAGATTGTTGACCCGCGCACCCTGCACGCGGATCAAATCGTGGCTGTCGGCGATATGCCGGTCCGGCGTGGGAGCCTTGCTCATCGTGTCTCCATTTCGAGGGTTGGCGGCACGCCGGCCGGTTCGAGGGTCAGGAAGCCTGCTGGATGCGCAGCAGATTGCCGGAGGGGTCACGGAAGGCGCAGTCGCGCACACCGTAGGGCTGATCGGTCGGTTCCTGGACGACCTCGGCGCCACCGGCCTGCACCCGGTCGAAGACCTCGTCGAGATCCTTGGCGGCGAGGTTGAGGCTGGAGTAGGTGCCCTTCGCCATCATTTCGGAGATGGTGCGCTGCTCGTCCTCGGTGATGCCGGGCGAGGCCTCCGGCGGGTACAGCACGATCGAGGTCTCCGGCTGCCCGGCGGGGCCGACGGTGATCCAGTGCATGCCCTTGTATCCGACGTCGTTGCGAACCTCGAAACCGAGTACATCGCGGTAGAACGTCAGCGCCGCGTCCGGATCGTTCTGCGGAAGGAGGGTCGAATGAATGGTGATGTCCATGTCGATCAGGCTAATTGCTACTCGGTAACCTGCGCTTCTCGATTCCTGATCGGTCTGGTGACTTGTTTGGCCACACACGACGGCATACCGAGAGTGTCTTCGGTGGCCTCGCGCCGGTACACACTCGGCGGCACTCCGACCAGTTCGGTGAATCGGGTACTGAATGTTCCCAGCGATTGGCAGCCGACCTCGAAACACACCTCGGTGACGCTGAGATCGCCACGCCGCAGCAATGCCATCGCGCGCTCGATTCGCCGCGTCATCAGATAGCCGTACGGCGATTCTCCGTAGGCGAGGCGGAACTGCCGGCTGAGATGTCCGGCCGATATGTGCTCATCGCGCGCCAGGGCTTCCACATCCAGCGGCTTCGCGTACTCCCGGTCGATGCGATCGCGCACGCGGCGTAGCCGGGCGAGATCGCGGAGGCGCTGCTCTGGGGCGGGCGTACCGGTCACAACGTGATAGTGCCACGCGAAACCGACATTGCCCAGTAGTGGCTGTTGACAGTGGAGTGCGGATCGGAAACACTGAACTGGATGGTTCAGTATGGTTCCTTGGACGCCTCCTTCGCCGCGCTCGCCGACCCCACCAGGCGTGGAATCCTCGAGCGGCTCGGCAGTGGCTCGGCCACGGTCAGCGAGCTGGCCGGACATTTCGAGATGACGCTCACCGGCATGAAGAAACACCTGGCGATTCTCGAGGACGCGGGCATGGTGATCACGGAGAAGCGCGGCCGGATCCGGCACTGCCGGCTCGGGGCGAATGTGCTCGACCGTGAGGCGTCCTGGTTGCAGGGCTATCGGCGAATGGTGGAGGCCCGCATGGACCGTCTCGGTGAATTCCTCGAACGAACGGAGTAGGGCAGATGGGTACAGCCGAAAACAACGCCGTGGCCGCCGCTTCCGGTGACCGGGAGATCCACGTGGAGCGAATCTTCGACGCGCCGGTCGCGCGGGTGTGGGATGCCTACAGTCGCATCGAGAATCTGGTGCGCTGGTGGGGCCGCGGCCACCGGCTCGATGTGGAGCGCTGGGAGTTCCGCCCCGGCGGTCATTGGCGTTTCGTCGAACATGCCGACGGCGCGACACACGGATTCGAGGGGCGATTCCGCGAGATCGCGCCGCGCGAGCGCATCGTATGGTCCTTCGAATGGGACGGTATGCCCGCTCATGTGGCCATCGATGCCACACGTTTCGTCGATCTCGGTGACGGGCGCACGAAAGTGGTGACCGACAGTCAATTCCACACCCCGGACGAACGTGACGGCATGCTGCAATCCGGAATGGAGGGCGGCATGAACGACAGCTATCGCGCCCTGGATGCGCTGCTGGCGCAGCCGGCCTAGTTATCGTTCGCGGACCTTCGGACAGGATTTGCCCGCCAGGTGACATTTCTCCTCGAACCCGGCGGGCAGCCAGTTCCCGGACACCAGCAGCGGGTGATTCGGGAAGTAGCGCTGCGCGGCGACGACGAAAAATAGTACAGCCCAGGGGCTTTGGAGCTGCCACTGAAGTAGGGTGCCGTTGCGGCGGGCGTATCGGGCCACCACCCGGTCCGGTGCGGTGAGGTCGATCGTCTCGATCGTCGAGAGGCGGATCGCGAAGACGTGGTCGGGATTGCCGAGATGGATGCGCCGGTTCGAGATCATCACCGACCCAGGACGTTCGGCGATCCATCGGGGCTGCGCACCGGCCGCTGCCCGTTGTCGCCGCGCCTCGTTGGCCAGTGCGTTCGACAGTTGTGCGGCGGCGACGAAAGCGGCACTTCCGGCGACGAAGATATTGTTCGGCTCCCAGGTGCCGTCACCCGCGGCGCGCCAGAACGACCAGCGCCCGGGCCCCTCGGCGAGACACATCTCACGCGGGTCCAGGCGGATCCGGGTGGATTGGGCGGGCAGCCGCGCCATTTCACCGCGGCGCAGCAGATCGAGCACCCCGCAGGTGTAGCGCAGGTGATCGTCGAACCAGGTCCAGCCGGCCCGGTCGGCCAGTGCCCGGTCGATATCGGCCAACGGGTCGAACACTGTGATCTCACCCCTTCGTCACGCCGGCAGCGCTGGATATCCACGGTATCCGAGCACGCCCGCACCGGGGGAGAGTCGCAGCCTCGGTGTGCTGCCGACGCCTCGATGAAGTTCGACGTGGCCGCACTCGATATCACGGCGGTGCGCGCCTGAGATCCGGTCTCCGGCCGCGAATCCCATCGTGGCGCCGATCGCGGTCCGGCACGATGGGCGGCGATGCCGCACACACTCGCCGATGTCCTGCCCGCCGTCGCCGCCTCCTTCGGGATGGCTGTGGACAACTCGCTGGACCTGGTCACCGGCCGCGATGTCGTGGTCCTGCTGATCGACGGGCTGGGCGCCGAACTGCTGACCCGCCATCGCGAGGTCGCGCCCACCCTGGCCGGGCATGTCGCCACCAACGTGAACGCCGGCTTTCCCGCGACCACCGCGGCGGGGATCGCCAGTCTGGCGCTCGGGGCGCCGTGCGCGACCCACGGAATCATCGGCTACAGCTTCGCCGTACCCGATCCGGGCGGGATGCGCCTGCTCAACGCGCTGCGCTGGCGTCTCGACTCCGCGACCGGTCCGGACGCGCGCACGGAATACCCACCCGAAACGGTGCAGCGCGGTACCAGCAGGCTGCAGGATCTCGCCGCGCACGGCGTCGACGTGCATTACGTCGTGCCCGAATATCAACGGCGCTCCGGTTTGACCCGGGCCGCCTTCCGGGCCACGGGAATCCTGCATCCGGCTGCGGACCTCGATCAGGTGTGCAGCGGAATCCGCACTGTCGCAAACCATTCCGGCCCCGGTCGCAGATTCGCCTACGCGTACTTTCCGGACCTCGACGCGGCCGGGCATCTGTACGGGCCGGGCTCACCGCAATGGCAGGACGTACTGGCCGCTGTCGACGCCGGCATCGCGGATCTGCTCACCGATCTGCCGTCGACGTGCACGCTGCTGGTGACCGGCGATCACGGCATGATCCGGGCCGATACGGTGATCGACCTGGACTCCCGCCCGGCACTGCGTCGCGATGTCCGGTTGATCGGCGGTGAGGCCAGGGTTCGCCACGTGTATCTCGAACGACCGGAGGGAGCCGCGGACGTCGCTGCGGTGTGGACCGGTGAACTGTCCGGGCACGCTCAGGTGGCCGGACGCGAGCAGGTACTGGACGAGCAGTGGTTCGGTCCCGCGCCCGGACCCGAGATCCGCGGGCGCATCGGCGATCTCGTGGTCGTCGCGCAGGGGCACAGCGTCCTGGTCTGTCCGGACCGGGAGCCGATGGAGTCGGCGATGATCGGTCATCATGGCGCCCGGACCGCCGACGAACAGCTGGTTCCGCTGATCGTCGCCGGCGGTGAGTACCTGGCCCGCCGATCGTGAGCGGTGCGCTCATGTGGTGACCCCGGGAGCGGAGTCACGGTGTTCGGTCGAGCGCGCCGCGACCATTTCGGCGCTGTCCTCGATCGCCTGCCGGATACCCCGGCCGTAGGCGTCGTCGGGTAGCGCGTCGATATGTTGCCGCGCGGCCGCCAGATGGTCGGCGGCCGCGTCGAACGAGCCCAGCCGCCGGAGGTTGTCGGCGATGTTCAGCCGCAGCGACGGCTGGAATCCCGCGATCCGCAGACCGTCGTGGTGGCGTCGCAGGCGTGCGTCGGTCAAGGCGTCGGCGGCATCCAGGGCCCGGATGTCCCAGATCAGCGCCTGTGCGGGGTCGGGCTGGAGATCGGCCAGGTGGTGCGCGAGCGTGCAGCGGTGCAGTGCGTCACCGGTCGGGCCGATGCCGGTCCACAGATCGGTGAGGTCGGCCCGCGCACGATCGATGTCACCGGCTCGTCCGCGTTCGACCGCGGTGCCGATCGCTGTCATGGTCGAGTCGGAGATGTGGTCGGTGGTCATCGAGCATCCTGTCTGTCCGGGATCGAGATGGGCATCGCGAGGGTGGTGAGATCACCGTCGTCGGCGGAACGGATGACGACCGGGTCGGCCGGACCGGCGATATCGATCATCACGTCGGGTCCGATGGCGGTGCCCACGGCCGGGTACAGAGTGGTGAGGTCGAAGCCGAGTGCGACGTCCGGACCGGTCACCGTCGCCGAGAGCGGAGTGGGGGTGCGGGCACCGGCGGCCGACAGGGTGAGGCTCCCATGCGATACGCGCAGCAGAACATGGTGTGCCCGTTCGGATTCCAATACCCGGATCAAGCAATCGCGTGCGGTGAGGACGCGCGTCCGTGCCGTCGCCAGGGAAGCGAGCAGCATGCGGTGATCGGGGAACGGGTCGGTGAGGATCCGGCAGGTCCGGGCCCGAGTGGGATCCGATCGCAGCAGCAGGGATCGGGGCCCGGCTTCCAGCCCGATACGGTGATGGCGCCGGATCTCGGGTATCGCGAGCCGGAGGTCGGCGCCGTCGACCGTGCCCACCCAGTCGCCGGGACCGGCGAGGTCGGGGACCAGGGTGCGGGTCGAGAGCCGGTAACGGTCGGTGGCGGTGAGGGTCAATGCCTCGGCGGAGACCTCGACGTGCACCCCACCGAGTACCCGATGATCGGGTTCGGATCCTGTCGCGGCGAGAATCTGCTCGACTGCGGTCGCGAAGATCGGCCCGCTGACCGTCGCGAGTACCCGGGTCCGCGGGTCACCCAGCGCCACCTTGATGTCGGCCGCGCGTTCGCGCGCCCGAGCCACCTGCCGTTCCAGGCTCGCGACATGGTCGTCGACGAGCCGCGCGGCGGTGTCGGCATCCGCGTCGAGCACCTGCGCGATCGCGTCCAGCGGCATGCCGATTTCACGCAGTTCCCGGATAGCGACCGCGCGGCCGAGTTGCTCGTCGGCGTAGTACCGATATCCGGAGCCCGGGTCCACCAGCGCCGGCGCCAGGAGACCGGAGTCCGCGTAGAAGCGCAGGGCGCTCGCCGTCAACCCACTGACCCGCGCGAACGCCCCGATCGTCGTCAAATCCGAATTCGGCACCGCCTCATCATGAAGCTTCAGGTGAGTCGAAGGTCAAGCTCACCGATGCGGCCGGAAACCGCGATGGCGGGCGGACCGCGCCGAAACCGTCGGACGCGGGCAATGCGGTCTGGGACGCCGCACTTCCACATCGGTCCGGCAGGCCAGATTCCAGCCGAAGGGCAGTAGATGGACCCGGTCGCCCAGATCGGTCAGCCGTTCGGTGAGATCGGCCAATACATCCAGGGTGTCGGCGATATGCGCCAGCACATCCGGTGAGTCCGTGCTCCCGACGCTGCGATCGGCGCACCGCGGGGTCGCACCGATCACCACTGCCGAGGTCCGCGCACGCGCACACAGCTCCAGCAGGCCCTCGACGATATCGCCACCGAGTGGGCAATCACCCGGTTCCACGACGATTCGCAGCAGGAGGCAATCGAGGAACTGTTTCGGAACTCCCACGGCCGTGGGCGGCAGTGGGACCGCGCACGGTCCCGCCGCCAGCGGCGTGTATTCGAAACTGCGCCAACGGCTTGCGATGATCTTCATCGCTCGGGCGCGGCGTTCCGGTGGAGACCGCACAGGGTGTAGGCGAACACGAACGGTTCGGTGCCGTCGTTGAACCACGCGTGCGCGGCACCGTGCTGGACGATGCTGTCGCCCGGCCGCAACAGCACGTCCGCACCGTCGCCCAGACGCATCCGGCCCTGTCCGCTCAACACCACGACGAAGTCGATGCTCTCGGTGGCGTGCGCGCCGGGCTGCTCCGGATCGAAGGCCGCCATCATGCCGGGCAGTTTTTCCTCGGCCTCGGCCATCACCTCGGCCAGCGCTTCCTCGGGCAGGCCGGGATCGGGTTCGTAGCTCAATCCGGGCGGAACCGAGATGAATCCGAAGCGCACCCCGCCGGGGCTGGGAAAATAGCTGGTGTCGGTGCCGGCGGGTAGCTGGTCGACCGGAAGGGTGGGCAACTCGTCGAGCTCCCACATCCGATGGATCTCGGCGCCGGGCAGCAGCGCCAGGGTGAGTGGGTCGACACTGTCGTCGGACAGCACCCGGCTTTGTCCGTTACCGTCGCCGCCGACCACGATTCTGCGCATGGAAAACCTCCCGAAATTCGTTTGTCGAACGCTGAGCCGCCGATATCCATTGCCGCGCAATTCGATCCGGACATCAGCTGTCCCGGGACCGTAACGAGCGTTGTGACCAGCGCGCATGTCCTGGGACGCAGGGGTATGTTTCTGGTGCGCAGAAAGCGGAAACGGGAGATGATGATGCCGATGAGCACCGCCGAATCCGCCACGAATGCGATCGAGCCGCACGAGCGGATCGACTACTGGGCGAACCTGATCGGGTCGTATCAGTGCAGCCTCGGTTTCCGTTTCCCGAAGTCCACGGATTTTCGTGGCAGCACCTCGCTGCGGCGCACCGATTCCTATCAACTGGTGGGCTGGGATTCCGATGCGGTCACCTATGTGCGCAGCCGGAAACTCATTCGTGCCGACCCCGACGACGATTTCCGGTTGCTGGTTCCGCTGACCGGTTCACTCGCCTTCCGGAACGACGACGACAGCGGTGTGCTGTCACCGGGCAATGCCTGCCTGGTGTCGACCGACCAGCCGTTCGCGATGTCGATGAGTGACGGCTCGCGCGGGCTCATCGTCACCATTTCGAACGCGGAGATCCGGCATCGGCTGCACCGCGTGGCGCCGCCGCCGCGGCCACTCGACCTCACCCGTGGCCTGGGCGGTGTGGCGGGTGCTGTGGTGAACACGCTGTATTCGGAGCGTGCCGCGCTCACGGATTTCCAATTCGACACCGTCACGGAGCAATTGGTGGATCTGCTGTGTATGCAGATTCTCGGTGAACCGCCGAGCACGTCCGGGCAGTTGGCGCAGGTGGAGGAGACTGCCCGGCGCTACATCCGGGCACATGCGGCCGATCCGGAACTCACCGGTGCCCGGGTGGCGACGGCGCTGGGGTGGTCGCTGCGTCAACTGCAACTGGCATTCAGCAGTGCCGGCACCACGCCCAGCGAGGTCATCCGGGAACATCGGCTGCTGCTCGCCCGGGATCGGCTGCGCAATCCGGCCTATCGGCATCGCAGTGTCACCGATATCGGGGCGGATCTGGGGTTCGGCACGGCCGGCGGCTTCACGAAGGCGTTCCGGCGGCGGTTCGACACCACACCGGGGCAGGTGCGCGGCTGATTCTGGCCGAATGCCGATCGGCCCGCCTCCTGCATGGGGTCCGGGGCGGGCCGATGGTTCCGGGACGTGGTCGTCCCGGAGTGTGTGGAACCGTCCAGGTCAGCCGAAGATGCCGCCGCCGTTGGTCTGCGAGCCCGCCGAGCCGGTGATGAACATGTTCATGATGTTGCTGAAGATGGTGGTCGTGGCGACCGAGTTGGAGGACTGGGAGTCGATCAGGGCGATAAAGGCGTTCATGAAGTGTTCCTCATGCATCGTGGGTCCGTGGACCCGGTCGGTTGTCCTGCCGTGCTCAGCGCAGTGGCATGAAGCTTAGTCAAAATCTGACGTTTCTGAACATCATTCTTTTCGGATTTTTCGGGCGACGGTCGAGGGGGTGGGACTGCCTGCTGTGGACAGTCACTGCTCGTACAGAGTAAAAAAGTGGAACACGTTTCAATTCTGTGCGCGACGGGAGCATGCGATGGACCACGCAGCCATGGGCGAGCTGGTGATGGCCGGATTTCAGAAGCTGGGATTCATCCAGTTCGCGGGGGTGGAAGGGGTCGAGTATCTACCCGGCCGCAGTGTGGTGAGCATGGCTCCGAAGCCCGAGCACCTCAATCACAACGGCGATGTTCACGCCGCCATCCTGTTCGGCCTGGCGGAGACGGCCGCGATGGGTGCCTCGATCTCCGGCATCGTCGATCTGATGGCGGAGACATTCATCGTGGCGCGCGACGGCCGCATCGAATATCTGGCCCGGGCCAAGGGCGAGGCGGGCCCGTTTCGCGCCACCTCCGAGCTGACCCCGGCGGAACTGGAACAGGCCCGCGCCGACATCGCCGCGCAGCGGCCGGTGGAGCTGGCGATGCCGGTCGACATCACCGACAGCACCGGAAAGTCTGTCGCCGCAGCGACTTTCACCGCGGTGATCCGGCCGCGCCGCAAATAACGGCCCGGCCGGTCGCCGTTCAGTTCTCGCTGTCGAGGGTCGCCATCTGGGCGTCGGGGTAACGCTGTCCGGCGACCGCGTCGGCCGGCGCCGCCGACTCGATCTCGGCGAGTTCCTCGGCGGAGAGCCGGATGGCAGTTGCGGCGACAGCCTCGTTCCACCGGCTCACCCGGCTGGTGCCGATCAGGGGCACGATATCGTCACCGCGGCTGCAGACCCAGGCGATGGCGAGCTGCGCGACGCTCACCCCGTGCCGCTCGGCGATTGTCGCGAGCGCCTCGACCAGCCGCAGATTCGAGGTGAGATTCTCGCCCTGGAAGCGGGGGCTGTGCGCGCGGAAGTCGTCGGGTGCGAAGCTCTGCTTGGTGCGCATCGCATCGCTGAGCAGACCGCGTGACAGTACCCCGTAAGCGGTGATGCCGATGCCGAGTTCCCTTGCCGTCGGCAGGATTTCGCGCTCGATATCGCGGGAGATCAGTGCGTACTCGATCTGCAGATCGGAGATCGGCGCCACCGCCGCCGCCCGGCGCAGGGTCTGCGCGCCGATCTCCGACAGCCCGATGTGGCGGACGAAACCGGCCTCGACCATCTCCGCGATCGCGCCCACGGTGTCCTCGATCGGCACCGCGGGGTCCAGCCGGGCCGGACGGTAGATGTCGATGTGGTCCACGCCCAGCCGCTGCAGGGAGTAATACAGGAAATTGCGCATCGCCACCGGGCGGGTGTCCACCCCGCCGAAGCTGCCGTCCGGTCCGCGCAGTGCCCCGAATTTCACGCTGAGCTGGTAGTCCTCGCGCGGCCGCTGTGCCAGCGCGCGGTGGATCAGCGCCTCGTTGTGTCCATTGCCGTAGAAGTCGCCGGTATCGATGAGGGTGGCGCCGGAGTCCAGCGCCGCGTGGATGGTGGTGATCGACTCCGTCTCGTCGGTCTTCCCATAGGAGCCCGACATACCCATCGCGCCCAATCCGATGCGGCCGACCTGTGGTCCGCTCGCGCCCAGCCGTGTCGTTCCGATGGTTGCCGTCTGGTTCGATGTCATGACCGATATCCTGCGCGCCCGCGCCGGATGCCGGCAGAGATCGTTCATCGGGGGATCGCGGATCCCTGGTTGCGGGCCGGGGGGCCGGGCACAGTGGAGAGATGGACCGCGAAGATCTGGCCGATTTCCTCCGGCGGCGGCGCGAACAACTGCAACCCGCCGATGTCGGCCTGCTCCCGGGCACCCGCCGCCGGACACCCGGATTGCGCCGCGACGAGGTGGCCCTGCTCGCGGGCATGTCCACCGATTACTACACCCGGCTGGAACAGTCGCGTGGTCCGCGTCCCTCGACACAGGTGCTGAGTTCGCTGGCGCGTGCATTGCGGTTCACCGACGACGAGCGTGACCACCTCTACCATCTGTCCGGCCATCCCGCGCCCGCCCGCGGTGGCGACGGTCATGTGCGTCCGGGACTGTTGTACCTGCTGGACCGGCTGGTGGATACACCCGGCTGCGTCCTCTCCGATCTGGGTGAGATCCTCGCGCAGAACCGTATGCACATCAACATGTCCGGGGACCTCACCCACTACACCGGTCTGGACCGGTACCTGTTGTGGCGCTGGTTCACCGAGCCGGCCGGTCGTACGCAGTTTCCGCACGCCGACTGGGATCGGCTGACCCGCAGGCACGTGGCGGATCTGCGGGCGACAGCGGCGCGGCGGTCCGGGGACGCCGATGTCGAAGAGCTGGTCACCGCGCTGCGTGCGATCAGTCCCGAATTCGAGCGGTTGTGGTCGGCCCACGAGGTGTCGGTGCGGCGCAACGATGCCAAACAGATCGACCATCCCCGCGTCGGGTTACTGGATCTGGTCTGCGAAACACTGGTCACACCGAATTCCGCTCAGTACCTGCTGGTCTACTATCCGCGGCCCGGGACCGACGCACAGGAGAAGCTGGATCTGCTGCGGGTCATCGGAACGCAGTCGCTGGCGGGGGAGACCAGCTGATCGCTCAGTGCTCGGGGAACCGGCGCCGGGTGCGCGGCCGCAGCCGCAGATTCGGCAGCGGTGGCGCCGGAATGCGTTCCTGTGGCCGATGTCCCGGAACATCGCCGAATCGGGATGTGTCGTGGTCCTCCCAAGCGATGCGCGCGGCGTCGATCTCGTCGTGGCTACGCCCCACGAAGTTCCACCACATCACCAGATCCTCGCCGAAGGGCGCGCCACCGATCAGCGCCATCCGGGCGCCGGATTCGCTGTGCAGCCGCAGCTCTGCCCGGTCACTGCCCAGGTACAGCAGCGGGCCCGGCTCGACCGACACGTCGTCGACCCGCACCTGCCCCGACATCACCAGCACCGCGTGCTCGAACTCGGCGGTGAGCGGGAGGGTGGCAACGGCACCCGGTGCCACGGTGATGTCGGCCCCCACGATCGGTGAGTAGGTCACCGCCGGTGAGGTGACCCCGCCGAGTGATCCGATCAGGACGGTGGCGCGTAGGCCGGGCCGGGCCAGCACCGGCAGCTCGCGGTGCTGCTCGAATTGCGGTGCGATATCGCGGTGTGTGTCCGGCAGAGCGATCCAGAACTGCAGGCCCTGCCCGGCGGGTGCGCCCGCAACCGTGTACTCGGAGTGGGCGATGCCGCGCCCGGAGGTCATCAGGTTCAACTGCCCGGGCTCGATCTCCACATCGGAGCCGAGGCTGTCGCGATGCCGGATCCGGCCGTCGAACGGCCAGGTCACCGTCTGCAACCCGATATGCGGATGCGGATCGATATCCGGTGGTAGCCGATGTGCGGATTCGGTCGCGCCGAAATGGTCCAGGAAACACCAGGCGCCGACGGTGGGCAGATCGCGCTGCGGCAGTGCCCGCATCACCGTGACCCCACGGACCCCGCCCAGCGGCACCTCCCGCGCCGGATAGAAATCCGAACGTGGGCCCGGTGCCGGCGAGGATTCGCACAACGCTTCCGTGGGGTTCGACTCGAGATCACTCATGCCCGCACCTCGCCGGCGCTCGGCTCCGGCATGCGCGGGGCACGCTGTGCTGATGATTCGCTCGCAAGCTCGCTCATGCTGTGCCTCACCCGTCCGCGGTCACGACGGTGGCCCGAAACGGCTACCGCTGAATACCTTTTCCGACTACTCGAGCATCGTAGTCCGGGTGCTTGTCCAGCCAGCTCTTGATGAACGAACAGCGCGGCACGATCGCGCGCTCACGGGACACCGCATCCTCGATCGCGTGCCGGGCCAGCGTGGTGGCCAGGCCTTTGCCGCTGAACTCCCCGTCGACCTCGGTGTGAATGAAGGTGGTGTCGTCGCCGTTCTCGCGATACTCGGCGAAGCCGGCGAGCTTGTCGCCGTACCACACCTCGTACCGGTGCTGGGCGTCGTTGCGGACGACTGCGGCGGTGGCGGCCTGATCGATCATGAGTGCTCCTGTGTTCTCGCCCGCACCGGATGCCTGCTCATGATCGACACGCGATTGAACGCGCCGATGGTCGTCGCGGCCCAGATGATCACCGAGACCTGTTCGTCCGACAGGTGTTGCCGCGCAAGGGCGTACGCACGCGCCAAGGTGTCCTCATCGGGCAGCGTGGTGGTTGTCTCGGCGAGGACGAGGGCGGCACATTCGAGCGGGGTGAACAGATCGGTACGACGCCAGGCAGGCAGCACCTCGAGCTGTTGTGAGGTAACACCGGCCTGGAGCGCCGCACGAGAGTGCACATCCAGGCAGTACGCGCATCCGTTGAGCTGAGAGACCCGTACGTTGACCAGCTCGATCAGCGAGCGATCGAGACCGGCGGCCTCCGCCGCGCCGCGGACGGCCAATGCGACACCGTTGAGCGCGCGGAACGGTTCGGGGCTCTGTTTGTCGACCCAGACACGGGCATCGGCAGGGGGATTTGGCATAGCCCAGGCATCCTAACCGTGCGCTGCGTCACCATGCGCGGGATGTATGCGACGTCACGCACCTCTACGGCCGGGCACGCCCGGCTCAGATGTGTTGCATCACAGCCGCATCGGCCACTCTGCCCTCGTAGAGATCGATCTTGTGGTCGAGGACGGCCAGAGTGCGATGCAGATCCGCGATTCGGTCCAGGACCCCTTCGCGGGTGTGGCGGAACATCTCCAGACGCTCCGCCGTGGTGCCGTCGCCCGCGCGCACCAATTCCGCGTAGTGGACCATATCGGCCACCGACATCCCGGTGGCGCGCAGACAACTGATCAGATGCAGCCAGTTCAGATCGCGATCGCTGAACCGGCGTTTGCCGCTCGAATCGCGCCCGATGTAGTCCATCAGGCCGATGCGTTCGTACCAGCGCAGGGTGTCGCGGGACAGGCCGGATCGCTCCGCGACATCACCGATGGAGTACTTGGGGCGCTCGTAGTCCTCGGCGTGCTCGAGGGGAATCGCGGTAGTGGTCGTCATGGCCGGTCGCCTTCCTGCCGAATCTCCCTTCGAGATTACCGACCTGGAGTGAACTCCAAGCAAGCTCTCCGGACGAGTCAGTTGTACTTCGGCAACTGCTGAACAGCCCACTTGTTGCCGTCCGGATCGGCGAAGTAGGTGAACAAGCCCCATCCCTCGTCCTTGACCGGGGTGGCTTCGACGCCCGCGGCCACCAGCTGCCGGTACGCGTCCTCGGCACTGGCCACCACCATCTGCATGCCGACCACACTGCCCGGCGCGGCATCGGTGATGCCCTTGCCGATGCAGATCGAGCACCCCGACCCCGGCGGTGTCAGCTGGACGAAGCGGATGTCCTCCGAGGGGCTGGCGTCGTGATCGGCAACGAATCCGATTCGGGTGTAGAAATCCTTGGCCCGGTCGATATCGGTGACCGGGATCGCGACGAGCTCGATTTTCCAATCCATGTGAGGAGCATCTCACCGGTCACCGACAAGTTCGGGCGGGCGGCAAGTTCGGGCGGTGACGGCCGCCAGCACCTACCCTTGATTCATGGCAAAAGAAATCGATCGGATCCGGGCGCGATCGGCGCTGGAGACGATCAAGGAAAACCCGTTCCTCGCCCTCGTCGTGGCGATTCCGGTGATCGTCGTCCTGGGGGTGGTGTGGGCGGTGACCAACTGGTTCGTCGCGCTGATCGTGCTCGTCGCCCTGGGCGCGGTCGTCATGGTGCGCGGCAAGTTCCTGCGCTGACGCGAGCGTCGCTCAGCGGGGCACGTGGAACCGCCGCAGATCACCGGTGCCCGGATCCACCTGGGGCCAGGCTCGGTCGAATTCCAGCACCGCGAGCGCAGAGGTCGGGAATTTGCGGCTGAGTTCCTCGGCCGGCAACGAGGCGCGGTTGCCCGCCAGCTCCCAAGCCGTCCACGGCATGCCGGGGGAATGCCCGACCACCAACAGGGTCTGCACCTGTTCGTCGGTCAGCTGGATCAGTTCGATCAGCGTGTGCGGGGACGCCTCGTAGATCGAGTGCTCGAAGTTCACCGGCGCGGTGAGCTCGGTGGCGGCCAGCGTCTCGCGGGTCCGCACGGCATCCGAGCAGTACACCGCGTCGACCGCGGGCTGGTTTTCGCGCAGCCAGGTGCCGGCCAGCGCGGCCTCGCGTCTGCCCCGGGGCGCCAGTGGCCGGGCGTGGTCCTCGACGCCCGGCGGATAGGCGGATTTGCCGTGCCGCATCAGGATCAGCGTGCGCACCATCTGCACACCGTAAGCCCGCGCACATTCGTGTGTGGCACAGGGGACACCATCCTGGTGGGAGATGTAACTCACTCTCGAGGCACACTGAAGGTGGTGTCACATCAACTTGCCTACCGGTGTCCGGTGTGACGCACGCTCCGCCCGGACCCCGGGTGGGGATGCCCCATGATGTTTTCGAGGATCTGCGAGATATGGCCTACGTGATCACGCAGCGTTGTTGCAACGACGCCAGCTGCGTTCCCGAGTGCCCGGTCGATTGCATTCGTCCTACTCCGGAGCAACCCGAGTTCGCGACGACCGAGCAGCTGTACATCGACCCCGACACCTGTATCGACTGCGGTGCCTGTGTAGATGCCTGCCCGGTGGAGGCCATCTTCTCCGAGGACGATCTGACGGCTTCCCTGGCCCGCTTCCGCGATATCAACGCCGCCTACTTCCAGCGGCACCCGCTGGAGTCGAATTTCGACCCGCTGGTGACCCCCTCGCGCCCGCCGAAGGAGCTGGGCACGTTGCGGGTGGCGATCGTCGGCGCCGGGCCCGCGGCCTGCTACGCGGCCGATGAGCTGCTGCGCCGCGCCGACGTCGAGGTCGAGATGTTCGACCGCCTGCCCACACCGTTCGGGCTGGTCCGCGCCGGCGTCGCGCCGGATCATCCGGGTACCAAATCGGTGTCCGCCATGTTCGAGAGCGCGTTCCGCCGTGACACTCTGCAGTACCGGCTGAACGTCGAGGTGGGCAAACACATTTCGCACGACGAGCTGCTGGGCCACCACCACGCGGTGATCTACGCGGTCGGCGCCTCCACCGACCGCCGGCTCGATGTCCCGGGTGAGGATCTGCCCGGCAGCCACTCCGCCACCGAATTCGTGGCCTGGTACAACGGCCATCCGGATTACGCCGAGCGCACCTTCGACCTGTCGGGCGAGCGGGTCGTCATCGTCGGCAACGGCAATGTCGCGCTCGACGTGGCGCGCGTGCTGACACTGCCGCCGGACGAACTGGCCAAGACCGATATCGCCGATCACGCCCTCGACGCGCTGCGCAACAGCAATGTGCGCGAGGTCGTGGTGCTGGGTCGGCGCGGTCCGTTGCAGGCCGCGTACACCTCGGCGGAATTCCTGGCGCTCGGATATCTGAAGGGCGTCGATGTGATCATCGATGCCGCCGAGCTGGAACTGGATCCGCACAGCCGCGAGCTGCTCGACGATCCGGATATCGAACCCTCGCTGAAGCTGAAGTACGAGCTGGCGCAGGAGTACGCGGCCAAGGCGCCGAATCCGGAGAACAAGCGCATCGTCTTCCGCTACGCGGCCTCGCCGACCGAGATCAGCGGTGACGGCAAGGTCGAGGCGGTCGAGTTCGTGCACAACGAACTCGTCGCCGAGGACGGCGCTGTGGTGGCGCGGGCGTCGGATCGCACCGAGACCCTGTCCGCCTCGATGGTGTTGCGGTCCATCGGATACCGCGGTGTGCCGATCGCGGAACTGCCCTTCGACGACCGCAAGGGCATCGTCCCCAACGAGCACGGCCGCGTCATCGCCGACGCCGCACACGTCACCGGCGTGTATGTGTCGGGCTGGATCAAACGCGGCCCGCGTGGTGTCATCGGCTCCAACCGGGTCGATGCCACCGAAACCGTGGAACAGCTGCTCGAGGACTTCACCTCCGGCAAATTGGCTGCGCCACAGGGTGATCGGGCGGCACTCGAGGCACTGCTCGCCGAGCGGCAGCCCGAGGCGGTGAACCGCGAGGGCTGGAAGGCCATCGACATCGCCGAGAAGACCGCCGGTAAGTCCGGTGGCCGGCCACGGGTCAAACTCACCTCGATCGAGGATCTGCTCAAGGCCGCACGCGGCTGATTCTGCGGCGTTCCGGGCTCGACCACACGGCGGGCCCGGAACGGCGAGCACCCTTCGCGAACACCCCGCTACCGCATCGGTCCCACCGGTCGCGTAGATCAGCCGGGGAGCGCCCCGATCCGGACGGTCGTCGTGATGGTGCCGTCGACCACGAACCACAACCGCAGCACCGGCTGACCGTTGCGGTCGCCGGGCTCGTAGCGGCTGCGAACGCTGATGTGCTGGCGGGCCAGTACCGGGGCGAGATATTCGATCACCGCGCGGTGGGGGCCGGCCACGAGTTTCGGGTAGTCCACCAGATAGTGCTCGACGGCTTGCCAGTACACCGCGTTGTTGAGGTGGTTGAGCTGGTCCACATCGGTCGCGCGCACCGGAAACGGCAGATCGGTGTCCGATTCCGGCGGTATCGCGTCGGTGAGCCAGGGGCGCCAGCGCAACCGGTGTTCGTCGGTGGTCCGCGCCAGGTGGGCCAGGCCCCGATCACTGATCCGGGTCGGCATGTTGGTCGACTCGTTGATATTGATCCAGAAGCCCTCGGTCTCGACCAGACCGCCGTTGTCGCTGGTGATGCGCACCCGCATATTGGTCCACCGGGTCGACATGGCCGAACACCAGCGCCGCAGTTCCACCCGGTCGGGCCAGACGATCGGCCGGACCACATCGATCACGGTGCGGCGGACGATCCAGGCCGGATCGGTGCGGTGGAAGAAGCCGCTGTGCCATTCCTCCCACGCGATATCTTGCAAATATCGAGCCACGGCGTCGAGCCGTAACCGACTGTATGGATCTACATCGCCAGCCCGGATGGGCCACGCCGAGGCGAAGCCCATGCCCTCCTGGGGAAGCGGGGCGAGTGGCTGATCGAGTGACACTGGTGCTCCTCGCGCTGCACGGTGTGCCGCGTACTTCTGCGGTGCTTCTTGTGACATGACTTTACGGGGCGTAGGTCACACTGTTACGTCGAGATGGCTCTACTCACACGTAGCTAATCTCCGGTTTCGGTGCGCCGGGACGGTGCCTCGATGAGAACGGCCCCGCCCCTTGCGATTTCGTCCGTCCGGCCGTGGCGGAGTCTGAAACGCGCCCATTGCCGATTCGGGCGGGGATCGGATCAGTAGCCGACGTATCCGCTGCCGCCCGACACCGCCGACACGCCGGGCACGCTGTCGAGTGAGCCGTAGCGATCGATCGAGTAGCGGGTGGCGGCGACGATGTTGTCCACCGGATTCCAGATATCGGTGTGGCCGGGGGCGGCGTGGGCACTGAAGGTGCTGTCGATGCACTGCATCAACCCCTTCGACGGGTGCCCGGCGGCGGCATTGCTGTCCCAATTGTTGATGGCATTGGGATCGCCGCCCGATTCGTGCTCGATGATCAGCGCGATGGCGTTCTCGTCGATCGACTCCGGCGGGTAGCCCATGTCGATGAGGACCTGCTTGGCCTGTGCGATCCACTGCTTCACATCACCCGAGGGGTGCGCCGTCGGCGGCGGACCGCTGGTGCCGCCACCGCTGTAGGCGGCGCTGCTGTAGCCGCCGGACGAATCGCCGCTGCCGTGGTGCGGAGTGCCCATGGCCTGCGAGACGGGGCTGCCCGAGTGGCTCGGCGCGGGGGCGGCGCTCTGCGGGGTGGTGGCGACCGGGACCGCCGGGGCAGGCGCTGCGGCCCCGGCTCCGGTGACCGGATCACCGAGCCCGGTGAAAGCCGTATCCATCTGCGCCTCGGCCAGATTCAGTGCGGTGGTGGCCGAGGTGGCGACGCTCAGCGCCTGTGCCAGCGCGCGCTGGATACCGACCTGCTGGTTGAGGGCGTCGATGTTCTCCTGGAGGATCTGCTCGTTGAGTTTGTCCTCGGTGAACAGGTCGTTGCCCTGGGAATCTTTCCTGTTCTGCCGAAGCCACGCGATGCGATCGGCGGCCGACACACTGCCGTCGTCGTTGACCTTGAAGGCCGGAACATTCGGTGCGGGTGGGGTTTCCGCGATGTTCTTCAGGCGTGCGACTTCGCTCTTGGTGTGTATCAGGTTCGCGACCTGCTGGGTCAGTGCGGTCTGCAACCCCAGCACGGCCTGGCTGACCACCGATGCGCGCGTCTTCTCCAGTTGCATCCGGGCGTCCGCGACCTGCGCGGCGCCGCCACCCCAACTCTGCTCGTGTCCCAGGCGCTGTGTGCTGTCGACGGCCGCGAGTACGGCCTGATCGAGATCACCGGACAATTTGCCGACAGCGTCGGAGGCGGTGGTGAGTGCGTCGGGATTCCACTTCTCGACATCCGAAACGGTCAGTGTCCCACCGGTTCCCGTCATGGATGGATTCCGATCTTGGCCAGCTCGTCGCGCAGCTGCTGGTCGGTATCGATGATGACCTTGCCGGCCTTCTCGACGGTCTCGGCGATATTCGTCACCCGGGAACCGATTCGCTTCAGGGCGTTGTCGACCGAGGTCTTGGCACCGTTGCAGGCCGCCTCCCAGCCGGTACCGGGTAGTGCGCCCGCGGCCGTGCCGAGTCCGGAATCGAGTTTGCCGATGGCATCGGACTCGTCGTGCAGGGTTTTCGAGAAACTTCGCAAGGCGCCGGGATCGATCTTGATTCCGTTCGCGGGTGCGTTGTCGGGGCCGGCCATGAGAAATCCCCCTCCTGCTAGGTCAGCCGGCCAAGCGTAACAAATCACGGACCCGTGGACAGGTGCACGCGAAGAGCGGTTAACTTTGTGGGAAAGCAGCCGTGGACAGAGAGGTCGATTCATGCGTGCAGCCCAGGTGAGCAAGCTCGAGGGCCCGGAAGCCATCGAGGTCGTGGAGATCGCCGAACCGGCGGAGTTTCCGGGTGGTGTGGTCATCGACGTCCACGCGGCGGGGATCGCCTTCCCGGATGTCCTCATGACCCGCGGGTTGTATCAGATGAAGCCCGAACTGCCGTTCGTCGTCGGCGGTGAGGTCGCCGGAATCGTGCGGTCGGCTCCGGAGGGCGCTCGGGTCCGGCCGGGTGATCGGGTGGTCGCGCTGACCATGCTCGGCAATGCCGTCGCCGAGACCGCGGTGACCGCGCAGGACATGGTGTTCCAGCTGCCGGACAACATTTCCCTCGAAGCGGGTGCGGGGATCGTTTTCAACGATCTGACCGTGCATTTCTGCCTGCGCAATCGCGGGCGGCTCGCGGCGGGGGAGACCGTACTGGTGCACGGCGCGGCCGGTGGTATCGGCACCTCGACGCTGCGGATGTCGAAGGCGCTGGGCGCGGGCCGGGTGATCGCGGTGGTCAGTACCGAGGAGAAGGCCGAGGTGGCCCGGGCCAACGGTGCCTCGGATGTGGTTCTGACCGACGGCTGGCTCGGTGCGGTGAAGGAACTCACCGGTGGACGTGGTGTGGACATCGTGCTGGACCCGGTCGGCGGTGACCGGTTCACCGACAGCGTTCGCTCACTGGCACCGGCGGGGCGGCTGCTCGTGGTCGGTTTCACCGCGGGCGAGATCCCCACGGTGAAGGTGAATCGCCTGCTGCTCAAGAACGTCGAGGTCGTGGGTGCCGCGTGGGGTGAATGGGTGATGACCCACCCCGGCTATCTGCAGGAGCAGTGGGAAGAGGTGGCACCGCTACTCGCATCCGGTGCGATCAGCGCACCACAGCCGGTGCTGTACCCGCTGGAGCGAACCGCCGACGCGGTGGCCGCACTCGACAACCGTTCGGCGAAGGGCAAAGTCGTCGTCACCGTGCGGTGAGAGTCGGCGCTGCTCGGGCCGCCTGATGTCGGTGGGCGGCCGTAGGGTGTGGCGACCATGGAGCTGTCGAATCGGGTTCTCAATCGCACGCTGCTGGCGCGCCAACATCTGCTGCGCCGTTCGGAGCTGACCGCCGCGCAGCTGTGCGACCACCTGGTGGGCTTGCAGGCGCAGGATGTCGCGCCGCCGTTCATCGGCATGTGGAGCCGGATCGCCGATTTCGATCCGGCCGGGGTCTCGTCCGGGCTGGCGGACCGGTCGCTGGTGCGAATCACTCTGATGCGAGCCACGATTCATCTGGTCACGGCGGCGGACGCGCTGCGCATCGCACCGCATATCCAGCCGGAACTGGAGAAGATTCCGTTCCGGAAGGGATTCAACTACGGCGCGATGGTGGGGCTCGATCCGGAGGAGGTGCGGGCCCGGGGTGAGAAGGTCCTGGGGACACAACCGATGTCGGCGGCGCAGTTGCGCGAGTGCGCGGCCCGGGAGTATCCCGACCGTCCACCGGCCACGGTGACGCAGGCCTGGATCTATCAACTCCCGGTGTTGCAGACCCCACCGCGCGGGTTGTGGAAGAACAACAGCCGTCCGGTCTGGTCGCGGATCGAGCCGTGGCTGGGGGCGCCCCTCGATCACACCTATCCGGTGGAGGAGCTGATCCTGCGCTATCTGCGCGCGTTCGGCCCGGCCACGACCATGGACGTGCAGACCTGGTCGCGGCTGCTCGGCATCAAGAACACGCTCGCCGGCCTCGGTGATCGCGTGCGGACCTACACCGACGAGTGCGGCCGCACCCTCTACGACGCCGCCGAGGCCGAACTCGCCGACCCGGATCTGCCCGCACCGGTGCGGCTGCTGGGCTGGTACGACAATGCGCTGCTGTCGCATCAGGATCGCAGCCGGATCATTCCGGGCGGTGCGCCGGCGCCGCTGCGGCATCTGGCCGCACAGATCTCGCCGGTCCTGGTCGACGGATATCTCGCCGGGATCTACAAGATGTCCACCGATCGCACCGCCGCCCGGCTGCGAATCGTGCCCGGCCGTACCTGGACGGCCGGCGAGACCGCGGAGGTCGAGGCGGAGGCATACGCGCTGCTGCGATTCCAGGAACCCGAGCTGAACCCGAAGGTCGAAATCCTCACCCCCGGAGCCGACCTCACCTCGTAGGCGCCGCGGGTGGGTTCAGTGGGTGGTGTTGCGATAGGCCGGTGCCTTACTGGTTCCCGCGGGGGTGAGGGTGTGCAGCAGCGGGAGCGTGCGCCGGGCCACCACGGTGGACAGCACGATCACGCTGTGTGACCTGACCACCGCCGGGCTGCGGTCGATACTCAGCAGCACCGCCTGCAGCCCCGAATGCGAATCGGCGCCGATCCGGCACAGCACATCGCTGGATCCGGTGGTGGCGTAGGCCTCGAGCACTCCTGGAATCGCCTCCAGATCGGTGGTCACCGCGTCCAGCGCACCCTGCGCGATCTCGAGGCTGACGAAGGCCTGCACATCGAAACCGGCCGCGGTCACATCGACCTGCGGATCGTAGGACGCGATGACGCCCGCCTCCTCCATCCGCGCGATCCGGGACTGGACGGTCGCGCGCGCGACCCTGGTGCGCCGGGAGAGTTCGAGGATGCCCGCCTTCTGGTACTCGTGCATGGCGCCGAGGATCGCGAGATCCAGGTCGTCGAGTTTCGCGGGCGTGCGGGTCATCGCGGTCTCCTGTGTTCCGTGGTCACGTGCATCCGGTCGCACCGGCGCGAGGCTCCGCGTCGCGTCTCCTCGGCTTTCCTGTGCTGGACGGTGCAGCTATTCAAATTGTCCAGCACATGCCCGTGATCGATGGCCAATTACGCCAGGGTGTCTACCCTGAATCGTCGATATTGCTCAGTGTGGTGGCGCGGAGATTATCTGAATGCATGACTATCGAGCATCTCTCCAGGAACACCCGGCCCGCCGTGCCGAGCGATGCGGAGCTGCGTCGGCTGGTGGGTCTGGTCGATCACGATTCCGATGCCGATCCGTTCCCGGTTCTCGGGTGGGACGCGCTGGTGTGGGTGGTCGGCAACGCGACGCAGTTCGCGCACTACCTGCGCGCCTTCGGGATGGTGCCGGAGGCGTACTCCGGCCCCGAGACCGGCAACCGTGATCACAAGGCATTCGTATTGCGCAGCGGCAGTGCGCGATTCGTGGTCTGCGGTGCGGTGGATCCGGCCAGTCCGCTGATCGCCCATCACGACCGTCACGGTGACGGCATCGTGGACATCGCCCTCGAGGTGCCGGATGTGGATCGCTGTATCGAACACGCCCGCCGCGCCGGTGCCACGATCCTCGTCGAACCGCACGACGAATCCGACGAATTCGGCACGGTGCGCTCGGCGGCCCTGGCGACCTACGGCGAAACCCGTCACACCCTCGTGGACCGGTCCGGGTACCACGGTCCGTATCTGCCCGGTTATGTGGAACGGCGCGCGGATCCGCGGGCACCGCGGGGTGTGTTCCAGGCCGTCGACCACGTCGTCGGCAATGTGGAACTGGGGCAGATGGACAGCTGGGTCGAGTTCTATCGCCGCGTCATGGGTTTCACGAATATGGCCGAGTTCGTCGGCGACGACATCGCCACCGACTACTCCGCACTGATGAGCAAGGTCGTCGCCAACGGCAACCACCGCGTGAAGTTCCCACTGAACGAACCTGCCGTCGGCCGCAAACGTTCGCAGATCGACGAATATCTCGAGTTCTACGGCGGCCCCGGCGTCCAGCACATCGCCCTGGCCACGGGTGACATCCTCGCCACCGTCGATGCCCTGTTCGACGAGGGCATCGAATTCCTCCCCGCCCCCGACACCTACTACGAGGACCCGGAACTGCGCGCCCGCATCGGTCACGTGCGAGTCCCGGTGCGCGAGTTGCAGTCCCGGGGAATCCTGGTCGACCGCGACGAGGACGGCTATCTACTCCAGATCTTCTGCAAACCCTTGACCGACCGCCCCACGGTCTTCTTCGAGCTCATCGAACGCCACGGCTCCCTGGGATTCGGAAAGGGCAACTTCAAAGCCCTGTTCGAAGCAATCGAGAAAGAACAACGGACCCGCGGAAACCTCTGAGTCGACCGAGGTGAACGCTTCACCGACAGTGCTGCTCGGCGGTTGTGCGGCCGCCCGCCCAATGCCCGCCCCACAAAGGCCGACGTTCCCGAGATGGTGCTCCGCACTGGGTTTAGGCCCGCCTCGATTCTGGACTGCCGGAGCGGGGGAGCGAAGCGGAGGAGGGAAGAATCGAGGCCCAGGGGGCCGAAACCCCGCCGGAGCGAAGCGGAGGCAAAAGATACAGACCTTTTGGGCAGTGCCCCCCAGATCCCGGCCACTCCCAGGGGCCTCGCCCGCGCATACCGGGCGCGGGTTGTCGAAAGCTCCCGCTTCTCCACGCCCTGAGTCAACGCTTCCGAACCAGTAGAGTGCGGGCATGCGATTGACGGCGGTGATTGTCACCGGGGCTGCTGTCGCGGCGCTACTGGCGGGGTGCGGGTCGGGCGACCAGGCCGACGACGAATCCCCGTCGGTCCGGCCACCGGCGAAGGTGGCGGCGCCGGGGCCGTTCGTGGGGGAGTGTGGACATCTCACCGATGACGAGGTCCGAGATCTCGGTGGGCTCGGTCAGGTGTCGCAGGTGTTCAAGAATGCGGTCGGATGCAGCTGGCAGGCGGGCGGTATCGGCGGACCGTCGGTGACGTTCGCGTCCTATCGAGGCAGCCCGATCGATCGGGAACTCGCGTGGGTCACCGCGCAGGGGCGCAATCCGGAGACGATCGACATCGACGGGAAGAGGGGCTTCCAGGACGCCGATCAGACCTACGGCATCTGTGATCTGGCCGTGCAGCTGGGTGACGACTTCTTCGAATGGTCGACCGCTGCGGGAGCGTTCGGCACGCCGACCGGTTCGCCGTGCGAGAAGAACCGGAAGATGGCCGAGTTGACAGTTCAGCGGCTGAAATGAGGGCGGCGCACATGCGGACGGCCGAGATGAGCGATCGGGGCCGAGGCCGGCGGGGTCTGCGCGCGGGTGTGATCGCGGTGGTCGCGATCGCGGTCGCCGTGACAGTCGGCGGATGCGGGAAGACGGTGTCCGGCACCGCGATGCCCGCCGGTAGCAGCGGCGGGTTGAATACCAACTTCGACAAGTTGCTGCGCGAGTGCGAGGTCGTGACGACGGATCAGATCGTCAAGTCGACCGGTGCCCAGGACGCGGTGGGCTCCTTCAACGGCGCGGTGTGCATGTGGGAGCTGGCGGGTACGCCCGGCACCGGTATGGCCACGCTGAACTGGTACGAGATGGGGTCGCTGACCAACGAGAAGGCCAACAACGATCGGCTGGGTTACATCACCACCGATACGAAGGTGGTCGATCGCAGGGCGCTGCAGGTGCGCCGGCCGAACGATCCGGATTCGTGCGGTGTGATGGCGCCGGCCGCGGATGCCGGAGTCGTGGGGTGGTGGGTCAACTATCAGCCGGGTGGACATCCCGACCCGTGCACCGGCGCGAACAAGCTCACCGAACTGACGCTGAATCTGGCGCGCTAGCCCGTGGTGTCGCCCCGGATGTCGGGCGAGGCTGGGCTCGAGAGATAGTTGATGTGCATCGCAGGTGGTGAATGCGGGTCGCGGGGCCCCACTTTTGCCCCCCGTCATGCCTGCGGGTATCGTGGATCGCTGTGCCCGGAAGCGTGCGGGCAGGTTAGTGCGTAGAACGTAAGCCAGCGAAAGCGGCCGACCGTTTCAGCGTGCCCGAAAAAGTAGGCATGTAGTGCGCGCGACACGCCCGACCTCGGGATGCGTGAGAACGCAGTCCGGGCAAGTGGTGACAGATCACTGAACAGACATTGAAGAGTTCCAGACACCTGGTTACTGAATAAGGAAAGCCGGTATATGCCAACCATCAACCAGCTGGTCCGCAAGGGTCGTCGCGACAAGGTCGCCAAGACCAAGACCGCGGCCCTCAAGGGGAGCCCGCAGCGTCGTGGCGTGTGCACCCGCGTGTACACCACGACCCCGAAGAAGCCGAACTCCGCGCTCCGTAAGGTCGCGCGTGTTCGCCTGACCAGCGCGGTCGAGGTCACGGCTTACATCCCGGGTGAGGGTCACAACCTGCAGGAGCACTCCATGGTGCTCGTTCGTGGCGGTCGTGTGAAGGACCTCCCCGGTGTGCGCTACAAGATCATTCGCGGCTCGCTCGACACCCAGGGTGTGAAGAACCGCAAGCAGGCACGCAGCCGCTACGGCGCCAAGAAGGAGAAGAGCTGATATGCCACGCAAGGGCCCCGCACCCAAGCGTCCGCTGATCAACGATCCGGTCTACGGGTCGCCGCTGGTCAGTCAGCTGGTCAACAAGATCCTGCTGGACGGCAAGAAGTCGACCGCCGAGCGCATCGTCTACGGTGCCCTCGAGCAGGCGCGCGAGAAGACCGGCACCGATCCGGTCGTCACCCTCAAGCGTGCGCTCGACAACGTCAAGCCTGCTCTCGAGGTCAAGCCCCGTCGTGTCGGTGGCGCCACCTACCAGGTGCCGGTCGAGGTCCGTCCGGGCCGCGCCAACACCCTGGCGCTGCGCTGGCTGGTCAACTACTCCCGCGCACGTCGTGAGAAGACCATGATCGAGCGTCTGGCAAACGAACTGCTGGATGCCAGCAACGGTCTGGGCGCTGCGGTGAAGCGTCGCGAGGACACCCACAAGATGGCCGAGTCCAACCGGGCGTTCGCGCACTACCGCTGGTGATTGGTCACCCGGTCCGCCGGTGAAGGAACGGCGCCGGGAGGCGAGTCACGGTCGGGTGCGGCCCGTGCCCCACGTGGGCACCGGTGAGCCGCACCCGACGTTGACATAGTGATGGCCAGGGCCGCATCGCGGCGGATGCCGGGCCGTTCCCGAAAATACCGACTAGCTGATCGCTAACAGAGCAGAGCGGGGAAGATTTCCGTGGCACAGGACGTGCTCACCGACCTCAACAAGGTCCGCAACATCGGCATCATGGCGCACATCGATGCCGGCAAGACCACCACTACCGAACGAATCCTGTTCTACACCGGTGTGAACTACAAGATCGGTGAAACCCACGACGGTGCATCGACCACCGACTGGATGGAGCAGGAGCAGGAACGCGGCATCACCATCACCTCGGCGGCGGTGACGTGTTTCTGGAACAACAACCAGATCAACATCATCGACACCCCGGGACACGTCGACTTCACGGTCGAGGTGGAGCGTTCCCTCCGTGTCCTCGATGGCGCCGTCGCCGTCTTCGACGGTAAAGAGGGTGTCGAGCCGCAGTCCGAGCAGGTGTGGCGTCAGGCCGACAAGTACGACGTTCCGCGTATCTGCTTCGTCAACAAGATGGACAAGCTGGGCGCGGACTTCTACTTCACCGTGCAGACCATCAAGGACCGCCTCGGTGCCAAGCCGCTGGTCATCCAGCTGCCGATCGGCGCGGAGGACACCTTTGAGGGCATCATCGACCTGGTCGAGATGAACGCCAAGGTGTGGACCGGCGAGACCAAGCTCGGTGAGAAGTACGAGGTCCAGGAAATCCCGGCCGATCTCAAGGAGAAGGCCGAGCAGTACCGCCAGGAGCTGCTCGAGACCGTCGCCGAGTCGGACGAGGCCCTGCTGGAGAAGTTCTTCGGTGGCGAGGAGCTCTCGATCGACGAGATCAAGGGCGCCATCCGGAAGCTGACCGTCGCCTCGGAGCTGTACCCGGTGCTGTGTGGTTCGGCGTTCAAGAACAAGGGCGTGCAGCCCATGCTCGACGCCGTCGTGGACTACCTGCCCTCGCCGCTGGATGTCGAGAACGTGGAAGGCCACGTCCCCGGCAAGGAGGACGAGGTCATCACTCGTCGGCCGAGCTCCGACGAGCCGTTCGCGGCGCTGGCGTTCAAGATCGCCGTGCACCCGTTCTTCGGCAAGCTGACCTACGTCCGCGTGTACTCGGGCAAGGTCGACTCCGGTGCTCAGGTCATCAACTCGACCAAGAGCAAGAAGGAGCGCCTGGGCAAGCTGTTCCAGATGCACTCCAACAAGGAGAACCCGGTTCCTTCGGCGTCCGCCGGCCACATCTACGCGGTCATCGGCCTGAAGGACACCACCACGGGTGACACCCTGTGCGATCCGCAGAACCAGATCGTGCTGGAGTCCATGACCTTCCCGGATCCGGTCATCGAGGTCTCGATCGAGCCCAAGACCAAGTCCGACCAGGAGAAGCTGGGCACCGCGATCCAGAAGCTCGCCGAAGAGGATCCGACCTTCTCGGTGAAGCTGGACCAGGAGACCGGCCAGACCGTCATCGGCGGTATGGGCGAGCTGCACCTCGACATCCTGGTCGACCGGATGAAGCGTGAGTTCAAGGTGGAGGCCAACGTCGGTAAGCCGCAGGTGGCCTACCGCGAGACCATCACCAAGAACGTCGACAAGCACGAGTACACGCACAAGAAGCAGACCGGTGGTTCGGGCCAGTTCGCCCGCGTCATCATCGGCCTGGAGCCCTTCACCGGCGAGGACGGCGCGACCTACGAGTTCGAGAACAAGGTCACCGGTGGCCGCGTTCCGCGCGAGTACATCCCGTCGGTGGACGCCGGTATCCAGGACGCCATGCAGTACGGCGTCCTCGCCGGATACCCGCTGGTCAACTTGAAGGCCAAGCTGCTCGACGGCGCCTACCACGAGGTCGACTCCTCGGAAATGGCGTTCAAGATCGCGGGCGCGCAGGCCCTGAAGGAAGCGGCCCGCAAGGCCGGTCCGGTGATCCTCGAGCCGCTCATGGCTGTCGAGGTCATCACGCCCGAGGACTACATGGGCGACGTGATCGGCGACCTGAACTCCCGCCGTGGCCAGATCCAGGCCATGGAGGAACGCAGTGGTGCCCGTGTCGTCAAGGCGCTGGTTCCGCTCTCGGAGATGTTCGGCTACATCGGTGACCTGCGGTCGAAGACCCAGGGCCGGGCCAACTACTCCATGGTGTTCGATTCGTACGCGGAGGTTCCGGCCAACGTGGCGAAGGAGATCATCGCCAAGGCGACCGGCGAGTAATCGCTGCCGGGGCGGGTTTGCGAGAATCCGCCCCGAACGGTCGTCGAACGACCCCAGTAAATACAAACCGCACTGCTGCAAAAAAGCACGCACTAACTAGTCCAGGAGGACCACAGTGGCGAAGGCGAAGTTCGAGCGGACGAAGCCCCACGTCAACATCGGCACCATCGGTCACGTCGACCACGGTAAGACCACGTTGACTGCCGCCATCACCAAGGTGCTGGCCGACAAGTACCCGGACCTGAACCAGAGCTTCGCGTTCGACCAGATCGACAAGGCTCCGGAGGAGAAGGCTCGTGGTATCACGATCAACATCTCCCACGTCGAGTACCAGACCGAGAAGCGTCACTACGCGCACGTCGACGCCCCCGGCCACGCCGACTACATCAAGAACATGATCACCGGTGCGGCCCAGATGGACGGCGCCATCCTCGTGGTCGCCGCCACCGACGGCCCGATGCCGCAGACCCGTGAGCACGTGCTGCTCGCCCGTCAGGTCGGCGTGCCCTACATCCTGGTCGCGCTGAACAAGTCGGACATGGTCGACGACGAGGAGATCCTCGAGCTCGTCGAGATGGAGGTCCGCGAGCTGCTGGCCGCCCAGGAGTTCGACGAGGACGCCCCCGTCGTGCGCGTCTCCGGCCTGAAGGCCCTCGAGGGTGACGAGAAGTGGGTCGAGTCGATCGTCGAGCTGATGAACGCCGTCGACGAGTCCATCCCGGACCCGGTTCGTGAGACCGAGAAGCCCTTCCTGATGCCGATCGAGGATGTTTTCACCATCACCGGTCGTGGCACCGTGGTGACCGGTCGTGTCGAGCGCGGCATCGTCAACGTGAACGAGGAAGTCGAGATCGTCGGCATCCGCGAGAAGACCCAGAAGACCACCATCACCGGTATCGAGATGTTCCGGAAGCTGCTGGATCAGGGTCAGGCCGGTGACAACGTCGGTCTGCTGGTTCGTGGTCTGAAGCGCGACGATGTCGAGCGTGGTCAGGTTGTCGTCAAGCCCGGCACCACCACCCCGCACACCGAGTTCGAGGGCCAGGCGTACATCCTGTCGAAGGACGAGGGTGGCCGCCACACCCCGTTCTTCAACAACTACCGCCCGCAGTTCTACTTCCGCACCACCGACGTGACCGGCGTCGTGACCCTCCCCGAGGGCACCGAGATGGTCATGCCGGGCGACAACACCGAGATGAGCGTCAAGCTGATCCAGCCGGTCGCCATGGAAGAGGGCCTGCGCTTCGCGATCCGCGAGGGTGGCCGCACCGTCGGCGCCGGCCGCGTCACCAAGGTCATCAAGTGACCTTGTGATGGGCCGTCACGGTAGGTGACAGCACTGAGAAGGGCCGTTCCCGTTGGGGAGCGGCCCTTCTCGCATGTCAGGTCGGGCCGACCAGGTGCCCGGTATGCTGTGGCGGTGTCCAGGATTACCTTTGACCCCAACCAGCTGGGGGGGCGCCCGTGCATCCGCGGTATGCGGATCAGGGTGAAGGATGTGCTCGAACTCCTTGCCGCAGGGGAGAGTGAGGATTCGATCCTCGAGGACTATCCATACCTCGAGCGCGAGGATATCCGTGCCTGTCTGGCATTCGCTGCCGCTGAGGCGGACCATCCGATCCTGCGTACCGCATCTTGAAGTTCATCGTCGACGCACAGCTCCCACCTGCTCTTGCCCGCGCGGTGTCAGCTGAGGGACACGAAGCCGTTCATGTCTGCGATATCGCCATGACATCGGCCAGTGATCAGGTGGTCCGGGATGAAGCGATCCGTCGCGGCGCGGCGGTGATCACCAAGGACGAGGACTTCATCCTGATCGGTCGCTCCCACAATGCAGAAACTGGTCCGCCAGTGGTGTGGATCAGGATCGGCAATTGCGCCAAGAAGGTTCTCCTCGACGCATTCATGCCGATCCTGCCAACGGTGGTGGAGATGAGAGAGTCCGGAGAGAAGATCATCGAAATCCGCGGTGCGCTGAATGACTCCGGTGGTCGCTGAGGTCTTCTTGCCGCGGGCGATCTCGGCGAGCATCGCGGCTTCCTGCCACGCGTGATCGGCCAGCACCCGTCACGCTCGGCCGTGGTGCGATCTCGGTGGGACAGCTCGGGAAGCTGAACCAGTTGCCCGCGCCGCCACCGTGCAGGTTCGGCCGCAGCGTGGCAGCCCGGTACAGCATGCACACCAGCAGCGATACGGCGAGGGTGCCGGCCTCAGCTTTCGGTCGCCGCCAGCAGTGCTTGGGCGAATTCGCGCATCTGCTCCGCTCCGCCGAACCAGGTGGTGACCAGTTCGACCGCGGCGGCGCGGGTGCGGTGGGCGGCGGTGATGAAGTCCTCCAGGGAGACGTCGCCGGCCTCGGCGTTGCGGGCCACATTCTCCAGGTTGTGGCTGGCCAGGAGCAATTGCATGATGACGCTGACATCCAGGGCCGGGGCGTCGCCGGTCTCGGCCCGGCGGCGCGCGGCGCGGCGGGAGCTCGGGGCGATGCCGGTGCGGGAGGCGATGTCCTCGGTGGATTCACCGGCCGTGTGATCGGGTGCCGCGCGACGATTCCGGCGGGGGGTGGTGGGCTCGGCCGTGGAACTCGAGGTGATGGTCTCCGCGGGCGATTCCGTGGCCGTGTGGTGCGCCGGTGCGAGAGTCTCGGCATCGGTCGACAGCGGGTCCGCTGGGTCGGTCGACGAATATGGCTGTGCGGCAGGGAAGTATTCCCCGGCGGGGGTGTTCTCGGCCGGTTCGGTGGTGGACCCGCGACGGGGCAGCGTGAAACCGGCGGCGGTCGAATCCGATTCTGCTGCGGTCGTTTCGGAGGTTCGCCGTCGCAGGACGTCGGTGTCGGACGGATCGCCGGGGTCGGTGACCGGGGCCGAGAGCTGGTCGACCGCTGTGCCGTTGCGGCCGGAGATCGGTCGGCGTGTGGGCAGACCGCTCGTGGCAGCTGGAACGTCGACGATCGCCGCGAACGAGGCGGTGTCCTCGGACGACGGTTCGGGATCGAGCGGGCTCGGTTCGGGATCGGTGCCGCGCACGGCGTCGGCGGCGGCCGGCTCACTCGAATGCCGGTGCGGGAGACGGGAGGGGAGCGCGGAACCTCCGTCGCGGCCCGGCTCGGCCGACGCACCGTCGGGGCCCGCGTTGGTCTCGCCGCCTCGCTTCTGTGCCGCTGCTGCCGCTGCCGCCGGCAGGCGACGGGCGGGCGCCCGGGTCTCGTCGGTCGGCGCCTGGCCCGGGTCCGGCGCACCGGCATCGGTCCGTGCCAGACCGTATGCCGGCGTGGGGGTGCGCAGGGGCAGTTTGAGGGGATCCGGTGCGGGGGCCGCGGAATTCGTGGCGGATTCCACCGGCCTCTCGGCCGGGGCGGCGTCGTAATGCTCGCCGGCGGTGTAAGGCTCGGTCGATCCGATCACTCCATTGTGATTGCCGACAGATGGCTGGCTGTCAGTATCTGCGCGTTCGGAACGGGAGCGGCCGGTCAGATCGGTATCGATACCGAGGCTCTCCGCGATCCGGCGGATGGTGTCCTCGGCATCCTGTGAGCTGTCCTCCTGCTGCGGAATCGCGCTCTCCGAAGCTGGGGGCGTGGCCGCGAAACTCGAAGTCGGAGCGGATTCGTCGACGATCGGCTCGGATTTTTGTTCGGCCGTACCGGCTGCGGCCCGTTCGAATTCGGCCGCGAACGGCGAGGCGAAGGTGCTGTGCGGCGCGGGTTCGCGGCGCGGCAGCTGCGGTGCCCCGCCAAGGGATGCTGCCGAATCGCGGACGGGCAGAGAAGAACCCGATGCCGGGGTGGTGCCGCTGCCCGAAGACACCGAGGTGCCGGTGAGGTAGTCGGGTGTGTAGGAGGGGGTGTCGCCGGCCGATCCGTCGGGTGCGGGGCCGAATATACCGCCGGCATCCTCGTTCGAATAGCCGCCGAAGGTGAGGGATTCGTCGTGCCCGCGCGAGGTGTCGCGGATCGGTAGTACCGCGGGCGCGCTCCCCGATCTCGGATCGTCGAATTCCTTACCGTCCCAGCGCAGCCCGTGATGCTCGCTGCCCGGTGCGGCGTAGCCGGTGGTATCCGCCCGCGGCTGCAGATCCTCCTCGGAGCGAGTCAATCGCGACCCCTCTCGTGCAGCATGGGGTTCTCCGAAACGGGCATTGGCGGGATCCGTCATACGGCCCATTCTTATCCTTCACCGTTTCAGTTGCGAGTCCGCGGGGTGCGCAACGGGTGCCGTCGCCGTTGCGCCGCAGCTCAATCCGCCCGTTTCTCGAGTTCGGTACCGGCCCGCAGCGTCAGTGACATCAGCTCGCTCGGTTCGTCCAGTTCGATGCGATGCCAGCGGCCGCGGGGCACGATGAATGCCTGCCCTGCGCGTAGCGGTACCGATGTCTCCGGCGTCTCGCCCGCTCGAAGTATCAGTCGGATGCCTCCGGACAATACGGTCACAAGCTCCGCGCCGTCCGGATGCATCTCCCACAGATCGCCGTGGACCTCGGCATCGGTTGCGACCCGGAATGCGGCCAGAGTCCATCCGTCGATATCTCCGGACATTCGGCGCGGCTCGTCGAAAATCTTGCCGTCCGGCAGTATTCGGATGCCACGCTCGAACAGCGCGATGGGCGTCGTTTCCATGTGTTCCCTCTCGTTCGGCACCGACCGAGGCCGGTGTGGGTTCGGCCGCGATCTACTTTCTATACGCGTATAAAAAGTAGCCGATCACCGTCGCTGCTGTCCAGAGGCATGTGAAGATGGCTGGGTGAGCACTCGAACCGGACGTCCGCCGCGACTCTCGCGCGCTCGGATCGTGGCCGCGGCGCGCGAGCTGATCGAGACCCACGGTGTGCAGGCGCTGACCATGCGGCGATTGGCCACCGAACTCGGGGCCACGCCGATGGCCGTCTATCACCATGTGCCGGACAAAGACGCCCTGCTGCTGCTTCTGCTCGAGGAGGCGGCGGCCACAGCGGTGCGGCCCTCGCTGCCCGCCGATCCGCGTGCGCGGCTGATCGTCGCGGCCCGGGCCATGCGTGACATCCTGGCTCCGGTTCCGTGGATCACGGAGGTGCTGACCGCTGACGATCTGCTGTCGCCGGAGGCGTTGTGGTACCCGGAAGCCATCCTGGACGCGGCGATGGAATGCGGGCTGGAGGCCGATCGCGCGGTCCATGCCTATCGATCGATCTGGTACTACACGGCCGGTGAGATTCTGATCCGTGCCGCCGCCGACCGCCGGCGCAGCCGAGACGATCGCCCGCCCTTCCGTGAGCAGGTCTTCGCCGATATCGATGCCGAGCAGTTCCCCAGACTCGCGGCGGTCGCGGATCGCTGGGCCGAACTCACTGCCGCCGACACCTATGAGCAGGGATTGCGGGCCCTGGTGGCCGGGTTGCTCGCCGGGGTCGGGTAGGTCGCGGAATCTATTCGCCCGCTTCGTGATCGGTCCCTTGCGCTGCGATGTCCTCGGCGGCCCGCTGATACGCCTCCCCCGCGCGGGCGAAATAGTCGAACAGCAGCTCGCGCTGTTCGGGTGAATAGGTCTGGATGATCTCGCCGATCCGGCGGCGTGCGGGAGCGAGCGCCCGGTCCAGGCCCTCCGGCCGGTTGACCGGTTCGACGATGACCTTGCGGCGGTCGCCCGGATCCGGGGCCCGTCGCACATAGCCGGCCTGTTCGAGGCGGTCGATGAGCCGGGTGGTGGGGCCGGTGGTCAAACCGGTCCGGGTCCCCAGTTCGCCGGGAGTCATCGCACCGCTCAGCTCCAGGATGTTCAGCGCATACAGGTCGGTGGGGCCGAGGTCCACGGCCTTTGCGCCTGCTTGCGCGTGCAGTACGACCGCGCTCAGGTACCGGCGAAAGACCTGGCCGGGGTCGTTTTCTCCCTGTCCTGTTGACACGGATCACCTCATTCCTTAATCTCTTCCTCAACGAAGAGAGTTCTTAAAAGAAGAAACATCTTCTGAGCAGATATTAGCACTGGGAAAGGCTCGGCCATGACCGCAACCATCGACAACACGCCGGATACCGGCTCTCGGAAGTCTCGCCGACGCACCGTCGCCAAGGCTCTGGGGGCGATCGCACTGGGCCTGGGAGTCACCGCCGCTGGGGGATACATCTGGCTGGACCGCACCTCGGAGGTTCGCAATACCGGTGTCTCCGACTGCGCGAGCGTCGTGGCGGACGGCGGCAGTGCGGCGGATCTGCGAGCCGTGTGCTCGACCATCGGCGAGATGACCGCCGCCTGGGATCGCAATGACGCCGACGCATACGGCGCGACTTTCACCGAGAACGCGACCTATACGACCTTCGTCGGTACCTACTACAGCGGTCGGCGCGATCTCACCGAGGCGCATCGCGCACTGTTCAACGGATTCCTGAAGGGCACCAAACTGGCCGACTCGTTCCTGGGTGTGCGCTTCTACGGCGACGACGTCGCGATCGTCACCAGTCGGGGTGACCGATACGAGGATGGGCGGCCGGCCGAACTGTCGAAGACACAGACCTACACCGTCGTGCGCGAACGTGACGGCACATGGCGGATCGCGAGTTTTCACAACACCAAGCGGCAGTCGGTCTTCGAGCGCGTCTCATTCCTGTTCGATCCGGCCACCGAGCCCGAGGCCGAACGGTGAGAGCAATGGTGACCGGGGCGAGTGCCGGTATCGGGTATGCCTTCGCGACCGCGCTTGCGGCCGAGGGATATTCGGTGACCGCGGTGGCGCGTGGAGAAGCCGGATTGCGGCGGCTCGTGGCCGGACTCGGCTCGGGGCACGATTACCTCGTCGCCGATCTCACCACCCGGGTGGGTCTGGAGACAACGGCCGAACTGGCTGGTTCCGGGGAATACTCGCTGCTGGTGAACAATGCCGGCACCGCGACGCACGGCGACTTCGTCCGGCTTCCACTCGAATCCGCCCTCACCACAATCGATCTCAACTGCCGCGCCGTGACCACGCTGGCACATGCCTTCCTGTCCGCCGCCGCGCCGGGTAGTGCTCTGGTGAATGTGTCGTCCACACTCGGGCATTCGCCGAAACCGGGGCTGGGTGTGTACAGCGCGTCCAAGGCATTCGTCACGGCGCTGTCGGAAACGCTGTGGCAGGAACAGAAGTCGCGCGGGATCCATGTCTTGGCCCTGTGCCCGGGCGTCACCGCCACCGCATCGCAATCGGCGGCCGATGTGCCGGCCTGGCTGGTGCAGTCGCCGTACGAAGTAGTACGTCGGGCTCGGAAGGCGTTGTCCGACAAGAACGGTCCGGTGGTGCTCACCAGCCCTGTCAATCACCTCTTCGCCGCCGCGCTGCGGCTGCTTCCCCGCCGGGCCGCCCTGGCCCTGCTCGCAGAACAAGGAGAATCATGAACGTCACCGACACCGAAATTCGCGCCCTCATCCAGCGCAGCCAGGATGCCTGGGCCCGGGGCGACGGCGCCGCCTACGGTGCGTGCTTCACCGATGACGCCACCGATGTCACTTACACGGGCACCGTCTACCACGGCGGAGCCGAGATCGGCCGTGGTCACCAGGCCCTGTTCGACAGCTTCCTGAAGGGCACCGGTCTCACGATCGAGATCATCGAGATCCGCCACTACGGCAGTGATACCGCGGTCGTCGTCACCCGGGGCGAGTCGGCGAAGGGAAAACCCGCGCGGCTCGGCAAACTCGCCACCTACACCGTGATCCGCGACGGCGCGGGGCAGTGGCGGATCGCCGCGGTGCAGAAGACGCAGCGTAAGCGATGGATGGAGGCGCTGACCTTCAGGCTGCAACCGGCCACCCGTCCGGCGGCACACCGATGACGGCCGTTGCGATCCTCGGGGCCACCGGCCGTACCGGACGGCTCGTCGTGGATGAGGCGCGCAGTCGCGGCTTCTGCGTCACCGCGGTGGTCCGTGGAGCCGGTAGCCTCGGCCCGGCGCGTGGTGAGCCGCGGATCTCGCCGGGAGCTCGCGGGAAGGTCGGGCCACGGATCTCGCGCGCCGACCTGGCCGCATATCTGCTGGATGCGATCGATGACCCGAGTGCGTATCGGACGGCTGTCGCCGTGTCCTCATGACCCGGTCAGCCGAGATTGGTCATGCCCGCGGCGACCACCCGGGACAGGTTCGTGATCTCTTCGGCGCCGGCCATGGTCAGGCCGTCGAGTGCGTGCAGCCGGTCGGTACTCGCGATGCTGAGCATGGCGGAGACCCAGGCGGCGGCGCAGGCGCGCAGGGTGCCCGGCTGGACCTGGCCCGGCGCGCTGGCCTGCAGCACCCGCGCGGTGATGTCGAGGAGTTGATCACGCATGTGCCGCAATTGTTTTCGCACATCGGGATGGGTGTCGGCCTCGCGCCACATGATCACGCGCAGGACCGAGGAGTGGTGATCGCGCAGATTGAGTGCCGCATCCAGCTTCACGAGGCTGGTCGCCGGGTCGCCCGGGGTGACCACGGCGCCGATGTCCTCGATGGGGTGGGTGGGGACCCGCTCGGCCATCAGGGCCGACAGAATCGAGTTCTTGGTGGGGAAGTAGTAGAAGACCAGTCCCTTGGGCACGTCGGCCGCATCGGCGATCGCGGCCGTCGCGGTCGCGTCGAATCCGTTTGCCGCGAAAAGGGTTTCGGCGGCATCCAGAATGAGAGCGCGGGCGTCGCCGTCGATCTTCCTGTTCCGGCGGCGCCCCGCTCGATGGGGTTTGTGCATCTGCATCAGTGTGCAGTATGCATCCGTGCCGATACTTGCGGAAGTGCGGCCACGGCGACGACGACGGTCAGTACGCCGACGATCCACGCGGTCCACGAGGCGGCATTGAAGGCGCTGTAGTTCATCACCCACGGTGAGATGAACAGCAGGACGCCGAAGAGTCCCATGGCGTAATCGGTTCCGGTCATCGCCGGGCGGGACAGCTGGGCCAGGCCGGTCAGCGCGATCAGGACGCCGAGCACGATCAGGGTCCACATGGCGCGGGTGCTGTGGTCGGTCCAGATGGGCGACAGCGCGGTGTATGCGCCGAGTACCACTGCTACGAAGTCCTGGGTGCGGGATTCGGTGAGCATCGGGGGCCTCCTCGGGGGCGGAATTGTGTTCTGTACTCGGTATATCTCTGATTGACCGCCCGGTCAATACCTGCAATCGACATAATCCTTCATTGGTGTCGGATATGGTGCCCGTCACCGTAGATTAGAACGTGTTCTAGAATATGGTGGATTGGTGCAGCAAAACGTGCCAGCAATTGTGATCGCCCCGATCGTGCGAGGAGTGCTGCGATGACCGCCCCGATCGTGATCGTGGGAGCGGGTCTCGCGGGACTGCGCACCGCCGAGGAATTGCGCCGTGCGGGCTACGAGGGTGGGCTGATCCTCGTCGGCGACGAATCGCGGCTGCCCTACGATCGTCCGCCGCTGTCCAAGCAGTTCGTCCGCGGCGAGACCGAGGACACGACGCTGCGGCCCGCGGAATTCTTCGCCGAGAAGGAGATCGAGCTGCGCCTGGGGGTGGCGGTCACCGGAGTCGACACCGCGGCCCGGGTGCTGACCTTCGCCGATGGGGCCACCCTCGAATACGGTGCGCTGATCGTGGCAACGGGCCTGCGTCCCAAGCGGATTCCGGGCCTGCCCGAGGCGTCCGGTATCCACGTCCTGCGGCGGCACGAGGATGCGGCCGCACTGCGTGACCAGCTGGCGACCGCACGGCGGGCGCTGGTGGTCGGCGCCGGATTCATCGGTTGTGAGCTGGCCGCGAGTTTCCGCTCGCGCGGGGTGGATGTCGTCCTGGTGGAGCCGCAGCCGACTCCACTGGCCGCCGCCCTGGGTGAGGCGGTGGGACGTCTGGTCGGCCGGTTGCACCGCGAAGAGGGTGTGGATGTGCGCTGTGGCGTCGGACTGACCTCGCTGCACGCGGAGAACGGGGCCGTCACCGGCGCCACCCTCGCCGACGGCAGCACGGTGAGCGCGGATCTGGTCGTCATCGGCGTCGGGTCGGCGCCGGTGACCGAATGGCTGGCCGATTCCGGTATTCCGCTGGCGGAACCGCAGGCCGGCGGTGGGGTGCTCGCCGACGAGGTGGGCCGCACCGGCGTCGAGGGCGTGTGGGCGGTCGGCGACGTCGCGGCCTGGCGGCACGACAACGGCCGGCACAAGCGCGTCGAACACTGGACCAATGCCGGTGAACAGGCCAAACTACTGGCCACCGCACTGCTCGGCGGGGAGATTCCCGAAGCGGTGCGGGTGCCGTATGTCTGGAGCGATCAGTACGACGTGAAAATCCAGGTTCTCGGCACCCCGGCGGGTGCCGACGAGATCCGGGTGATCGACGACGACGGCCGGAAATTCCTGGCGCACTATTTCGACGCCGGGGTTCTCACCGCGGTGGTGGGCGGCGGACGCACCGGTCAGGTGATGAAAATGCGCGCCGAACTGGCGGCCAACAGCAGGTCCGCGGCGGTGAAGTAAGCATCCGGGCACGCTGTAATACAGTTGGCCCGTGATCGTTGCGCTCATCGATTCGGGACTCGGGTTGTTGCCGACGGGCGCGTGGCTGCGCACGTTGCGTCCCGACCTCGATCTGCTGCTGCAACTGGACCCCGACGGTGCGCCGTGGGGGCCCAAACCCGAGCAGTGGGTGATCGATCGGGTCCTCGCCGCCGCGCGGCGCTCGCTGGATCTGGGCGCCGAGGCGATCGTGTTGCCCTGCAACACCGCCAGTGTCACCGCACTCGAACATGTGCGTGCCGAGGTGGGACCGCAAGTGCCGGTGATCGGTACGGTCCCGGCGATCAAACCGGCCGCGGCGGCCTGCCACTCCGTGGCGGTGTGGGCCACCGCCGCGACCACCGCGAGCCGTTATCAGGCCGATCTGATCGCGCGGTTCGGTGGGTCGGCCGATGTGACCGGTGTGGCCTGTCACGGCCTCGCCGATGCCATCGACCGCGGTGATCTGACGGCCGTCGAAGCGGCCATCGCGCGCGCGGCGGCCCAGACACCGGACGGTACCGAGGCGATCGTGCTCGGCTGCACCCATTACCCCCTGGTGCTCGATTCGATCGTCGCCGCGCTGCCTGCCGGGGTCCGCCTGTTCGACAGCGCGGAAGCCGTTGCGGGTCAGACGCTTCGACGTATCGACGCGCTGGGGCGGCCCACCGCGGGATCGGGTACCGTCACCGTCTTCAACAGCGGCCGCGCCGGAGAATTGCCGGCCGGCGCGGCAGCATACGAGTCGGGTCGCGAATTGGGCGCGGTGGACCGCGCCTGTAATACCGCCTAGCCTGCCGTCACGTTGTGTGACGGGCTCGGATGCGGTCTCGGCCGGATTCATCGGCGCGCCGACGACGGGTGTACCTGTTGTCCGGCCGGACCTGTGCGAGCTTCGGGTGCCATCGGATTCGTGCCGGTGATCGCCGGAGCGAGCCGGATGTCGCTACCCCTGCCGACCGGAGTGACAGTCACCGATGTGCTCTCACCTGGCGGCATTGCGGGCTGATCGGCTTCCGGTGCGCGATACTCTCCGCGTGGTCGATATGGATGACGCGATCGATGCCGGCATGCGGGTGTGCTCATGACCGCCGGATATACCGCTGCCGACGTGGCACGGGCCGTGGACGAGGCGGCCGACCCGGACCGGGTGGCCGTGTTGCGGAGCTTCTTCAAGACCGGGCCGGGTGAGTACGGCGAGGGTGATGTCTTCGTCGGGGTGAGCGTTCCGAAGTCCCGGGCGATCGCCGGACGGTTTGCGGCCTTGCCGATCTCGGAGATCGAAACGCTGCTGGCGAGTGCGGTGCACGAGCATCGCTTCGTGGCGCTGGTGATCGCGAACAATGCCATGGCGAAGGCGGGGAAGACGCGAGCCCGCGACCGGGCTGCCGAGGCCGCACAACGCGAACTCGTCGACATGTACCTGACGGCCGTGCGCGGTGGCCGGGTGAACAATTGGGATCTGGTCGATGTGTCGGCCGAGAACATCCTCGGGCCGTGGTTGCTCGAGCGGCCGCGCGGTCTGCTCGGTGAGCTGGCACAGGCGGATTCGCTGTGGGAGCGCCGGGTGGCGCTACTCAGCACCTTCGCGTTCATCAAGGCCGGGGACGCCTCGACGACCTTCGAATTGTGCGAGCGGTTACTGGACGATCGGCGCGATCTGATCCAGAAGGCGCTCGGCTGGATGCTGCGCGAGGTGGGCAAGCGCATCGACCGCGCCCTGCTGACAGGTTTCCTGGACGAGCACGCCCAGGATATGGGCCGCACCGCATTGAGCTACGCGACCGAGCATCTCGAACCCACCACGCGAGCGGCATATCGCGCCCAGCGATAGGGGTGTGTTCGGCCTTCGCTTCGCTCCGGGGGGCTGTATCTTCTGCCGTCGCTTCGCTCCGGCGGGGTTCGCGGCCCCTTGGTCTCGCCGATCGGTGCCCGTCGCTTGCTCCTTCGTCGCGTACGCGACGGGCACCGATCGGCGAGACGGCCGCGAACCCGCCCGGGGAGCACTGCCTCGGGAACGCTTTCAGCGTGCCGGGCCGGGGCGGGGTGGATGTCGCCTGTTTGCGGTGATCTGGCCTGCCGGCGGGATGAGTATTCGTCACTGTCTCGTCTTGTGGGGTGCCGCTGTTGCGCGAAAAGCATTCTCGGTAAACCCATCCCGATGGCTACCTCACGCACACAAATGATCCGGCACGCTGAAAGCGTTCCCGAGGAAGGTCGTGCCGAGTGGGTTCGCGGCTGTCTCGTTGTTTGGGTTTTCGTTGTGTGGGTGGCGAAGGAGCAGGTGGTGGTGTGGAAGGGAACCTCCCGCTTGATGTTCCCCGGCATGCTGAGAGCGTTTCCGGGGTAGTGCTCCCTGGGTGGGTTCGCGGCTGTCTCGTTGTTTGGGTTCTCGTTGTGGGCGGCGAAGGAGCAGGCGGCGGTGTGGAAAGGAACCTCCCGCTTGACGTCCCCCGGCACGCTGAAAGCGTTTCCGGGGTAGTGCTCCCTGGGTGAGTTCATGGCCGTCTCGGCGTTCGGGTTCTCGCTGTCTAGGCGACGAAGGAGCAGGCGGCGGTGCGGAAAGGAACCTTCCCGCCTGACGTTCCCCGGCACGCCAAAAGCGTTTCCGAGGAAGTTCCTGCCGGGTGGGTTCGCGGCCGTCTCGCCGTTCGGGTACCGCTGCTTGCTCCTTCGTCGCGTACGCAGCGGTACCC
>NZ_JBFAUW010000022.1:0-74028 GCF_040679495.1 Nocardia sp. NPDC052254 | reverse complement strand
ATTTTTGGCCTTCGCTTCGCTCCGGCGGGGTTGGCGGCCCCTGAGTCTCGCCGTTCGGGTGCCGCTGCTTGCTCCTTCGTCGCTTGCGCAGCGGCACCCGAACGGCGAGACGGCCGCGAACCCACACGGGTAGTACTACCCCGGAAACGCTTTCAGCGTGCGTGGTCACCTTGGGTGGCCGGGTCACCTTGGGGGCGCACAGTCACCTTCGGAGGGCACGGTCACCTTCGGAGCGCACGGTCACCTTCGGAGCGCACGGTCACCTTCGGAGCGCACAGTCACCTTCGGGGCGCACGGTCACCCTTTCAAGGTGGACCGATGGAGGATTGCCGGGGAGACGATGTGCGGCGAATGCGATGACCAGGGCGTTCGCTGTAGCATTCGACCGTCATACGGAATCTCGACCGGACGGATGTGCGAGGTCGATCATGGGGTTGAGCGATCGTGACGTGACCTGGGACAGGTCTCGTCAGGCCGGTCCGGATATCTGGGTGGCGGTGCTGTGGGGCGCCCTCGTGACGATCTGCTGGGCACCCGTCGCCGCGGGGCTCGTGGCGAGCGTCTATCGGTTCCCGATCCCGTTCGACGGCTACGCCCGCGGCGTGGGCGATGCCCTCAACGCGGCACTGGCATCGGTGTTCTACCTCGTGGTCGGCGGTGTCTTCCCGCTGGCGCTCGCGGGTGCCCTCGCCGGATTCCTGCATGCGCGCGGCGCGGTACGCGGCAGCGCACGCTGTCTCACCCTGATCGCCGCGACAGGCTTCGCGACCGCATGCGCCGCCGCGTTGCTACTCGCCCTGCTCGAGTACGCGATCGGGCCGTGGTGACCACGCAGCGCACCCCGAAGGCCCCCTACTCGCACGCGGCACAGTGCGCGGCAGCGCACACTGCCTCACCCTGATCGCCACGACAGGCTTCGCGACCGCATGCGCCGCCGCGTTATCGAGCGATAGGACCGTGGTGAACCCACCCGGCGAATACAACCGAACCCGATGCGGTCAACGTCTCGGGACGGTGCCCCCGGGTGGGTTTCGGCCCGCCTCGATTCTGGACTGCCGGAGCGGAGGAGCGAAGCGGAGGAGCGGAGAAGGGAAGAATCGAGGCCCAAAGGGCCGAAACCCGCGTCGGCGGAGCCGACGCAGAAAATACAGCCTCAGGCGCGCTGGCTGCTGATGGAGACCACCTCGCCGGTGAGGTAGGTGGTGTAGTCACTGGCCAGCATGGCGATCGTGGCTGCGACCTCCCACGGCTCGGCGGCGCGGCCGAAGGCTTCCCCGGCGGCGAGGCGATCGAGCAGTTCGGTGGAGCTGACCTTGTCCAGGAAGGGGTGGCGAGCGATGCTCGGTGCGACGGCGTTGATCCGTACCCCCAGCTCGGCGGCCTCGACCGCACTGCAGCGGGTCAGTGCCATGACACCGGCCTTGGCCGCGGCGTAGTGCGCCTGGCCGTGCTGAGCCCGCCAGCCCAGCACGCTGGCGTTGTTGACGACCACACCGCCGTGGCCGGCGCCGCGGAAGTAATTCAGCACCGCACGGGTGCAGCGGAAGGTGCCGTTCAGGGTGATGTCGAGGACGCGGTCCCACTGCTCGTCGGTCATGTCGACGACCGGGGTCTCCCCGCCCAGCCCGGCGTTGTTGACCATGATGTCGATCCGGCCCAGCCGTTCCGCGGCGGCGCGGACCAGTTCGTCGACCTGTTCGGTGCTGGTCACATCGCAGACCACCGAGGCCACCTTGCGATCGGGGAATTCGGCGGCGAGTTCCTCCTCGGTCTGCTTCAACCGGCGCTCGTGCCAGTCCGAGACGACGACATCGGCACCCTCGGAAAGCAGGCGGTGCGCGGTGGCCGAGCCGATACCGGTACCGGCGGCCGCGGTGATCACCGCGGCGCGACCGGCCAGCAGTCCGTGGCCGGTGATCGGCTGGGGCGGAACCGAGAGATCAGGCACTGTAGGTCCTTTCGAGATGTGGTGTGCCGCGGTCAGCGGGCTTCGCGAGGAAGGCCGAGTACGCGTTCGGAGATGATGTTGCGCTGCACCTCGTTCGAGCCGCCGTAGATGGTGTCGGCGCGGGTGAACAGGTAGAGGCGCTGCCACTGGTTCAGGTCGTCGGCTGGATGCGGGTCGAGGGGGGAACCGCTGCCGCCGACGGGATTACGTGCGATCAGCCCTTCGGCGCCGAGTACGTCCATGGCCAGCTCACCGAGGCCGCGATGCCAGTTGGCCCACAACAACTTCGAGACCGAGGCCTGTCCCGCGGCGGTGCGGGCATCGATGTTGTCGTGCGCCGATTCCAGCGTCCGCAGGGCGTGCGCGCGCAGCACCCGCAGCCCGACCCACGCCTGATCGATCCGCTCGGCCAGCGCCGGATCCTCCAGGGCGCCATTGGCTTTCGCGACCGCTTCCAGATTCGACAGCTCGCGGGCGAAGCGGATCTGCTGACCCACGGTCGAGATACCGCGTTCGAAGGTCAGCGTGCCCATCGCGACGCCCCAGCCCTCGCCTGGCTTGCCGACCACCAGATCGGCGGCGGTGCGCGCATCGTCGAAGAAGACCTCGTTGAATTCGGCGGTGCCGGTGAGCTGGATGATGGGCCGCACCTCGATACCGGGCTGATTCATCGGCACCAGGAGGTAGGACAGGCCGTGATGGCGGGTCGAACCGGGTTCGGTGCGGGCGATGACGAAACACCAGTCGGACAGGTGTGCCAGCGAGGTCCAGATCTTCTGGCCGTTGATCGACCACTCGTCGCCGTCGAGGCGGGCGGTGGTCGAGACATTCGCCAGATCCGAACCGGCCCCGGGCTCGGAATATCCCTGACACCATAGTTCGGTGACCGAGCGGATGCCGGGCAGGAAGCGTTGTTTCTGCTCCTCGGTGCCGAAGGCGAGCAGGGTCGGGCCGAGCAGCTCCTCCCCCAGGTGCGATACGCGCGCCGGGGCGTCGGCGCCCGCGTACTCCTCGTGGAAGATCACCTGCTGGCGCAGGGTGGCCGCACGGCCGCCGTATTCCACCGGCCAGCCGAGACAGGTGAGCCCGGCGGCGGCGAGGTGGCGGTCCCACTCGAGTCGCTCGTCGAAGGCCTCGTGCTCACTTCCGGGTCCACCGAGCCCGCGCAGCTCGCGGAACTGTCCGTTCAGGTTCTCGGCCAGCCATTCGCGCACTTCGGTACGGAATTCCCGGTCAGCTGTAGTTTCCGTACCGGAGGCATCCGCGCCGGTGGCGGAGTCGGGGGTCTGGATTGCACTCACTCCGGTAGAGTAACCTACCAAGCACTTGCTTTGTAGGGCGGAGAGCTCTGCGGAGCGAAGCAATCGACAGGATCGAGCCGTCAGCAACCGGAGACGCCGGTATCGATCCGTCACGAGCTGGTAGAAGACGAGGACGATGTGACGACCCCTGCGCAGACCACTCCCCTCGCCCTGCACGAAGCCGCGCGCATCCACGGCGACGCGCCCGCGCTCAGCGACGGCGAGACGCACCTGAGCTGGGTGCAACTACTCGACGAGGTGCGCCAGGCTGCCGGGGCACTGCTGGCATGCGGAATCGAACGCGGTGACCGCGTCGCGCTCTGGGCGCCCAACACCTGGCACTGGGTGGTGGCCGCACTGGCCTCGCACTACGTCGGCGCCGCCATCGTGCCGCTGAACACCCGCTATGTCGCCGACGAGGCCGCCGATGTGATCGGCCGGGTGAACGCGAAGGCACTGTTCATCGCCGATCCGTTCCTGGGCCGGCAGCGGCTGTCCGAACTGCGGGCCGCGGCACCGGGCCTCAAGGTCGACACCGTGATCGTCATACCGGCCGAAGGCGAGGCCACCCATTACGACGACGCCATCGCGTGGTCGAAGCTGGCCGAACTCGCCGCGACCGTTCCGGTCGAGCAGGTCGTCGCGCGGGCGGAGTCGGTCGAGCCGGACGATATCGCCGACATCCTGTTCACCTCCGGCACCACCGGGCGCAGCAAAGGCACCCTGGTCGCGCACCGGCAGGCGCTCGATGTGGTGCGGGCATGGACGCAACGGTCCACACTCGACAGCTCCGACCGCTATCTGGTGATCCCGCCGTTCTTCCACAACTTCGGCTACAAGGCGGCCATTCTGGCCTGCGTCGTCACCGGCGCCACCATCGTCCCGCAGGCGACTTTCGATGTGCCGCAGACGATGCGGATGGTGCAGGAACAGGCCATCACCGTCCTGACCGGTCCGCCGACGATCTACCAGACCATCCTCGAACATCCCGCCCGCGCCGATTTCGACCTGAGCAGTCTGCGGGTCGCGGTGACGGGTGCGGCGACCGTGCCGGTGGTGCTGGTCGAAAGAATGCGCAGCGAACTGCAATTCGAGGTCGTGGTCACCGCCTACGGGCTCTCGGAATCCTCCGGCTTCGGCACCATGTGCCTACCCGACGACGATCCGGAGACCATCGCCAACACCTCCGGTAAGGCGATGGCCGGATTCGAGGTGCGGATCGGCGATCACGGCGAGGTGCTGCTGCGCGGGCCGAATGTGATGGTCGGATATCTCGACGATCCCGAGTCCACCGCCAAGACCATCGATGCCGAGGGCTGGCTGCACACCGGCGATGTCGGAATCCTCGACGAGCGCGGATATCTCGAGATCACCGACCGGCTCAAGGACATGTACATCTCCGGTGGATTCAATGTGTATCCGGCGGAGATCGAACAGGCCCTCGCACGCCTGGACGGCGTCGCCGAGTCCGCGGTGATCGGCGTGCCCGACGAACGGATGGGTGAGGTCGGCAAGGTCTACATCGTGCGCCGCAACGGCGCGGCGATCGAGGCCGAGGACGTGATCGCCTACGCGAAACAGACTCTGGCCAACTTCAAGGTGCCGCGATTCGTGGAATTCCGGGATCAGTTGCCCTACAGCGCCGCCGGGAAGGTTCTCAAGCGGCAATTACGTGAGGAGATCTCGTGACCACACCCACTGCGTCCCCCGGACCGGTTCCGGACGAGGGTGAGGTCGTCACCTATGAGCGGCGCGGGCCGATCGCCGTCGTCACGATGAACCGGCCGGACTACCGCAATGCGCAGAACTCGGTGATGACCTATGCCCTCGACGCCGCCTTCGAACGCGCGGTCGCCGACGCCGAGGTCACGGTGATCGTGCTGGCGGGCAACGGAAAGCACTTCAGCGCCGGCCACGACATCGGCACCCCGGGGCGCGACCATCACATCAGCTACGACAACAAGGCCGCGTTGTGGTGGGACCACGTCGACCGCCCCGGTGGCGATCAGCGCTTCGCTCGCGAGCTCGAGGTGTACCTCGGGATGTGCCGCCGCTGGCGCGAACTTCCCAAGCCCACCATCGCGATGGTGCAGGGCGCCTGTATCGCGGGCGCGATGATGCTGGCCTGGGTGTGCGACATGATCGTCGCCTCCGAGGACGCGTTCTTCTCCGATCCCGTGGTGCGCATGGGCATTCCGGGTGTGGAGTATTTCGCGCATCCCTGGGTGCTGGGGCCGCGCCGAGCCAAGGAGGTCCTGTTCACCGGCGACCGCTTCAGCGCGGAGCAGGCCTATGAATGGGGCATGGTCAACCGGGTCGTCCCGCGCGCCGAACTGGAATCGCACACGCTGGAACTGGCCGAGAAGATCGCCACCATGCCGCAATTCGGGCTGGCGCTGACCAAGAAGGCCGTCAACCAGTGCGAGGACCTGATGGGAATGCGCGCCGGAATGGATTCGGTCTTCGGACTGCACCATTTCGCGCACGCCCACAATGCCGAAGTCGGCACCGATTCGCTGGGCGGTATGGACGCCAAGTCGATGAAGGCCACCGCCACCACCAGCGCAGAACAGAACGGTAGATAGATGGATCTCGAACTCGATTCGGCCGCAGCGCAATTCCAGCTCGAGGTACGGGAATTCCTGCGGGCCGATGTCCCCGCCGAACCGCTGCCCTCGATGGACACCCGCGAGGGCTTCGAGGCTCATCGCGCCTGGGAGCACACCCTCGCCGACGCCCGGTTGTCGGTGGTGTCGTGGCAGCGCGAATACGGCGGCCGCGACGCCTCGCTGCTGGAATGGGTGCTGTTCGAGCAGGAGTACTACGCCGCCGGTGCGCCCGGCCGGGTGAGCCAGAACGGCATCTTCCTGCTGGCGCCGACCCTGTTCGAGCACGGCACCCCGGAGCAGCTCGAGCGCATCCTGCCGAGAATGGCTCGCGCCGACGACATCTGGGCGCAGGCCTGGTCGGAGCCGGAGGCCGGTAGCGACCTCGCCGGTATCCGGTCGAGCGCCACACGTACCGAGGGCGGCTGGATCCTCAACGGGCAGAAGACCTGGAGTTCGCGGGCGTCGTTCGCGGACTGGGCATTCGGCCTGTTCCGCAGCGATCCGGAAGCGGAACGGCACAAGGGCCTCACCTACGTGATGTTCCCGCTGACCGCCGAGGGCGTGACCGTGCGCCCGATCCCGCAGCTCGACGGCGAACCCGGCTTCGCGGAGATCTTCCTGGACAACGTCTTCGTCCCGGACCGGGACGTGATCGGCGAACCGGGTGCGGGCTGGCGCGTCGCGATGAGCACCTCGAGTAACGAGCGTGGTCTGTCGCTGCGCAGCCCCGGCCGCTTCAACGCCACCGCCGCCCGGCTCATCGAGTTGTGGCGCGAGACCGCCGATCCGGCCGACACCGCGGTCCGCAACCAGGTGGTCGACGCGTGGATCGGTGCGGAGGCCTACCGCCTCAACACTTTCGGCACGGTGACCCGGCTGTCGGAAGGCGGCAAGCTGGGCGCGGAATCGTCGATCAACAAGGTGTTCTGGTCCGAACTCGACATCGCCATGCACGAGACCGCACTGGATCTGCTGGGCGCCGCCGCCGAGCAGGCCGGCGCCTGGACCGACGGCTACCTGTTCTCGCTGGCCGGTCCGATCTACGCCGGTACCAACGAGATCCAGCGCAATATCGTCGCCGAGCGCCTGCTCGGCCTGCCGCGGTGAGCCCCGCCGTGCGCCACCCCGAGACCCCGCGCCGTACCTCCGAATGGACCCATCGATGAGATTTGCACTGTCCTCCGAACAACGCGACTTCGCCGGCAGTCTGCGCAAGATGTGCGATGCGGCGAGCACGCCCGCGGCCATCCGCGCCTGGGGTGAAGGCGACGCCGACGGCGGCCGGGCGCTGATCCGCCAGCTCGCCGGCGCCGGTGCGCTGGGCCTGGCCGTCGCCGAGGAATTCGACGGAATGGGCGCGGAGACCATCGACCTGGTGGTCGCCGCCCAGGAATTCGGCCGCGCCGCCGTCCCGGGACCGCTGGTCGAGACCGCCGCGGTGATTCCCGCCCTGTTGCAGGCGCTCGACGATTCCGGTCCGGCACAGCGCTGGCTGCCGGGGATCGCCGAGGGCGGCGCGCTGGGCACGATCGCGCTGTCCCCGCAGACCCCGGCGGTGGATGCCGATAGCGCCGATGTCGTCCTGCTGGTGGACGACGACGGCCTCTACACCGCACGCCCCGGCGACCGGATCGAATCCGTGGACGCCGCCCGGCGTCTGTACTCGCTGAGCGCCGACGAGCTGGTGGCACAGGGTGATTCGGTGCGCGCCGCCGCGGCGGCCGCCTTCGACGCCGGTGCTCTCGCGGTGGCGGCGCAGCTGCTGGGCGCGGGTAAGGCGATGCTCGACACCAGCGTCGCCTACGTGATCCAGCGCCGGCAGTTCGGCCAGCCGATCGGTCGCTACCAGGCCATCAAACATCATCTGGCCGATGCGAAGATCGGCCTCGACATGGCCGAGCCCCTGCTGCACCGCGCGGCGCTGACCTTCGGGACCGCCGATCGGGCCCGCGATGTCTCGGCGGCCAAGGTCGCCTGTGCCGATGCCGCGTACCGGACCGCGCGCATCGCGCTGCAGGTGCACGGCGCGATCGGCTACACCGCCGAATGCGATCTGTCGCTCTGGATCACCAAGGCGACCGCACTCCGGTCGGCTTGGGGCACGGCCGATTTCCATCGCGCCCGGGTCGCCGCGGCGCTGCGCTCGCCTGGTGGCGAGGCATGATCCACTCGGCACCACACCGGCACGACATCCGGACGGGAGTACGGCGATGACCGACAACGCGGAACTGCGGGAGCTGGCGAATACCGTGCGCGCGGTCCTCACCAAACACGGTGACAGTGCCGCACTGCGACGCGCGATCGACAGCGATTCCGGTTACGACGAGCGGCTCTGGCAGCTGCTGTGTGAGCAGGTCGGCGTGGCCGCACTGGCGATTCCGGAGGAGTTCGGCGGCATCGGCGCGGAACTCGACACCGCACTGGTCGTGGTCGAGGAACTCGGCCGCACGCTGCACAATCCGCCGATGCTCGGCTCGGCGGTCCTCGGCGTGCAGGCCGTCCTCGCCGGTGCTGACACCGACGCCGCCCAGCGACTGCTGCCGGAGGTCGCCGAGGGTTCCCGCACGCTCGCGGTGTGCTGGGCCGGCGAAAACGGCTGGGCGGCACCGGGTGCCGCGACACGACGTCCGGCGGGATTCGGCGTGCGGGCCGAGAACGACACAGTGAACGGCACCGCGCACCACGTCCTCGACGGTGCGAATGCCGACACCCTGATCGTGGTCACCGATGCCGGGCTCTACGAAATCGATGCCACCGCAACGGGAGTCACGCGCACCGTCACGCGGACGATGGATCCCACCCGTCGGCTGAGCACCGTCACCTTCGACGGTGCCGAGGCCACCCGGATCGGATCCGATCCGGCCGCGATCACCGCCCGGTTGCGTGCTGTCGCCTGGGCTGCCCTGGCGGCCGAGCAGGTCGGAGCGGCCGAACAGTGCCTCGAGACGACCGTCGAGTACAGCAAGTCGCGGGTGCAGTTCGGTCGCCCCATCGGCAGTTTCCAGGCGCTCAAGCACCGGATGGCCGATATGTACGTGCTGGTGGAGTCGGCACGCTCGGCCGCCTACGCCGCGATCGCGGATCTGGACCGCCCGGTGACCGGCGAGACGACCCTCGATCTCGAGTCGGCGCGAATCCACTGCTCGCAGACGTTCCGCTCGGTGGTATCGGAAATGGTGCAGATGCACGGCGGCATCGCCATCACCTGGGAGCACGACGCGCACCTGTTCTTCAAGCGCGCCCACGGCGACGCCGAACTGTTCGGTATGCCCGGGCGGCCGCTCGCTCGCCCTGCCTGACCGCTGCGCGCTATCGGCGCCGAGAATGGCCCCGCGTCCACGGGACGCGGGGCCATTCTCGTCCTCGCACGACGCCCACCGTGCCGCCTGCCGCTCGTCGCACCCCTCCTTACCTGCGGGTTCATCGACGTGAGTGAGCTCACTCCAAAAATATATAGTTAGGCTATGTACATACATAGTTAGCTTAAGTAACATAATTGACGTGCAGTCGAACGAGTCGCCCATCGCCCCCACTCCGGAGGCGCTCATGGTCGACATCGCCGTCACCGCGGCGCGGCTCACTCGACTTGCCGGCACGCTGGGCACCAAAGCCCTTCCGCGTGCACTGGTGCGAGCACTGTCCACCCTCGAAGAGCACGGACCGCTGCGAATCAGCGAGTTCGCGCATCTCGACGGATGCTCCCAGCCCTCGGCAACGGCGCTGATCGGGCGACTGACATCCGCCGGATTCGTCGCACGCACCAAGGACCCCGACGACTCCAGAGCCGTGGTCGTCGAGCTGACGCCGGCGGGACGCGCGGAATTGTCCGCGTCCCGCCGCGCGTTCGGCACCGCCCTCGCGGCCCGGTTGCCCGACTTCGATATCGACCGCCTCAGCCACCTCGAGAACGAGCTGACCGATCTGCTCGAAGCCCTGAAATCAGCTGTACCCCAGGAAGTCTCGATTTAGGAGCGTCGATGAGTAGCACCCTCGCATCGCCGGCCGTATCCGAGGCGACGACCACTACGAAGACCAAGCAGCCCACATCGGTCTGGGCAGTAGCTTTCGCATCGGTCATCGCCTTCATGGGCATCGGTCTGGTCGACCCGATCTTGAAGCCGATCGGTGAACAACTACACGCCTCACCGTCCCAGGTGACCTTGTTGTTCACCAGCTACATGCTGGTCACCGGCGTGGCGATGTTGATCACCGGTGTGGTGTCCAGCCGCTTCGGCGCCAAGAAGACGCTGCTCGCCGGTCTGGCCATCATCGTCGTCTTCGCCGCGCTGGCGGGCTGCTCGGGCACGGTCGGACAGATCGTCGGCTTCCGTGCCGGTTGGGGTCTGGGCAATGCGCTGTTCATCGCGACCGCACTGGCCACCATCGTGGGTGCGGCCACCGGCGGTGTCGCCCGTGCCATCATCCTCTACGAGGCGGCGCTGGGTATCGGTATCGCGGCCGGCCCCCTGGTCGGCGGCTTCCTCGGCGGATTCAGCTGGCGCGCACCGTTCTTCGGCGTCGCGGTCCTGATGGCCGTGGCCTTCATCGCGATCATCGTGATGCTGCCCGATATGCCGAAACCCGCGCAGCACACCTCGATCCTGGCTCCCTTCAAGGCATTACGGCATCGCGGCCTGCTACTGGTGAGCATCACCGCGCTGCTCTACAACTACGGCTTCTTCACCCTGCTGGCCTACACCCCGTTCCCGCTGAACATGGGCACCTATTCGATCGGGTTCATCTTCTTCGGCTGGGGTCTGCTGCTGGCACTGGCATCGGTCTTCATCGCTCCGCGTCTGCAGCGCATGTTCGGCACCGTGCCGATGATCGCGACCGCGCTCGCCCTGTTCGCCGCCGACCTCGCGGTGATGGCGATCTGGGCCGATCACAAGCCGGTCCTCATCGTCGGCACCGTTCTGGCCGGACTGTTCCTGGGGGTGAACAACACCCTGATCACCGAGGCCGTCATGATCTCCGCCCCCGTGGAGCGCGCCACCGCCTCGGCCGCCTACAGCTTCGTCCGGTTCGTCGGCGGCGCGGCCGCTCCGTACCTGGCCGGCAAGCTCGGCGAACGCCAGATGGCTCTGCCGTTCTGGGTCGGCGCGGCCTGTACCGCGGTCGGCGTGGTGGTACTGCTGGCCGGTCGCTCGGTCCTGGCCCATGTCGACGACCACGACCCCGAACCCCACAGCGCGGCCGAAGCCGAGGCGATCACCGTCGGCGACGACTGAACGACCTGCTCCCGCTCACCGGCGGGAGCACCCGGTCATCGGTGAACGACCCACCCCGTCGACACGGATGACACCCTCCGTTGCGGTACCCCTTCTCTGACCACAACGGCGGCGAGCCGGAATCCGGTCCGCGAACCCCGCGGAGCGGATTCCGGCTTTTGTCTCGTCACCCACCGGCCGAGATTGCGGTGCCGAGGATTGCGACGTGCTCTGCCGCCAGACCGAATCAGACTTCGATGATCTCCAACATGCTGTCCAGTCCCTTGAAGTCATCGACGTTGCGGGTGTACAGCGGCAGACCGCGCGCCGAGGCTATCGCGGCAATCTGCAGGTCCATCCGACGAGGACGCGGATTTCTCTTCCCGACCAGTACGAGAGCAACGAGCGTCCCGTATCGGATGGCAGCCTGCTCATCGAACGGCAGCGCGTCGAAATCCCGGATTGCCGCACCCAGCTGTTCCGATCGAATGGTCCTTGTGGGCGGGTCCTTCGCCATGGCCACCCCTTGACTGAGTTCGGCCATCGTTATCGCGGTGAGTTCGGGCACGGCAGGGAGGGAATCCGGATCCAGCTCCGCCAGGTCGAGGTATGCGCAGGTGTCGAGAACTCCGGACGGGTGGCGCGGCACCGAGGTCACAGTTCGTCGCCGATACGATCCTCGGTACCGAAGAATTCATCAGCTTCTCGCCGCATCTGCGCAGTCAGTCATCGGACTACCACGAGTGCTGCTCGGCGTCGTACCGGCCAACTCCGAATGGCTGACTCCAGCAACCAACTTCGTGATGTTCGATGACCGGATGGTGCTGGTGGAAGCGATCACAGCCGAGCTGAAAGTCACCCAGCCGCGAGAGATACAGCTGTATCGCCGCGCGTTCGACACACTCGCCGGCCGATCCGTCACGGGTGACCGGGCACGAGATCTGATACGCAAGGCACTGGAAGGACGGGCCTGATCGCGGGCATCGCCAAAGTTGTGAGACGAACCAACGCTCCCACCTGGAGGGTTATCGCCCCAGGTCTGAATTCTGCTCACGGACGAGGCTCAGAACCTCGTCTATCTTCGACTCCACCGAATCGAAATCGGGGCCAGAGGCCGGATCGGTGGCGAGCTGGTCGAGCTTTCGGCCTACTTCGTCGAGCTGACCGAGAATCCCGGAATTCAAATCTCCCAGACAAGCACCGAGCGTGTTGAGGCCCTCATGGATTTTGGCGAACTCAGCCATCATTTCCGTTAATTCTTCTTCCGGAGTCACCGGCTGAGCCTACCCACCAGAGCGTTGCGGGCCGCCCCCAAGCGGCTCTTGTTTCCTACCCGACTCGGTCCCCGGCACGCGTACCGCGGGGCGCATGACCGAGACGAATCGGGGGCGGGTGCGGACCGCGGCGAGGGCACCGAGAGCACTCCAGCCCGTTCAGCTGACCGCGGTCACGGGTAGGGAATCGACACACGAGGGCGGCCACCTCGAAAGGTGACCGCCCTCGTCAAGTGTTCGGCGCTACAACCAGGTGTCCAGCGTCGTGGTCGTGAGGAAGTGTTCGAGGTCGGCGCGCCACGGCGCCGGGGTGGTCTTTTCCGGTTCGATCGCGGTGTACTGCCCGCGATAGAACAACAGCGGCCTGCCGGAGTCGGTGGACTCCGACAGGGCCAGCACCCGGCCGATCACGATGTAGTGATCGCCGCCGTCGACGACGCTGTCCACCGTGCACTGGATCGTGGCCAGCGCGTCGCCCAGGACCGGAAGTCCCAGTTCTGAAGTGTGCCAGTCGATTCCGGCGAACTTATCGGGTTCGCGAGAACCGAAGCGGGCACACACCGGCTGTTGTTCCTCGGCGAGGACATTGACCGCGAAGCGGCCCGACTGCTCGATCGCGGCCCAGGAGCGCGACCCCTTGGTGGGGCAGAACAGCACCAGGGGCGGATCGAGGGAGAGGGCGGCGAAGGACTGACAGGCGAAACCGATCGGCGCGGCCGCGGTGCCGTCCTCGGGTTGACCGAAGGTGGTGATCACCGTGATGCCGGTACAGAACTGCCCCAGCACATTCCGGAACTGCCGGCCGTCGATCTCGGGTTGCTCGCCGGTCGTGGTCATGTCGTCGCCCTCTCGCTGTGTTTGATGGCGACCTGCGCGGCGGCCTGGCGTGGTTACGCAGGCTGCCGCCTCCGGCCGCGTCGCTACGCTCGCTGCCGCTACTTGAATCCCACCGAGAAGTCGTGGCCCCACAGGCTCACCGCGGTCGATTCCCGCGCGATCCAGGAGTGATCATCGACTTCCAAACCCTCACAGCCGAATTCGATATCGAATCCGCCGGGCGTCTTCATATAGAACGACAGCATCTTGTCGTTGATGTGGCGACCGAGGGTGGCCGACATCTTGACCTTCTTGCGATTGGCGCGATCCAGACACAGCCCGACATCGTCGGAGTTCTCCACCTCGACCATCAGATGCACGATGCCGGTCGGATTCGGCAGCGGCAGGAACGCCAGCGCGTGATGGCGCGGATTGCAGCCGTAGAAGCGCAACCAAGCCGGATCGCCGTCGGCCGGGCGGCCGACGATCTGCGGTGGCAGCCGCATCGAGTCACGCAGCCGGAAGCCCAGGATGTCCTGGTAGAACGCCTGCGCGGCGGCATCGTCGTCACAGGTCAGCACCACATGGCCGAGGCCCTGCTCGGCGGTGACGAACTTGTGCCCGTAGGGGCTCACGAACCGCCGGGCCAGGTACTGCGCACCGTAGAACGCTTCGAGGGTGTTGCCGCCCGGATCCCGGAACCGGATCATGCCCTCGACGCGGCGCTCCGCGAGCTCGTCCTTGGTGCCCTCCTCGAAGGCCACATCGGCCTTGGTGAGGGTCTCCCGAAGCTGTTGCAGCCCAGGCGCGTCGGTGACCTCCCAGCCCGAGACCTGCAACCGGTCCTGTTCGCCGGGAACGATCATCAGACGCGCCGGAAAATCGTCCATGCGCAGGTAGAGGGCGTCGGGGTTGGGACCCTCGCCTTCCATCATGCCGAGCACCTTGAGCCCGTACTCGCGCCAGGCGGCCATATCGGTCGCCTCGATGCGCATGTAACCGAGCGTACGAATACTCATCGAGCAACACCCTTCAGTGTCTTGCGGGACACCCGCACCCGGTCGGCCCGACAACCGGTTTCGCGAGTGTAGGTCATCGTGCCTCCTTCAGTGTCTTGCGGGACACCCGCACCCGGTCGGCCCGACAACCGGTTTCGCGAGTGCAGGTCATCGTGGCTCCTTCACTCCGGAGATGAAATCGACTGCCAGCCGGTTGAACTCGTCGAACTTTTCCAGCTGCGCCCAATGCCCGCAACCACCGAACACGTGCAGCTGCGCGCGCGGAATGGTCTTGAGCGCCACCAGCGCACCGTCGAGCGGGTTGACGCGGTCCTCACGACCCCAGATCAGCAGGACCGGCTGACGCAGCTTGTAGGCCTCGCGCCACAGCATGCCCTTCTCGAAATCGGCGCTCGCGAAGGACTTCCCCATCGCACGGGTCGCCGCGAGCGATTCGGGGGTACTGGCCGAAGCGAACCGATCGTCGAGCAGTTCGGGCGTGATCAGCGACTGGTCGAAGACCATGATCCGCAGGAACTTCTCCAGGTTGTCGCGGGTGGGCTCGACATTGAACTTGCCCAGCGCCTTGACGCCCTCGGTCGGATCCGGCGCGAACAGATTGGTGCTCAGCCCGCCCGGGCCCATCAGCACGAGCTTGCCGGCACGATCCGGGTAGTCCAGCGCGAACCGCACCGCCGCGCCGCCACCGAGCGAATTGCCCAGCAGGTGAACGCGATCGGTGATGCCGAGGGTATCGAGTAGATCTTTCAGCGCCGAGGCGCTGTGCACGAAGTACTGCGGATGATCGACCGGCTTGTCCGACTGCCCGAAGCCGGGCTGATCGACGGCCAGCACGTGGTGGTCGCGGGCCAGCACCGGAATGTTCTTGGCGAAGTTCGACCAGGACGAAGCGCCCGGGCCGCCGCCGTGCAGCAGCACCACGGTGGGGCCGTTGCCGACCCCCGCCTCGTGGTAGTGCAGCTTCAGATCGGGCCGCACCTGCGCGAACTTGGAGGTCGATTCGTAGGTCAGCGTGGCCGAATCCGATGAGACGGTGGTCATCACACCATCCCGTCGGTGACCGGCATACCGAAGGCGTGCGTGCCGTACATGGTGTAGGCGCGCTCGGGATCATTGGCAGCGTGCACCCGGCCGGCGTGGGCGTCACGCCAGAACCGTTGCAGCGGAGTGCCGTTGGCGAGTGCGGTCGCACCCGAGCTCTCGAACATCTTGTCGATCGAGGCGATGGCCCGGCCGGTGGCGCGGACCTGATCGCGGCGCGCGGCCACGCGTAGTTCGAACGGGATCTCCTCGCCCGCGACCAGCAGCGCGTACTCGTCGGCGACATTGCCCGACAGCTGCCGCCAGGCGGCGTCGATATCGCTGGACGCCTCGGCGATGCGAACCTTGGCGAACGGGTCGTCCTTGGCCTTCTCACCGGCGTAGGCGGCGCGCAGACGCTTGCCCTGATGCTCCACGTGCGCCTCGAGCGCACCGTAGGCCATACCCACGATCGGGGCCGAGATGGTGGTGGGATGGATGGTGCCCCACGGCATCTTGTAGACCGGATCGGTGTTCTCCTGCAGACCCGGCGCGGTCAGATCGTTCATGGCCTTGTAGCTCAGGAAACGGTGCCGCGGCACGAAGACGTTCTCCAGCACCAGGGTGTTGGAGCCGGTGCCCTTGAGGCCCACCACATTCCACACATCGTCGATGCGGTAGTCGGTGCGCGGAACCAGGAAGCTGCCGAAATCGACCGGCTTGCCGTCCTTGATCACCGGACCGCCGACGAAGGTCCAGCTCGCGTGGTCGCTGCCCGAGGACCAGGCCCACGAACCGTTGACGAGGTAGCCGTCGCCGCTCTCGGTCACCACGCCGGCGCCCATCGGGGCATAGGAGGAGGAGATGCGAACCTGCGGGTCCTCGCCCCAGACCTCTTCCTGGGTCTGCTGGCTGAACAGGGCCAGATGCCAGTTGTGGACGCCGATGATGCCCGACACCCAGCCCGTCGAACCACAGGCGCTGGCGATCTTGCGCACGGTGTCGTAGAAGATGACCGGATCGCACGCGTAGCCGCCCCATTGGCGCGGCTGCAGCAGCTTGAAGAAACCGGTTTCCTGTAGCGCCTTCATGGTCTCGTCGGGGATGCGGCGCAGATCCTCTGCCTCCTGCGCTTGTTCGCGCAGCTTAGGCAACAGCGCTTCGACCCGTTCGGTCACTTCTTGCGTCATCTCGGTGGCTGCTCCTGCCTGGTCGAAATCTGAACGGAGGTATCAGCCGCAACCGTTCAGCGGAACCGATACTTGTCTTGAGACTAGAACACGTTCTTATTTATGTCGAGAACGGGTGTTCATTGTCCCACAACGAAGCCCTTTGCCTGGTAGTCCGCAGAATAGCTGGCGCTGGGCCGCTCAATTTTGTAACGTGTTCTAGTACTTCCAGAGGAGGGATGACGATGGCAGAGACCGCACAGCGGGGCTCGAAGGTCCGCGAGATCGACGTCGGCGCGACGCCGACGCGGTATGCGCGGGGCTGGCATTGCCTGGGCCTGACCGAGACGTTCCGCGACGGCAAGCCGCATGCCGTGGAGGCGTTCGGCACCAAACTCGTGGTGTGGGCCAACAGCGACAACGAGCTCAAGGTGCTCGACGCCTACTGCCGCCACCTCGGCGGAGATCTCAGCATGGGCGAGGTCAAGGGCGACTCCATCGCCTGCCCGTTCCACGACTGGCGCTGGGGCGGCAACGGCCGCTGCACCTCGATCCCGTACGCCCGCCGGGTGCCGCCGCTGGCACGGACGCGCGCGTGGACCACCCTCGAGCGCAACGGACAGCTGTTCGTGTGGCACGACCACGAGGGCAATCCGCCGCCGGACGAGGTCACCATCCCCTATATCGAGGGTCCGTACACCGACGCCGAGGGCAAGCCGTCCGAGGAGCTCAACGGCGGCTGGACGCCGTGGACCTGGAACACCATGCTGATCGAGGGCGCGAACTGCCGCGAGATCGTCGACAACGTGGTGGACATGGCCCACTTCTTCTACATCCACTTCGCCTTCCCGACGTACTTCAAGAACGTCTTCGAAGGCCATGTGGCCACGCAGTTCCTCGAGACCAAGGGCCGGCCGGACATCGGCATGGCCGCCAAGTACGGCGGGGAGACGCTGCTGAAGTCGGAGGCCTCCTACTTCGGTCCGTCCTACATGATCAATCCGCTGACCAATCTCTACGGTGGGTACGAGATCAAGGTTCAGCTGATCAACTGCCACTACCCGGTGTCGCAGGATTCGTTCGTGCTGCAGTACGGGCTGTCGGTCGAGATTCCCAAGGGCATCGACAACGACACCGCGATGAAGCTGGCCAACAGCATGGCCGAGTTCTTCGGTGACGGCTTCCTGCAGGACGTGGAGATCTGGAAGCACAAGTCCAAGATCGACAATCCGCTGCTCTGCGAGGAGGACGGCCCGGTCTACCAGCTGCGTCGCTGGTACGACCAGTTCTACGTGGATGTCGACGATATCGATCCGAAGATGGTGCAGCGCTTCGAATTCGAGGTCGACACCACCAAGGCCAACGAGCACTGGGAGGCCGAGGTCGCGGAGAATCTGCGGCGGAAGGCCGAAGAAGAGCAAGCGGTCAAGCAGGAGGCGGGTGCCTGATGGTCGCCTGGGCCAAAGCACCCGATTTCGCGGACCGTCCGGAACGCCGGGAACAGGTGCGCGCCCAGACGGTCGTCGACAAGCAGCGCTATCTCGAAGACGGCCTGACGCCGGTGGCCTGCCGTGCCTGCGGCGTGGAGGTTCTGGTGCGCAAGGCGTCGACGCATCAGCGTTCGATGCAGTGGACGGAGAGTCCGGCGCAACGCTGTCCGGTCTTCGCGAAGCTGGCCGGGCCGGGTAAACCGGATCCCTGCCCGGACCTCGAGAAGTCGATCCAGTACGCGATCGATGAGGGCATTCTCGCCGTCGACGAATGAGCCGACGCACTCGCGGGCCCGCACGTCCTTCCCGGACGTGCGGGCCCGCCGCGTTTCGGCTCTCAGTCCAGCCGGAAATCGGCGAAGTCGAAACCCGGCGCGACGACGCAGCTCACCAACACGTAATCGTCGCCCGCCGGACGCGCCGCCTGGCTGACGCCCGCCGGGACCACGGCCTGAAGTAGTTGTCCCCCTTCGACTTCCGGTCCGAGGGTCACCTCTTCACCGCCGATGTTCAGCAGGAGCGGGCCGCCGCGCTGCCACAGCCAGATCTCGTCGGAGGCGACGGTGTGGGGAGCGGAACGCTCGTGTGGCAACAGCAGAAAGTTGATGGCGGTCGCGCACGAGCGCGGGCCGTCGTAGCCCTCTGGCTCGAATTCGACCGGACTGCGCCAGGTTTCACGGAACCACCCGCCCTCGGGATGGGGTTGCAGGTCCAGTGCTTCCGCCAGGGCGGGACGATCGGTCACAGTCGTTTCCTCCGAAGCTCGTATGCGCGAACGGCGCCGTACCGCCGATCACAGCCTGCGGCGGCTTGTCGCCTGTACCGGCGGCGGACCGAAGTCGGACGGCGATGTGCGCATCAGGGTACGACAGGCCCACCGGTCCCGGCGGTGCGGCCGAGACCGGTCAGGCGGGGTTCGTCGAGCGAAGAAACTCGTCGAGTAGTTCGGCGACCCGCTCGGGGCGTTCCACATTCGGCGAATGCCCCGCGCCCTCGATGATGTCGACCCGCGCGCCGGCGTCGCGATACCGCCGCGCGGTGAGTTCCCAGTCGTAGAAGCGATCCGCGGTGCCGTGCACGACCTGTGCGGGCAGGGCGAGGCGACGCAGCTGCGCATCCAGCGGGTCGGCGGCCAGGCGCCGGCGCCGTTCGGTGACGACGGCCTGTGCCACAGCAGGATTCATCATCCGATAGTCGAGGACAGCCTGATCCGGGTCGGCGAAGGCGGTGCGGAGATCGAATCCGGGGGCCACCGCGTAGCGCAGGCCGATGCGCACGAACGGCGGGACCGCCAGCCGATGCAGCAGGGGGCCGAGACTCGGATTCGCCAGTGCCGCATCGCCGCTCGGAAACCTCGCGTAGCTGTAATCGGGGGCCTGATCGATGATCCCGACCGCACCGACCCGCGCGGACTGCCCGGCTGCCGCCAAGGCCGCGTCGGCGCCGAAGGAATGCCCCACGACCACAGCGTCCTCCAGATCGAGGGCGTCGAGCAGATCGGCGATCATGCGTCCCTGAGCAGGCCCGCCGAGGTCTGCGACCAGCGAGGACCTACGATCGCGCGCCGGGACAGCGGTACGCCCGTGCCCGCGCAGATCGATCCGAATCGGCTGATATCCGGCCGTCGCCAGCACCGGCGAGACCCGCTCGAACCAGTGCAGCGATCCACCGAACCCGTGAACCAGGATCACCGCACGCGCGCTCGAATCCCCACCACGACACAGGTGAACCCGATCCCGCCCGACGGTGATCAGTTCACCTCCGATTCGAGTCACCGGGAGGCCGGCACGCTGTAGGCCATGGCGACCTGGGTGAACAGCGTGACCCGCTGGTCCCAGGCGGTGGTGCTGCCGGGTTCCAGGAGACACTGGGTGGCAGTGCCGTCGTGTACGGCGACCACAGCGCGGCCCAGCCCCTCACGATCGGTGACGGTGCGGCCGACGCGTGCCAGCAGAGCCTCCAGAACAGGCAGCAGAGCGGCGACGATGGCGTTCTCGCGGGCGACCATCACCCGGCGCAGCGGCGGATTGCGCAGAGCGTGCGCGGTGAACTCGGCGGTGATGCGAAACCACTTGTCGTCCAGGGGAACCGCGCGCAGCACCTGTTCCACTCCGGCGCGCAGATCACGCTCCGCGACATCGGTCCCCGATTCCAGGACACCGCTCACTTCCCGCAGCATCTGCCCCGAGCGCACCTCCCACATGTCGAGGAACAACTCCTCGAGCGAGGTGAAATTGGAGTAGAACGCACCCCGGGTGAATCCGGCCCGCTCACAGATCTGCTCGACCGTGCACCGCCCGAACCCCTCCTCCGCGAACGCGTCGAACGCCGCATCCAGCAACCGCTGCCGGGTCTCGGCCCGCCGCTTGGTCATTCGAGGTTCCCCGGCGTCGAGAGATGCCACACCCGGATCCTCTCCCTCGACAGATGGATACACGAGTGTATCAAGCTGTGTTTTTTTGGCCTCCGCTCCGCTCCGGCGGGGTTGGCGGCCCCTGAGTCTCGCCGTTGGGTACCGCTGCTTGCTCCTTCGTCGCTTGCGCAGCGGCACCCCAACGGCGAGACGGCCGCCAGCACACCCATGAGAACTGCCTCGGAAACGCTTTCGGCGTGCCGTACCCGGCGCGAGTGCGTGAAGTCGCCTCCACCGGAGCTGACCAAGACCACGAGGACCCGGTAACGGGGAGACTCGCTCGCCGGCGCTCACCCACCAAGACCTGTCGAACCGGCCGGTGCGACCACCCGAAAGGGCGGCCCTCCGCACCCGAGGCGAGCGGGCACGCCACAAGCGTTCCCGGGATGGAAGCAGTGGGTGGTTTCGCGGCCGTCTCGCCGATCGGGTGCCGCGGCGTAGGCGACGAAGGAGCAAGCAGCGGTGCCCGATCGGCGAGACTCAGGGGCCGCGAAACCCGCCGGAGCGAAGCGGAGGCCGAAAACTCAGGTCAGGTTGGTGCCCGACCAGCCGAAGTTGAAGCTGTGCCCCTTCGAGTTGCACTGCACGGCACCCCGTCCACCGGCACTACAGGTCGCACCGCCGTAGTTGATGACGCCGCCGTAGTCGTAGCCGTCGGACGAGGGCCCCGAGCCGATGGAGCGACTGTCGGCACGTCCGAGCGCACCCGTGAGCCCGAAGGTCGGATGCGCCGGGAGGAAGGGCAGATCGATCGCCAGATTCGTGATCGGAATTCCCCACAGGTTCGCGATCCCGGGACTGATGTCGCAGCCGACGTCACCGTTGGGATGCATCGAGCAATTCGCGTATCCCGCACTGAAATACACCGTGTCACCGACCAGATAGTCCGCCGGATTCTGCACCGTGGGCCCGTTCGCGGCAACGAACGGATCGGCCGAGGCCACACCGGTTCCCGCACACGCGACCGCCACGGCCGCCGCGGCCGCCCCGACAAAAGTCCGAATCTTCACAGCATTCTCCCGAAGTGTCATCACCAGAGACGAAATCCCGATTGCGAAGCACCACGCACCCCTGCGAAGCGCACCGATATCAGATCATCCCGGCCGCCCCGGCGAGCGTTACTCGAGAAGCCCACAGCGAAGACTCAGGCAACCCGCAGCCGGATCCGCATCATCAGATCCGCGTCGAGCGCGTCGGTCCGCGGCCGGCCATCCCCTGAACACACGAAAGGCCGCGAACAGGTTCGCGGCCTTTCGTTTCCGACGACTCAGGCGGTGGCGCCCGACTTCTCGCGTTGCAGTTCCAGCGCGATGTCGATCAGCTGATCTTCCTGCCCACCGACCAGCTTGCGCTTACCCGCGCGGACCAGCATCTCCGCCGCCGAGACCCCGTACCGCTCGGCCTGACGTTCGGCGTGCTTGAGGAAGCTGGAGTACACCCCGGCGTAGCCCATCATCAACGCCTGGCGATCCAGCAGGCACTCCTGCGGCATGACCGGGCGCACCACGTCCTCGGCGGCGTCGGCGATGGCGAAGAAGTCGATACCGGTCTTGATGCCGATCTTGTCGGCGACACCGATGAACGCCTCGACCGGAGTGTTGCCGGCGCCGGCGCCGAAACGCCGTGCGCTGCCGTCGATCTGCTTGGCTCCCGCCTTGACCGCGTAGATCGAGTTGGCGACGGCGAGGTCGAGGTTCTCGTGGCCGTGGAAGCCGACCTGGGCGTCGTCACCGAGTTCGGCGACGACCGCGGCGATGCGGTCGGTCACCTGGTCCAGGACCAGCGCACCGGCGGAGTCCACGACGTACACACACTGACAGCCGGCGTCGGCCATGATGCGCGCCTGCTTGGCCAGCACCTCCGGTGGCTGCGAATGCGACATCATCAGGAAGCCGACGGTTTCCAGGCCGAGGTCACGGGCATAGCCGAAGTGCTGGATCGAGACATCGGCCTCGGTGCAGTGGGTGGCGATGCGGACGATCGACGCGCCGTTGTCCTGGGAGATCTTGATGTCTTCCTTGACGCCCACACCGGGCAGCATGAGCACCGCGATCTTGGCCTGCTTCGCGGTCTGCGCCGCGATCGTGATCAGTTCCTGCTCAGGGGTTTTGGAGAACCCGTAGTTGAACGAGGAACCGCCGAGACCGTCACCGTGGGTGACCTCGATGACCGGCACGCCGGCCGCGTCGACGGCCGCGACGATGTCACGGACCTCGGTGGCGGTGAACTGGTGGCGCTTGTGATGGGAGCCGTCGCGCAGCGAGGTGTCGGTGACGCGGACGTCGAGTTCCTGGGAGAACGGCTGCAATACGTAATTCATGATGTGGTCCCTCCTAGACCCGAGCCGTGAGGATCTGTTCGGCCATGACCTCGCCCACCCGGGTGGCGGCGGCGGTCATGATGTCGAGGTTGCCGGCGTACGGGGGCAGGAAATCGCCCGCACCCTCGACCTCCACGAAGACCGACACCTTCGCCATACCACCGGAAATCACACTCGGCTCATCGAACTGCGGTTCGTTGAGCAGGCGGTAGCCGGGCACGTATTCCTGAATGTCGGCGACCATCTTGTGGATGGATTCGCTGATCGCGTCGGTGTCGGCGTCCTCCGGGATCGCGGCGAAGATGGTGTCGCGCATGATCATCGGCGGCTCGGCCGGGTTGAGGATGATGATCGCCTTACCGCGCTTGGCGCCACCGATGGTCTCGACGCCCTTGCTGGTCGTCTTGGTGAACTCGTCGATGTTGGCGCGGGTGCCCGGACCGGCGGAGACCGACGACACCGAGGCGACGATCTCGGCGTAGGGCACCTCGACCACACGGGACACGGCCGCGACGATCGGAATCGTGGCCTGCCCGCCACAGGTGATCATGTTGACGTTCGGGGTGTCGATGTTCGCACCCAGGTTGACCGGGGGCACGACGGCCGGGCCGACGGCGGCCGGGGTCAGATCGACCGCGCGGATACCGGCCGCCTCGTACTTCGGTGCGTACTCGCGATGGACGTACGCCGAGGTCGCCTCGAACAGCATGTCCGGCTTCTCCGGCAGTGCGAGCAGCCAGTCGGCGCCCTCGGCCGAGGTCTCGAGCCCCAGACCACGAGCGCGCTTCAAGCCCTCGCTGTCCGGATCGATACCGATCATCCAGCGCGGCTCGATCCGCTCCGAACGCAGCAGTTTGTACAGCAGATCTGTGCTGATGTTTCCGGAGCCGACGATCGCGGCTGTGACCTTTCCGTTGCCAGTCACTCTGGTCTCCTCAGCTGAATTTCAAACGGACGGAACCGAGTCCAGCGAACTCGGCATGGAAGTCGTCACCCGGGCGGGCGTCGATGGCGCGGGTGCAGGAGCCCGGCAAGACGATGTCACCGGCCTTCAACCGCACTCCGAACGAGGCGACCTTGCGGGCCAGCCAGGCCACCGCGATGGTCGGATCGTCGAGTACCGCGTCACTGCGGCCCTCGGCGACCACTTCGCCGTTGCGGGTCAGCGTCGCATCGATCGCCTTGATATCCAAGCGATCCGGAGCCACCCGCTCGGGTCCCAGCACCCAGCCGGCCGAGGACGCGTTGTCGGCGATGGTGTCGCACAGGGCGATGTTCCAGTTCTTGATGCGGGTGTCGATGAGCTCGATCGCGGGCGCGTAGGCGACCGTCGCGGCCAGCACATCGGCCTCGGTACACTCCGCACCCGGCAGATCCGCGCCCAGCACGAAGCCGACCTCGACCTCGACGCGCGGGAACAGATACTTCGAGGTGTCGACCGGGACATCCTCGAACACCTGCATATCAGCGAGCAGATGACCGTAGTCGGGCTCGTCGACGCCCATCATCTCCTGCATGGCCTTCGACGACAGGCCGACCTTGTGCCCGACAACTTTCGCGCCGTCGGCCAGCCGCTGCCGGATGTTGAGCAGCTGGATCTCGTAGGCGTCGACCACATCGATCGCCGGATACCGCGTGACCAGCGGGTCGATCGGCATCCGGTCTCGTTCGGCGACCGCGAGCTCCGCGGCCAGTTCATTCCGTACCGCGTCGGACAGCACGCTTGTTCCTTCCATTGGGGCGCTCGGTGGGGGTACCAGCCGGTTACCGGGATGCAAACTGAAACGAGTTTTCCTGCATTTTCTCGTGTCTTCAGTCCCATCTGCCAGACCAATATAGACCGAACCTGATCCGATTCTATAACGTGTTCTACATGACTGATCGGGAATACGACGTGGTGGTGGTCGGCAGCGGCGCCGCCGGAATGACCGCCGCCCTCGCCGCCGCGCACCACGGCCTGCGTGCGGTGCTCATCGAGAAGGCCGCGCACTACGGCGGGTCGACCGCGCGTAGCGGTGGCGGTGTGTGGATCCCGGGCAACAAGGCGCTCAAGGCGTCCGGCCGGCCCGATGACCGGGAGGAGGCCCGCCGCTACCTGCACAGCATCATCGGCGACGTGGTGCCGAAGGAGAAGATCGACACCTACATCGACCGCGGCGCGGAGGCCTTCGACTTCGTCCTCGATCACTCCCCGTTGCAGATGAAGTGGGTGCCGGGATACTCCGACTACCACCCCGAGGCTCCGGGCGGCCTGGGCGACGGCCGGTCCTGCGAGCCCAAGCCGTTCAATGCCAAGGTGCTCGGCGCGGAGCTGGCGAATCTGGAGCCCCCGTACGCCAAGGCCCCGCTGAACGTGGTGGTCATGCAGGCCGACTTCGTGCGCCTCAACCTGATCAAGCGGCATCCGAAGGGCATGATGCGGGCCATGCGGGTGGGCGCCCGCACCTACCTGGCCAAGTTCAGCGGCAAGCACATCCTGGGCATGGGCCAGGCCATCATCGCGGCCATGCGCAAGGGCCTGCAGGACGCGAACGTCCCCGTGCTGCTGAACACTCCCCTGACCAAGCTGATCACCGAGGACGGCCGCGTCGTGGGCGTGGAGGCGACCGTCGACGGCGAGCCGACCGTGTTCAAGGCCCGTTACGGCGTCGTACTGGGCACCGGCGGTTTCGAGCACAACGCCGAGATGCGCACCAAGTACCAGCGCCAGCCCATCACCACCGACTGGACCACGGGCGCCGCGGCCAACACCGGTGACGGCATCCTCGCCGGCATGGAGGTCGGTGGCGACATCGGCTTCATGGAGGACTCCTGGTGGGGGCCGACCATCTTCAAGGGTGAGGGTAAGCCGTGGTTCGCCCTCGCCGAGCGCAATCTGCCGGGCGCGATCATGGTCAACGCCGACGGGAAGCGATTCGGGAATGAGTCCGCTCCTTACGTCGAGGCCGTGCACACCATGTACGGCGGCAAATGGGGTCAGGGTGACGGTCCGGGCGAGAACATCCCGGCGTGGCTGGTGTTCGACCAGCGCTACCGCAACCGCTACATCTTCGCCGGGCTGCAGCCGGGCCAGCGGTTTCCGTCCCGCTGGATGGAAAACGACAACATCGTCAAGGCCGACTCGATCACCGAACTGGCCGAGAAGCTGGGCGTGCCGGCCGACAGCCTCACCAATACGGTGACCCGTTTCAACGCCTTCGCCGAGAAGGGAGTGGACGAGGACTTCGGCCGCGGTAAGAGCCACTACGACCGCTACTACGGCGATCCGACCGTCAAGCCCAATCCGTGCCTGGCGGCGCTGGTGCAGGGTCCGTTCTACGCGGCCAAGATCGTGCCCGGCGACCTCGGCACCAAGGGTGGCCTGGTCACCGACACCGCCGCGCGGGTGCTGCGCGAGGACGGCAGCGTGATCGACGGACTGTACGCCTCGGGCAACTCCTCGATCCCGGTCATGGGCCACACCTACGCTGGTCCCGGCGCGACCATCGGCCCCGCGCTGACCTTCGGTTATCTCGCGGTCATGGACATCGTCGAGAAGGCGAAGGAAAAGTCCACCACCGCGAGCGGTAAGTAGAACTGTTTCCGGTGAGTGAGACCTGGTCCGGTTACCGGATCACGCCCGTCCACCATGGACGAGCAGGGGCCGCGCGGCGCGGAATCCGATGCCCACGCCGCGCGGCCCCACCGGCTCACGGCACCGCACCAGAGTAGGAGAACCAATGCCGATCGATCTGAAAACCGCTCTGGGAGCGGAACTGCCGAGCCAGGAGTTCGCGTGGACGCCGTCGGACGTGCAGCTGTACCACCTGGGCCTGGGTGCGGGCGAACGCTGGACCGACGCCGGTGAGCTGCGCTACCTCGACGACAAACAGCCGCAGGTCCTGCCGACCTTCGCGACCGTGGCCCCCACCATGCGGCTCACCGATCCACCGAAGGTGAGCTATCCCGGCGTGGAGATCGAGCTGGCGAAGGTCGTGCACGGCAGCCAGGAGATCGTGGTGCACCGGCCCATTCCGGCCGAGGGCAAGGCCACCGCGACCGGGCGCGTCACCGAACTGTGGGACAAGGGTTCTGCGGCCGTGCTGACCCGTGAGCTGACCATCGTCGGTTTCGACGGCGAACCGCTGTGGACCGACCGCTCCTCCATCTTCGCCAAGGGCGAGGGCGGTTTCGGCGGCGAGCGCGGCCCCAGCAACAAGGTCGAATTGCCCGATCGCGCACCGGATTTCGAGGTGCTGACCCCCACGCTGCCGCAGCAGGCTCTGCTGTACCGCATGTGCGGCGACCGCAACCCCCTGCATTCGGATCCGGGATTCGCCGAGGCCGCCGGCTTCCCGAACCCGATCCTGCACGGCCTGTGCACCTACGGCCTGGTCTGCAAGGCAGCGACCGATACCGTGCTGGACTCGGACGCGAGCCGGGTCGCCGGATTCCGCGCGCGGTTCGCCGGCGTGCTGTTCCCGGGCGAAACGATTCGCTCGCGCATCTGGCGTGCGGGCAACGAGCTGATCATCGGCGCGACCGTGGTCGAGCGCGAGGACGCGGCCGTGCTGGGCGATGTGCGGTTGACCATCGCCGACTGATTTCGGCACCGAACAGTGAACCGCCCGACCGGAATTCCGGTCGGGCGGTCGCTGTCAGGAGGCGGTGGTCTACCCACACCGCCGGTTTCCTACGTCCGATCGCCGCCTTCGTCCACATTCCGCAATGAGCGCGGCATCTGGGTTTCGGCATCGAGCAACTCGATCTCCAGGAGTTCACCGTCCTCCGCGAACCGCAGGGTTCCGACGAGTTGTTCGCCGTCCCGGACCGGCAAGGTCCATCGCGGATGGTCGCTTGTACCGAACTCGATCGAGGCGGCATTGGACTCGGGATCCCGCGACACCACTATCGGGGGCCTGACGTTGTATGTCTCACTCATGTCGCTCTTTTCAGCTGGTTACTACCTGGCGAGCCATGCGGTGATCACCCAAGCATTGTCATCGATCACCACGTGGACTTCATTGCTGCCGCGCTTGTCGCCGCGCAGATATACCTCCCACGAGCACTCCGCTCGCCCCGGCTTCACCCATTTCCACGCTCTTCGATGACGTCCTTCACCTGATCTTCCGTGACGCCGTCCTTCTGCATTTCGGTGCTCGCATGGGGAGTGATGCCGGCGATGTAGTACGGCATCTTCCCGCATTGGCGACCCTGCTGAACGAGCTTGTCCATGCGATGCGGCAGTGACAGCCAACCGGACTACCTCCCGCGCCTCCCACAGAGCAGGACATTGCCGCGCTGACAACCCTCGGGCCCGCGATATCAGGCCCAGAGCGCGATACTCATGGGAACACCAGCTGAACACACTGCGTCGAGTGTCGACACCGCATGATCTGAATTCCGTTCGGGCGATTTCTCGAACTCACCCGCAGCCTCCTGCACGCCCGCGCGGACGGTATGCCGAACCCACGTGTCGCCCGCCGATACCGGAATCTACTGCTGGACAACGGGTTCGTCGATGTCACCGTCGAGGTCCAGACGATCGTGTGGACGGGCAGCGCGTGCCTGCCGTTACTCGCCAACCTGGGCGGGGAAGGCGCCTGGCTCGAGGAACAAGCCGCCCGGGCACACCACGATCGGCTGTTCCTCGCCGTCCCGATCTTCCTCGCCGCCGGTACCCGTGCCGCGTGAACACCAGCTCGAGGCCCGCACACCTCGACGCTTCAGGAGATATGCCGCTACCCGTCAGCAGGCAGTATCCGGAACGACTGGATGCCCGGTGTCAGCGGTTCGATGGCGCGGAAATCGCGTTGATCGAGCGTGAAGATGCGATCGGTCTTATACCTGTCGGCCAGCGCAACTCCCACAGCGTCAGCGAGATCCAGTTGCAGTCCTTCGTACTTCGCTCGAACCGATTGTGCCGTGGACAGATCGACGTGCTTCAACTCTGCGAGGCGGTAGCGTCCGTCGATCGCGCGGCCCAGCAAGGCGTCGGTGATTCTCATCGCCGCGGAGAAGCCGAGGTCACGACGAGTCAAGTGGTCCAGTTCGGCGAGTACCAGCGGTGAGATGATCAGGGTCTCTTGTTCCATCACAACCCGGGCCTGTTCGTGCTCATCCTGGTCCGCGTCGAAGGCAGCAAACACCGCGGAGGTGTCCGCAACGACGATCATCGACGGGCCGATCGCTGCTTGATCTGTTGATAGATATCCTCGCGCATCTCATCGGCATTGCGCGAGCGTCCACTACGGAAAGTAGGCAGAGGCGCATCGTTGCGTGGACGGTCGGAGGAGTCCAGCAGCATCGCGATGCTGCGGCGAATCAGTTCGGCTTTACTGACACCCGTGGCCGCCGCCTCTGCATCGAGCCGGACCTCCAGTTCTTCAGGGAGGTACACGGTCGTTTTATTCATGCCATATATGGTACCACCCACGTGTACCGCATCAAGCTCCTCGGAAAGCGGAACCGGGTGAACTGCCCGGCCAACCACCTCAAACGACGACAACCGCCCGACCGGAATTCCGGTCGGGCGGTTGTCGTCGTCATCAGGTCGTTTTCGTATTCGAGGGATTCGACCGGGATCGGCCGACCACCCGGCGCGTACCCAGAGGTCCCGCGCGATCGGCGTCAGCTCAGTCCGGGAAACCGTTCGCGAACAGAGCCGCGATCGCAACGGCACAGATGACGGCGATGATCGGGATAATCCACATGCCGTCAGACTACAAGACGTAGTAGCAAACCACGACATCGTGTAGTAGTGCAAGATCGCACAATCCGGCGGTCCGATCAGCTCGATTCGGGCGCTCCCGATCAGCTCGGCTGCGGCGTCTCCTCGGGCTCCGGCACGGGTTCACGCACCCTTCGCTGCACCACCAAACCTTGCGCTACCAGCGCATACAGCACGATCACGAGGACCGGGGCCAGCAGCGGCAACCAGGCCAGGCGTCCCGGGATCAGGGTGGCCAGGACCGCCGTGCCGACGAATCCCAGCGCCCCGGCCGCCGAGGGCAGTGTGGTAGGAACCACACCCTCGGGTGCGTGCAGCGTCGCGGTGTTGAGCAGATAGGTGGTCGCCACCACACCGATGCCGGCCGCCGCCAGCGCGCCGGTGTCCGCCCATGCCAGCGCGCCCAGCGCGATCAGCACCGCGCCCACCGCGACGGTCCGCAGCCGCCAGCCGGCGACCACCGCGACGAAGACCGGGATACCGGCCCACGGCAGCACCAGCGCGACCGCCGCGGTCAGCAGCACGCCGGACAGTACGCCGAGAAATCTCGTCATCGCTTCACCCGCACCAATCGCCGATGCGCGGGGACCAGTTGCATCGCCTGATCGAGGCGGACACCCTCCGGCCAGGCGATGACGTCCACACCCACGGTGCCCATATCCCGATACATGGCGGTGCGCTCCAGCTGCCACATCCGCGCCAGGGTGGGATCGAGGCCTTCGGCGAACGGCGTGCCGCGCAGCACGTCGACCACGACCACGGCATGTCCGCGCTTGCGCAGATCGATGAGGGCCAAGGCGAATTCGGTGTCGAGCAGTGTGGAGAAGGCGACCACGATCGAACCCAGCGGCACCGCCGTGTGCGGCGCAAGGGTGCCCACATTGGCGATGTGCTCGTCGCCGACGCCGAGCACCGTATCGATGATCCGATAGAACTGGCGGCGGCCGATATCGGGGCGCAGCCAGCGCGGCGCGCGACCCAGGCAGACCACCGCGGTGCGGTCCCCGGCCTGCAACGCGGTCTGCGCCACCTGCGCGGCGCCGCGGACCATCAGCTCCATGGCATCGGTGGCCGGGCCGGGGGCCTGTAGCGAAGTATCCACCAGCACAACGACATCGGCGGCCCGGTTGGTGAATCGCTCGGTGACGTAGAGGCGTCCGCGCCGCGCACTCACGGGCCAGTTCACGGTGCGCAGCTGATCGCCGGGTGCGTAGGCGCGAATATCGGCGTACTCGACACCCGGTCCGTGCCTGCGGGTCAGGTGGGTACCGATCCGTTCCGGAAGTTCGGTGCGCGGCAGGCGCATTCGCTGCGGATCGGCGACCGGGTACACGTACACCTGGCCGGCCGGAACACTGGCCGAGGCCTGGGACAGTCCGGCGGGACTCAACGCGGTGAGCCGGACGGTGACCGGATACCGGCCCCACCGCTCGGTGGACAGACCCAGCCGCAGCCCGGCCGGTGCCGGACCGGAATCGGAGGCCTCCTCCACCCGTACCTCGAGCCCGCTCACCTCCTCCGGACGCAGGCGCAGCAGCGCGTGCCCGTCCTCCACGAAGGCCGCGACCTCGAGTTCGACCTCCTCGGATTCGAAACAGCGCAGAATTCCACCACCGTCGACCTGAACCCTGGTGCGCGACAACTGGATCGGTGCCGTGGCCAGCACGCCGAGCATCGGCGCCGCGAAGACCGCGAGCTGCCAGCGTTCCAGCATGACCGCCAGCACGAGCGCGGCCGCGGCCGCCACTGCGAGCATGTAGACCAGTGGTGCGGGCCGCCAGCGCAAGGCCACCTCGGCGGCCGATCGAGTGTCGCGATGTCTCATGTCGACGTCGCCCGCGGCACGGGCAGCCGGCGCAGCAGTTCGGAGATCACGTCCTCACCGCGAATCCGGCGCACCCACATCTCCGGGCGCAAGGTGATCCGGTGTGCCATCGCCGGAACCGCCAGCGCCTTGACATCTTCGGGAATCACGTAGTCGCGGCCGAGCAGCAGCGCCCGGGCGCGCGACATCTGCACCAGATCCAGTTCGGCACGTGGGCTGGCACCGACCTCCACCTGCGGATGGCCACGGGTCGCTGCCGCCAGTGCGACCACATAGGTCACGACATCCGGGTGCACGGTGACGAATTCGACGGCCTGCCGCATCTCCACCAGCCCTTGGGCATCCACCACCTGACCGACCTGCGGGACGACCGCGCCGCGTTCGAGCCGGCGCCGGATCATCTGGGTCTCGTCCTTCTCCGACAGATACCCCAGTCGCAACTGCATCGCGAACCGGTCCAGCTGCGCTTCCGGCAGCGGATAGGTGCCCTCGTACTCGATCGGGTTGTCGGTGGCCATGACGATGAAAGGCTGTGGCAGCGGGAAGGTTTCACCATCGATGCTGACCTGCCCCTCGGCCATCGCCTCCAGCAGCGCCGCCTGTGTCTTGGGCGGTGTGCGGTTGATCTCGTCGGCGAGCAGCATGTGGGTGAACACCGGACCGCGGCGAAAATTGAACCGGCCCGACGCCATGTCGTAGATGGTCGATCCGATCAGATCCGCGGGCAGCAGATCCGGCGTGAACTGCACCCGGGTGAAGTCCAGACCCAATGCGGCCGCGAAGGATCTGGCGATGAGCGTCTTGCCCAGGCCGGGTAGATCCTCGATCAGGATGTGGCCGCCCGACAGCACCGCGATCATGATCAGCTGCAGCTCATCGCGTTTGCCGACCACGACCCGGGCAATCTCCCGGAGCACCGCATCGGTGCGTTTGATGGTCACATCCAAAGGTGTCGTCATATCCGATCTCGCACTAGTTCCAACCCATTTCACATGTCCTGCAAACGACGCAGGATCTCGTCCAGTGCGGCCCGGCCCGGCGCACGCGTGGTCTGATCACGCGTCGACGAGTTGGCCGGGTCCACCCAGCGCCACAATTCGGGGCCGAACTGCAGACGTCCGGCGACCTCGGTGGCCCTGCGGTTCTTGGTGATTCGGTGTCCGCTCGACAGTTCGAATTCCTTGGCCAGCAGCGGGCGCAGATGGCGGTCCCAGTCGGCCCGGGTGCCGTCGGCGCGGGTGGCCAGCATCTGCGCGCGGGCGTGCCAGCGGCTCAGCATCTCGGCGGGGCCGTTCTCGATCTCGTGGTCGGCGACGTCTGGGTGCTCCAGTCTGCGCGCCCGTTCGATCACCGAGCGCAGCAGCAGCGCCAGTGCCCCGAACACCGCGATCCCGGCCAGGATCGGCAGCAGGTCACGCATGCCGCCCAGGGCGAGCAGCTCGATCAACCCGATCAGCACCACGGCGCCGACCACGATCGCCATCCGGCTCACAACCGTGCCCCCTGCAGATCCGCGAGCACGATGCGCAGCAACTGCTCCGCCCGCATGCGCTGCCACTCCAGAATCGAATGCGGGCTGAACCTGGCCTCCTCGAACAGCGTCACGAGTTCGCGAGCCGAGGCATCGTGCAGCACACCACGATCGAATGCCCGCGCCAGGACCTCCGATGGTGTGTCCGAGATCAGCGGCGCGACCTCCCGCGCCTGTGCCAGACCGCTTTCCATGGCGACGTAGCAGGCGATGATGGCGGTGCGCGCGTCCTTGCTCCCCGAGGCCATCATCGCGGCCAGGCCCATCTCGGCCACCTGGGCCAGCGACACCGGGGGCTCGGTGGCGGCCGGCGGGGGCAGCAGTTGCGGTACACCCCGCCGGTCTCGGCTGCCCACGGCGACGACTCCGAGCCCGATGACCGCGACCGCCACGAGCAGGCCGGCCCCGACCGCCACCAGAATCAGGGTGCTCCCGCTCAATTCCGGAGTTCCGGAGAAACGCTGCGGCGCCCGGGTCTCGGTGGGCTGGGCCCCGGTGGTGGCCGAGGATGCGGGATTCGACGGTGCCGACTCCTCGGGGCCGCCGACGAGCAGGTACACCGCCCAGACGATCGCGGCGAGCAGGGCTGCCATCGCGACCGCGATCAGCAGCACCATGCCGAAGCGGGTCAACCGGAACGGCTGACGTTCCCGATCATGGTCGTCATCGGGCATCGCCAGCGGCAGCCGGTGCTGGCTCGTGAACACACCCGCCAGCAGAATGACCACCGACACCAGCGACAGCACGGGCATGAGCGCGACGGTCACCACCGAGGGCGGTGACACCGCGTGCGGGCCACCGGTCCCGGGAATATATCCACGCAACGCGAACACGACGCACGCCATCAGTGCGATCAGCCCGATCGCGCGTGGTATCGCCGTTCTCACCCCGGCCACGGGCCTCTCCCAGAAACATCCGAACTGCACAAACTCCGCACATCGTTACACGTCGAACTGCACCTGAGGAGGGAAATCGGGACACCGAACGGGGCCCGATTCGCTATTCGACGCCGAATACCGGCCGAGTGGTCCGCAAACTGTGATCACACACAAGAACCAGGGCGATTCGAGGCCCGGTCATCCAAACGAAATCGCTTCACTTTCGTGCGGATTTCACGCGCCGCCACCACCGCCGGGCACGGGTGCCGCGGCCGTCGCGCGCAGACGGTGCAAACGGCTGGCGATGCGGTCCAGATCGCGGACTCCGACGGCATCGCGCAGCAGATCCGCGATCGAGCTCCGGGCATACAGCGTCAACTCGAGATCGGCGTCGTGGAGCACGTCGATCAGGTTGACGAAACGCGTGCCCCAGTCCGTCGGTACCGACCGCAGCGGCGGTACCGCGCAGACGGTCCAGCGCGGATGGGTCCGGGCGAGGGTGAGGAAGTCGGCCGAGGACAGCGGGGCGCCGCAGATCTCGGTGAAGTCGATCACCAGCTCGTCGTCGGCACGGCGGGCCGACAGCGTCCGATGCGCGATCGGGATCGAGACCACGGCGTTGTCGCCGTCACGCTCACCCTGGATGTAGCGCCCGGCGGCGAATCCGGTGTGATCGGTCGCGAGCAGGCGATAGTCGCGTCCACCGTCCACCGGGACCACGTCGAGATGCGCACGCAGCAGGGCGATGGTGGGCTCGAACTTCGCATGCGTCAACGGGTTCGGCATCAGCTCCTCGGGCGGATGGTTCGATGTCGCCACCAGCGTGATGCGCCGATCGAACAGGATGTGCAGCACGCGGTCGAGCAGCATGCCGTCACCGATGTCGTGGACATGGAATTCGTCGAAGCAGATCAGCTCGGCGTCGCCCAGTACGGCATCCACGGCCACCGGCAGTCCCCCGCCGGCACCCACCGCGCGGTGCAGATCCGCGAAGAACTCGTGAAAGTGGTAGCGACGCTTACGTTCCGAGCCCACCCGGATGAAGAAGTCGTCCATCAGCATGGTCTTGCCGCGACCGGGCCGCCCGTGCAGATACAGTCCGCGCGGGCGGCGCCACCGGCCGCGGCGACCGAGCTGGATGGCGAGCCGTCTCAGGCATTCGGCGACCTGCCGCTGATCGGCGTCGAGCACGATGCCGCCGGCGGAGACCTCCCGGCCGGCGGCACCGCAGGGCGTCGCCGGCACCGAATCCACCGTGTTCATCCCGATTCCTCCCACCGCCGCGTTGCTCCTCTACTTTTATAGAGCCACAGCGGTCGCGGTGGCACCCGGGGGTCCGGGAACTCTTGCCCCCAGCCGGAATCCGGCCGGGTTGTTCGTTATTTAGCTATGGTGCTAAATTGCGAACATGACCGAACTCGACCCTGAAGAGGAAGCCGGTGTGTTCCGCGCGCTGGCCGACTCGACGCGTCGGCAGATCCTGGAAGATCTCCGCTCCGGCGAATTGACCGCGGGTGACATCGCCGCGAGATTTCCGATCAGCGGTCCGTCGATCTCCCGGCATCTGGGCGTACTCAAGGCGGCCGGGCTCGTCCGAGAGCGACGAGTCGCCAACCGGATCTTCTACTCGCTCGTCGAGGAACGACTGGCGTTGTGTGTCGGCAGGTTCCTGAGCGCGATCTGCCCGGAACAGGTCATCGTCAGGCAGCGCAGGCTGCGGAACACCGAGAACAGGGATGCCGGATGAGACCTCCGCGGATGTCCAGCGTTGTCGAGCGACGACTTCTGGTGAACTACCGAGTCGCCCCCGAGGTCGCGGCGAGCATGGTGCCGCCGCAGATGCGGCCCCAACTGGTCGACGGCTGGGCGGTTGCCGGTATCTGCCTGATCCGCCTCGGACAGTTCCGGCCCGCTCGACTACCCGGCTGGGTCGGGCTGCGCAGCGAGAACGCCGCGCATCGCATCGCGGTCGAGTGGGACGGTCCGCAGGGACGCTCGACCGGGGTGTACATCGCGCGTCGCGACAGCGGCTCGATGGTCAATGCCCTCGCCGGTGGCCGACTGTTTCCGGGTGAGCACGGTTCGGCGCGGTTCGATGTGCGGGAAACGGCACAGGACCTGCATGTGGCTTTCGCGAGTCGAGACGAGACGACCTCGGCGAGTGTGGATGTCCGGACCGTCGAGCGGTTCCAGGGCAGCGAACTGTTCGACGATCTGGCGCAGGCATCGGACTTCTTCCGGCGTGGCTCGGCCGGATTCTCGCCCGCCCGTGGCGGTCGCCGCCTCGATGGCCTCGAGCTCCGGACGGACTCGTGGCAGGTCGAGCCGGTCGAGGTCCACTCGGCGCGGTCCACGGTCTTCGACGACCCGGACCGGTTCCCGCCGGGCAGCGCGATGCTCGACTGCGCGTTGCTGATGCGCGAGGTGCCGGCGAGTTGGCACCCCCTTCCACCTCCGCAGGTCGCCGCCGGTTCCGCGCCTGCGGACCACACCGCACGCCGGTAATTGCACCCCCGCCACCATCGTTCGAACGACGAGAAAACGGGCCGTGCATCGAATATCGATGCACGGCCCGGGTTTTCGGGTGTTGCGGCCGATCAGGCGGCGGTGAGTACCAGCCCGGAGGTCGGCACGCCGGTCCCGGCGGTGACGACGATATTGCTGAGGCCCTCGACCTGATTCACCGAACTGCCGCGAATCTGGCGCACCCCCTCGGCAATGCCGTTCATACCGTGGATGTAGGCCTCTCCCAGCTGGCCACCGTGCGTGTTCAGCGGAAGCCTGCCACCGATCTCGATCGCACCGTCGGCGATGAAATCCTTGGCCTCGCCGCGACCACAGAACCCCAGTTCCTCGAGCTGCATCAGCACGAACGGGGTGAAGTGGTCGTAGAGGATGGCGGCCTGCATGTCCTGTGGCCGCAACTCGCTCTGCGCCCACAGCTGGTCGCCCACCAGGCCCATCTCCGGCAGACCGGTCAGGCCGTCACGGTAGTAGCTGGTCATCACGTACTGATCGGCGCCGGACCCCTGTGCGGCACCGGCGATCAGCGCGGCCTTGTTCGGCAGATCCTTCGCGCGCTCGGCACTGGTGACCACGATCGCCACCCCGCCGTCGGTCTCCTGGCAGCAGTCCAGCAGATGCAGTGGTTCGGCGATCCAGCGCGAGGCCTGGTGATCGTCGAGGGTGATCGGCTTGCCGTAGAAGTGGGCGGCCGGATTCACCGCGGCGTGTTTACGATCGGCGACCGCCACCGCGCCGAAATCCGCACTGCGCGCGCCGTATACGTGCATATAGCGCCGCGCCACCATCGCGACCTGCGCGGCCGGGGTGCCGAGACCGTGGGTGTAGGAGAACGCATTGTCCACACCCGAGGAGGTGGGGTTACCCGTCGCCAGATGAGTCGCGAACTGGCCGAAGCGATTTCCGGAGCGCTCGTTGAAAGCCCGGTACGCGACAACCACATCCGCGACACCCGTCGCGACCGCCATGGCGGCGTGCTGCACCGTCGCGGCGGCCGCGCCACCACCGAACGGGATGTTGCTGAAGAACTTCAGGCTCGGGATCCCCGTGGCGCGTGCGACGGCGGCCTGGGTGTTGGTGTCCATGGTGAACGTCGTCAGGCCGTCCACATCCGCGGCGGTGAGTCCCGCGTCGGCGAGGGCGGCGGTGACGGCCTCACCGGCCAGCCGCAGCTCACTGCGGCCGGAGTCCTTGGAGAAATCGGTGGCGCCGATACCCACGATGGCGGCGCGGCGGCTCAATCCCGTCACTGGCGTGCCTCCTGAAGGGCGATGACGGCTTTCGCCGTGATGTGGTCACCGAGGCTGTCGCGGCCGACCACGTCGATGGTGATGTCCGCACCGTCGACGGCCGCGACCGTCCCGCTCAGCGTCAGCGTGTCCCCCGCGTACAGCGGCACACCCAGGCGCAGCGCGATGGACTTGACGACCGCGGCCGGGCCCGCCCAGTCGGTGACGAACCGCTGCACCAGGCCGGTGTCGGTGAGGATGTTGACGAAGATGTCCTTGGAGCCGCGCTCGACCGCCTTGTCCCGGTCGTGGTGCACGTCCTGGAAATCGCGGGTGGCCAGCGCGGTCGAGATCACGAAGGTCGGATCGGCGTGAATCACCAACTCGGGCAATGTGGTTCCGAGCTCGAGGGTTGTCGGATCGATTGTGGCGGTCATCGCACGGCCTCCCAATAGGGCACGGTGTTGTCGTCGTCGAGCCGCTGGAAGCCGACCGTCACCGGCAGGCCGACCTCGACCTCGGCCGGATCGATACCGCGCAGCTCACCGAGCATGCGCACGCCTTCCTCCAGTTCGACCAGGGCCACCACATACGGCAGTTGCCGGCCGGGCACCTTGGGCGCGTGATGGACCACGAAGCTGAAGACCGTGCCACGTCCGGAGGCCACGACATAGTCGGTCTGCTCGGTGTGGTCCTTCCACAGCGCCGGAACCGGCGGATGCTGCAGCGAGCCGTCGGGTCGCCGCTGAATCCGCAGCTCCCCGAGTTCGACTCCGTCCCAGAAGAATTCGGTGTCCTTCGAGACGGTGGGCCGGACCCGCTTGGCCAGATCCTCCGCCGAGACCGCACCGGGTTCGGCCGGGGCGGCCTGCTTGCCGGTGCCGGGGATGAACTTCAGCATCCGGAACAGCATCTCGGTGACCAGTTCATCACCGACGTACCAGTTGGTGCGGTAGGTGGTGAACCAGCCCTCGCCGAGGCCGGTCCGCTTGGGGCCGACGATCTCGTCGACGCTCGAACGCACCGTCACCTGTTCACCGAGCCGCAGGTAGCGGTGGTAGGTCTGCTCGCAGTTGGTGGCGACCACCGAGGTGAATCCGGCGGCGTCGAACAACTCGTTCGTCCGGGTCATCGGATCGTCGTCGGCGCGCGCGCCGCCCAGGCCCAGCATGGTCCAGACCTGCGCCATGGCCGGTGGCGCGACGATGCCGGGATGTCCGGCCGCGGTCGCGGCGTCCTCGTCGACGTAGATCGGATTGGCGTCACCGAGGGCCTCGACCCAGTTGTTGATCATGGGCTGATTGATCGGGTCGCGACCCGCCCGCGGCGCGGATTCCCCCGCCGCCTTGATCTTCTCGAGTCCCTCGCGAATCTCGTCGGCCGTGAATGACTGTGTCACGGTGGATGACTCCTATCTCGGTACTCGGGGCAGGCGCAGGCCCATCTGAGCGATGAGCTCCCGCATGATCTCGTTGACGCCGCCGCCGAAGGTGACGACCAGGTTCTGCTTGGTGCGCTTGTCCAGCCAGGTCAACAGGTCCGCTGTGGCCTGATCGGCCGGATCACCGAAGCGGCCCACGATCTCCTCGGAGATCCGGCCCGCCTCCTGCAGCGCCTCGGTCGAGTACACCTTGGTGGCCGAGGCGTCGGCGATCACATCGCGCTGATCGGCGTCCGGGCGCTCCATGTTCGAGGCGACCTGCCAGTTCAGCAGTTCGTTGAGCCGCACCATGGCGTGCAACCGGCCCAGCGCGCGGCGGACGTCGGTTTCACCGAGAACACCCTGCTTGCGCGCCCATTCCCGGACCCGCTCGTAGAGCTGCTCGATCTTGCCGGACGGGCCCAGGCTCACCCGCTCGTGATTGAGCTGGGTGGTGATGAGCTTCCAGCCGCCGTTCTCCTCGCCGACGGTCATGCTCGCGGGCACGCGCACATTGTCGAAGTAGGTGGCGTTGGTGTGGTGGGCGCCGTCGGCGGTGATGATCGGCGTCCAGGAGTAGCCCGGATCGGTGGTGTCCACGATGAGGATCGTGATGCCCTTGTGCCGGGACTCCACCGAACCCGTCCGCACCGCCAGCCAGACGAAATCGGCCTCGTGCGCGCCGGTGGTGAAGATCTTCTGCCCGTTGACGATCCAGTCACCGTTCGCGTCACGCACCGCCGAGGTGCGCAATGCCGCGAGGTCGGTACCGGCATCGGGTTCGGAGTAGCCGATCGCGAAATGCACGTCGCCGGTGAGGATTCCGGGTAGGAACTTCCGCTTCTGCTCCTCGGTGCCGAACGACTGCAACGCCGGGCCGACGGTCAGCAGGGTGACCAGCGGGACGGGCACATCCGCGCGCACCGCCTCGTTGTAGAAGATCTGCTGTTCCAGCGGGCCGAAGCCGGCGCCGCCGTACTCCTTCGGCCAGCCCAGTCCGAGCTTGCCGTCGCGGCCCATCCGCTTGACCACTGTCCGGTAGGCATCGCCGTGCCGGTTGACCTGCATCTCGGCCTCCTCTTCGGGAGTGACGAGACCGGTGAAATAGGAACGTAATTCGTCCCGCAGTTGCCGCTGTTCCGCGGTCAGTTCGATGAACATCTGACTCCCAATCGGTCCAGCCGGAACGACGCACCGCCGAGCCAGCGGGCGATGTCCTTGGCCTGTGAGTAGTAGCGGTGCAGAGGGTGGGTCATGTCGACGCCGAGTCCACCGTGCAGGTGGTGACTCATCTGCATGGCCCTGGGCAATTCGTCGGCGACCGCGAACGCCAGCACATCCAGATCATCGTCGATGCGCTCGCAATGTTCGGCACCGCGATCGTCGGCGGCGAGTGCCCATACCGCCGAGGCGGCCGCGACGCTGAGGGTGCGCGACACGACATACACATCGGCGATCTCCTGCGCGACGGCCTGGAACTGCGCCAGCGCCCGGCCGAACTGCTGCCGGGTGCGGACATGTTCCGCGGTCAGCGCCACCACGCCCTTGAGCAGACCGTCGGCGACCGCACCGATGCTCGCCAGTGCGAAGCGGTGCAGCTCGGTGAGGCCGTCGGGCAGCAGCTGCTCGGCCGGGATCTCGACGCCCTCGAAGCGCACCGAGAATTCCGGCACACCGTCCGAGCTCGGGCTCGGTGTGCGGGTGATACCGGCCGCATCACCGCCGACCACCGCGATGCCGTTATCGGTGGGCACCAGAATCCAGCGCGCGGTATCGGCATAGGGAACCGCGACCTTGGAGCCGGTGACCCGCACGGTGACACCGTCGGATACCCCGGAGGTCGCCGGCTTGGTCACGAACGGCGCACCCGGCTCGTGCAGGGCCGCGGTCAGGACCGCGCCTTCCGCGACGGCCGGGAACACCTGCTCCGCCACCGCGTCGGGCAATCCGACGGCCCGCAGTGGTAGCACCCCGAAGCCCAGGGTGACCAGGGCCGGGGTCTGGGCGGCATCGGTGGCCAGCTCGGTGAGCATGGCCGACACCTCCAGCAGGCCCATATCGTCGCCACCGAACCGTTCCGGCAGCGGTACGGCCAGCAGACCGCTCTCGGTGATGGTGGGCCACAGCGCGATATCGCGCGCGCTCTCGCGTTCCAGCAAACTAACGACAACCTCGGCGACAGCGTCTTGGCTCTCGTCCCTGGTGAAGTCCATTCAAAGCTCCCGATGTGAAATGGGACTAACCCTGCGCTTCGCGCGGCAGGCCGAGAATCCGTTCACCGGCGACGGTCAACAGGATCTGCTCGGTTCCACCGGCAATCGACAAACAGCGTGTGAGCAGGAATTCCTTCACCACTTCGGTGTCGAGAGCACCCGCCGTACCGGACAGTTCGGCGGCGAACTCGGCGACCGCCTGCCGGTGCCGAACACCGACCAGTTTGCGTACGCTGCTCTCCGCCGCGGGATCGCCGCCGGACAGCAACTTCTGGGCTGCGCGGGCCTCGAGCAGGGTGCCCGCCACCGATTCGGCGACCAGCGCGCCGAGCCGGTCGGCCACCACTTCCGCACCCGGACCGGAGGTCGGGGCGGCGGTGATCACCGCCTCGAGTTCCTCGCCGATTCCCTTGCCGCCCATCGCGATCCGCTCCGCCGACAATGTCGAACGGGCGATTCGCCAGCCGTTGTTCAGATCACCGACCAGGCAGTCGTCCGGGACGAACACATCGTCGAGGAACACCTCGTTGAAGCGCGCCTCACCGGTGATCTCCACCAGCGGCCGGATCTCGAGCCCGGCACTGTTCATATCGACCAGGAAGTAGCTGATCCCCTTGTGCTTGGGCGCCGACGCATCGGTGCGCGCCAGGCAGATTCCCCAGGTCGCACGGTCGGCCAGCGAGGTCCAGACTTTCTGGCCACGCAGTTTCCAACCGCCCTCGACCCGTTCGGCGACCGTACGCAGCGCCGCCAGATCCGAGCCCGCGCCCGGTTCGGAGAACAGCTGGCACCAGATCACCTCACCGGTGAGGGTGGGCCCGGCATAACGCTCGATCTGCTCGGGCGTACCCCACTGCAGCAGGGTCGGGATCGCCCAGTTGGCGATCGCCAGCTCCGGCAGTTCGATACCCGCCTTGCGGATCCGATCGTCGATCCGGGTCCGCAGCAACGGGCCCGCACCACGGCCGTAGGGCGCCGGCCAATGCGGGGCCAGCAGACCCGCCTCGGCGAGTGCGGTGCGCTGCTCGGCGACCGGCAGTGCCGCGATCCGGTCCAGTTCGGCGGCCAGGACCGCGTCCTGAGCCTCGTCCAGACCGGCCGCCTCCCAGGCACTTTCCCCGTCCGCGCCCAGATCGACACCGACCGTGCGGCGCAGACCCGCCTGGGTCAGCCGCGCGACCTCGGCCCGCCAGCGCGCCGATCCGCCCAGCAGCGACCGCAGCGCGCTCGCCCGGCGCAGATACAGATGCGCGTCGTGCTCCCAGGTGAAACCGATGCCGCCCAGGACCTGGATGCAGTCCTTGGCATTCTCGACGGCGGCGTCCAGCGCGACCGTCATGGCGATGGCCGCCGACAGGGCGATTTCCCCGCTACCGGAGTCCACGGCTGCCGCGACATCCGCCGCGACGGCCCGGGTCTGCTCGGTACGGCACAGCATCCAGGCGCAGATGTGCTTGATCGCCTGGAATTCACCGATCCTGCGCCCGAACTGCTCACGCACCTTCGCGTACTCGACCGCGGTCTCCAGGCACCAGCCCGCGATTCCGGCGGCCTCGGCGGCCACCAGCGCGGCGGCCAGATCCGATACCGCGACGTCCGGTTCGAAGACCCGCTCGGCGGGCACGGCGACCTTGTCGCATTCGACCCGGGCCAGCGGAACACCGAGATCCAGCGCCGGCAGCGCCTCGATCCGCACACCCGCGGTTCCTGCATCGAGCAGGCACCACAGCTCCCGCTCACCGGAACGCACCGGTAGCAGCAATGCGGTGTGCTCGTCCGCGCCGTAAACCGCATCCCAGGTGCCGGTCACCTCCAGCGGTCCGGTTCCGTTGTGCGACACCACAACCGGCTCGCCAAGGGCTATACCGCAGGGCGTATCCTCGTCGAGGGTGTCACCGGCAACGAGGCCGGCCAGCGCGGTAGCCGTCACCGGCCCGCCTACCAGGTCATGCGCCGCCTGCTCGATCAGCACGGCCAGATCGCTCACGCCGCCGCCCGCACCGCCGGATTCCTCCGGCACCGCGATGCTGAAAACGCCGAGGCCCACCAGGCCAGGCCAGAATTCACGCCAAAACCCCGGCGCGCCACTGCGCATTGTTGCAATCGGCTGGACCGCCGCTGCCCATCCACGCATCGACTCCTGAACGGCTTTATGCTCGTCAGTGGTGGCGATGGTCACACTCCATACCGCCTTTCCGGCGTGACTCCCACACCTAGAACATGTTCTAATGTGACGATCGGGCGTAAGTCAAGAGGCGCTCCCGGCAGCCGAACGGCCGCGTCAGCCAACGCCAGTCCGACGTGTGTGCAGGAAAGGACTTTTGAATGGCCAGTCCCTCCCGAGAGCAGGCAGCCGACTCGGGTGCGCAGAACGGAGCCCGCAACCGCGCGACGGTCAGCACCCTCAGCGAGGACGAGCTGAGTTCGGCCGCGCAGCGTGAGCGGCGCAAACGCATTCTCGACGCCACCCTCGCGCTCGCCTCCAAGGGCGGTTACGACGCCGTGCAGATGCGCGCAGTGGCCGAACGGGCCGATGTCGCGGTCGGCACCCTGTACCGGTATTTCCCGTCCAAGGTGCATCTGCTGGTCTCGGCGCTGGCCCGGGAATTCGAGCAGTTCGACAGCAAACGCAAACCGCTGGCCGGTCAGACCGCACAGGAGCGCATGCACCTGATGCTGACCCAGGTCACCCGGGCCATGCAGCGCGACCCGCTGCTGACCGAGGCGATGACGCGAGCGTTCATGTTCGCCGATGCGTCCGCGGCCGCCGAGGTCGATCGCGTCGGCAAGGTGATGGACCGCTTCTTCGCCCGCGCCGTCAACGAGGGCGAGCCGTCGGAACGCGATCTGGCCATCGCCCGGGTCATCAGCGATGTGTGGTTGTCGAATCTGGTCGCCTGGCTCACCCGGCGCGCCTCGGCCACCGACGTGGCCGAACGCCTCGAACTGACCGTCGATCTTCTGCTGGGCGAGAAGTCCTAGTCGCCCGGCTGTGCTTCCAGGTACCGGACCACACGGTCCGGTACCTGGAAATATGCATGTAAACAGCGCGTATCACTGCGCGAACAAGGCGGCAAACCGCACCCAGTAAAGTTTCTCGCGCCCCCTGGAAAACCCTCCGATCACTAGGTTGGATGCGTGAGCGCACAGGATCTGCCACTCGAACTTCGCCGAGCCCTCTCGGCCGTAGCGCGCGTACCGCGGCTACTGGTCGCTTCGGACTACGACGGGACAATCGCGCCCATAGTCTCCGATCCGGCAAAGGCCTATCCCCATCGGGAGTCGGTCAGCGCATTGCGCGCGCTAGCCGGCTTGACCACTACCACCGCGGCCGTGATCTCCGGCCGCGCGCTGCGAGATCTCGCGGCGCTGTCCCGGCTTCCGGTCGAGGTCCAATTGATCGGAAGCCATGGCTCGGAGTTCGATGTCGGCTTCGTGCACGCCATCGACAACGATGCCCGCCAGCTGCTGGCCGAGGTCCAGCACGCACTGTCCGCCATCGCCGAGGACAACCCCGGCGTGGCCGTCGAGACCAAACCCGCGAGTACCGCGCTGCATGTGCGCAACGCCTCTCCCGAGGTGGGCCGCCGTGCCCTGCAGCAAGCCCGGCAGGGGCCGGCGAGCTGGGTCGGCGTCCAGGTCACCGAGGGCAAGGCGGTCATCGAACTGGCCGTCGTCCAGACCGACAAGGGCGCTGCCCTCGACATCATCCGGCATCAGGAAGGTGCGTCGGCCGCGGTCTTCTTCGGCGACGACGTCACCGACGAGAAGGCCTTCGCCCGGCTGTCCGGACCGGATATCGGGATCAAGGTCGGCGACGGTGAGAGCCGTGCCGAATTCCGCGTGGCCAGTACCGAGGAAGTGGCCAGGGCGCTGGCGTATCTGCTCGAAGAACGCCGCACCTGGCTGGCCGGTGCCTCGGCCCCGCGGATCGAGCGGCTGACCATGCTCGCCTCGCCGCGCTCCAAGGCACTGCTGACCCCGGACGGCACCGTCACCTGGTTCTGCCACCCCGAACCGGATTCCGCGGCCGTCTTCGCCCACCTGCTCGGCGGACCGGCGGCCGGACATTTCACGATCGCCCCGGAGCGGCAGGGCCTGCCGCTGTCACAGCGCTATGTCGACGGCACCATGACCGTCGAAACTCGTTGGTCCAGTTTGAAAGTCGTGGACTACCTGCCGCACGACGCGATCCTGGAACGGACCGATCTGACCCGGGTCATCACCGGTGATGCCAAGGCCGTGGTCACCTTCGCCCCGCGCCCGGAGTTCGGGCAGGTACCGGTGACGCTGGTCCGCGAGCCCGCGGGCCTGCGCGTGCACGGCACCAACGATCCGATCGTGCTGCGCTCCCCCGGCGTGCAGTGGGAGATCTCCGAGGAGGGCATCCACCACGTCGCCCGCGCGGTCGTCGATCCCTCCGAAGGTCCGATCGTGCTCGAGATGCGCTGCGGCACATCCGATCTCGCCCCGGCCATGGTCAGCGAGCCGGAGCGGCGCAACGAGGCCGAGCGGTACTGGCGCGATTGGTCCGCGGATCTGGAGCTGCCGCCGCTGAAGCGCGATCTGATGAAGCGCTCGGCGCTGACCCTGCGCGGCCTGGTGCACGCCCCGTCCGGCTCGATCATGGCCGCGGCCACCACCTCACTGCCCGAGGACATCGGCGGCGTCCGCAACTGGGACTACCGCTACTGCTGGCTGCGCGATGCCGCACTCACCGCACATGCGCTGGTGGCCCTGGGCTCACTGGCCGAGGCCGAGGACTTCCTGGCCTGGACCCATCGGGTGCTCGACACCCTGCCCGGGCCCGAACGCCTGCACCCGCTCTACACCCTCTACGGCGAGACCTTGCCGCCGGAGGCGGTACTGGACCAGCTTCCCGGCTATGCCGGTTCGCGGCCGGTGCGCATCGGAAACGCGGCGAATATGCAGGTCCAGCTGGACGTCTTCGGACCGATCGTCGATCTGATCAGCGCTCTCGCCGAGGCTCGCGAGGCCAAGGGCATCCTGAATCCGGCCAAGGCCCTGCCCGACCGGGACTGGGAACTCGTGCACGCCATGGTCTCCGCGGTCCAGCGCCGCTGGAACGAACCCGACCACGGCATCTGGGAGATCCGCGGCAATCCGCGCCATCACGTCTATTCGAAGGTGATGGGCTGGCTCACCGCGGACCGCGCCCTGAAGCTGGCGGCGAAGTTCGACCGCCCGGCCGACCCGGCCTGGGTCGAGTTGCGCGACACCATCTCCGAAGAGGTCAAGGCCAAGGGCTGGAACGAGCAGGTGCAGTCCTACACCGCAGCCTACGACGGGACCGATCTGGACGCGGCCACCCTGCACATCGGCCTCAGCGGTCTGATCGAACCGTCGGATCCGCGCTTCGCCGCCACCGTGGTGGCCACCGAGGCCGAGCTGCGCAGCGGATCGACCGTGTACCGCTACCACCACGACGACGGCCTGCCGGGCGGTGAGGGCGGCTTCCACCTGTGTGCCGCCTGGCTGGTGGAGGCCTATCTGCTGATCGGTAAGCGCGAGGACGCCGAGGCGCTGTTCGCACAGCTGGTGGACGTGGCCGGTCCGACCGGTCTCCTGAGTGAAGAATACGATCCGGTGGCCGAACGTTCGCTGGGCAATCATCCGCAGGCCTACAGCCATCTGGGTCTGCTGCGTTGCGCCCAGCTGCTGAGCCAGCCGGTGGCCGCGCTCGCGCAGTAGCGGTATCCGGCCGAATTCCCCGACCGTCTCGTCCCGGGCCCGTGATCGCTCCGATCGAGTGATCACGGGCCCTGTTCGTGGCCGGGTTCACAACCGAAACCGGCCGGTCCGGCAACTCGGTTCGGGACGCATACGCTACAGTTAATGGAAATCGTTTCCGTTAATGGCTGTGCAGGAGTACCCGCGTGATCAGAAATCTCGTCGCCAGAATCGCTGTCGTCACGCTGGGAGCCACCACCGCATTCACGCTGGCCGCCTGCTCGGGAACATCCTCGGATTCGGGTAAGCCCAGAATCGTCGCCTCCACCGATGTCTGGGGCAGCGTCGCCGCCGTCGTGGGCGGGCCGGATGTCGAGGTGAAATCGATCATCGACAACCCCACCGTCGACCCGCACTCGTACCAGACCACCCCGTCGGATGCCGCCGCGATCCGCGAGGCCGCCCTGGTGATCTACAACGGCGGCGACTACGACGAGTTCGCGTCGAAGGCGGCCGAGGGGCGGGACAAGCCCACCCTCGCGGCCTACGACCTGCGTACGGGTGCCGCGGCCCACGACGAGAACGAGCACATCTGGTACGACATGAACACCGTGAGCGCGGTGGCCGACAAGATCGCCGCAGAGCTCGGCGACATCGATCCCGCGCATCGGCAGGCATTCACCGATCGCGCCGCCGCACTGCGCGGGCAGCTGGCCGGTGTCACCGCCCTCACCGCGAAAATCGCTGCCGCGCACCCGAAGTCGCCGGTGTTGCAGACCGAACCGCTGGCGCACTACCTGCTGCTCGCCGCCGATACCGACGATCGCACGCCGCACGAATTCGAGGAGGCGATCGAACAGGGCACCGATCCGGCGCCCGCCGATCTGGCCGCGGTCCGGGATCTGCTGAACACCAAGCAGGTTCGCGCGCTCGTCTACAACATCCAGACCGAGGACAAGACGACCCAGGATGTGGCATCCACCGCGAAACGCGCCGGTGTGCCGGTCGTCGAGGTGACCGAAACCCTGCCGGAGAACACCGATTTCGTGAAATGGCAGACCGACAACGCGAACGCGCTGGCCGCGGCGCTCGGCTGAGGAGAGTTGCGGTGACGGGACAGACACGAACCGAAACGACGGAAGCGGTCGTCGCCGACGACGCACCACCGGCGAACGAATCGAACGCCGGCGGTGGCGCCGCGCATCCGGAATCGGCCCGCGCCGATTCCGGTGCGAGCTCGTCCCGTTTCGACGATGCGGACTGCTCGTTCTGCGATCCGGACGGCGCACCGGCGACGACCGCGACACAACCGGCGACAGCTGTGACGAACCCGGCGGCAACATCGACCGATCCCGCGGCGGCCACCGAGGTTCGCGCGGCGGGCGCCCCCGCGGTATCCCTGCGGGGCGCGGGCCTGGCTTTCGGGCCTCGCACCCTGTGGCAGGGGCTCGACCTCGACATCGCACCCGGTGAATTCGTCGCGGTGCTGGGCCCCAACGGTTCCGGGAAGACCTCCCTGCTGCGGATGCTGCTGGGGCAGCTCACGCCGAGCGCGGGCTCCGTCGAAGTGGCCGGGACACCGGCGCGGCTGGGCAATCCGCGAATCGGCTATGTGCCACAACAGAAGACGATCGACGCGGGCGTGCAGTTGCGCGGCGTCGACCTGGTCGGCCTTGGCGTGGACGGCCATCGCTGGGGCCTGGGCTGGCGCGGGCGCGGGGCGCGCCGCCGCCGGGTCGCCGATGCCATCGCGCAGGTCGGTGCCGAGCGCTTCGCGACCGCACCGCTGGAGTCGCTGTCCGGCGGCGAGCAGCAACGGCTGCGGGTGGCCCAGGCGCTGGCCGGAGATCCGCGGGTGCTGTTGTGCGACGAACCGCTGCTGAGCCTCGATCTGGCCAATCAGCGGCTGGTATCCGAGCTCATCGATCGTCGCCGCCGCACCCACGACACCGCGGTGCTGTTCGTGACCCACGAGATCAATCCGATTCTGCCGCTGGTCGATCGGGTGCTCTACCTGGTGGACGGCAAGTTCCGGATCGGCACCCCGGACGAGGTGATGACCTCGGCGGTGCTGTCGGAGCTGTACGGCACCGAGGTCGACGTGCTGCGGGTACGCGGCCGGTTGGTGGTCGTCGGTACCGGTGACGAGATCGATGCGCTCGGCACCCATCACGGTGAGGGAGCCGGACTGTGAACGAGAAGCTCTCCGATGTGTTCGGCAAGATGCTCGACTTCACCACCACCGCGGATCTGCTGTCCTACGACTTCGTGCAGCAGGCCCTGATCGCCGCGGCGCTGCTGGGCCTGCTCGCCGGTGTGATCGGGCCGCTGGTGGTGAACCGGCAGATGTCGTTCGCGGTGCACGGCACGAGCGAGTTGTCGCTGACCGGCGCGGCCGCGGCCCTGCTGGTGGGAATCGGAGTGGGCGCCGGCGCCATCGTGGGTTCGGTGGTGGCGGCCGTCATGTTCGGACTGCTGGGTTCGAAAGCGCGCGAACGCGATTCGGTGATCGCGGTGGTGATGTCGTTCGGCCTCGGCCTGTCGGTGCTGTTCCTGTGGCTGGGGCCCAGCCGCGCCGGTTCCAAGTTCTCGCTGCTGACCGGGCAGGTGGTCAGCGTCGGCGGCAACGGCCTGACCTCACTGTCGCTGTGCACGATCGGTGTGCTGCTGGTGCTCGCGTTCATCTACCGGCCACTGCTGTTCGCCAGCACCGACCCGGAGGTGGCGGTGGCGCGCGGAGTTCCGGTGCGCGCGCTGTCGGTGGTGTTCGCGGTGCTGCTGGGCGTGACCGCGGCCTTCGGCGTGCAGATCGTCGGTGCGCTGCTGGTGCTGTCGCTGCTGATCACCCCGGCCGCGGCCGCCGCGCAGCTCACCGCGAGCCCGCTGCGGGCGACGGTGCTGTCGGTCGTTTTCGCCGAGATCGCCGCGGTCGGGGGCATTCTGGCATCGTTGGCGCCCGGTGTGCCGGTCTCGACCTTCATCACGACCATCTCGTTCGTGATCTATCTGCTGTGCCGGTTCGTCGGCCGTCCGGTCGCCGACGCCCGGCGTCGCGCGGCGCGTACCGCAGCGGCCGTCCCGTTGGACGCGATTCCTAGCAGCTCTGACCGCCCGGTCCGGACGCCAGTATGAGCAGGCCGAAGGCCGCCATCATCAACATGATCGCCGCGCCGCTCGTGGCGGTGAAGTACCAGCGCAGCCGATCGCGATGCGTCCACAACCGGATCAGCAGGACGAGCCCGGCCGCCAGCATGACGACCGCGCCTGTCACCTGAAAGATCTGCGCGCGCCGGAACACCTCCTCGCGGGCGGCGTCACCGCCGTTGATCCCGTCGCAGAAGTCGCCGACCCCGTGCGTGAAGAGGGTGTAGCCGCCCAGATAGATCACCGGCCCGAGAACGACCGAGGTCAGGACATAGATCCAAGCGAGAACGAACGGTCAATCCAGCAGCAGCCTCACGCGCCGAACTGTAATTCGCCGCCGGTACTGGGAATTCGTTCATCGCCCCGCCGCCTTCGCCCGTTCCGCTCTCGCCGACCGAGGCACCGCCCGTGCCGACCGGCACCGGTCCACAGACCGCGTTCAGCCCTCCCCGGCGAGGGCGAACAGTCCGTCGCCGGTCTGCTCGATCAGCCCGTCGACCAGCAACGAATCCAGCGCTCGATCCCGCTGGCCCGGGTCCCGGGTCCAGGCCATGTCGAGAGCCACCCGTTCGACCGGACCGGTCGCGCCGCGCAGCACATCCAGCAGCCGGCCGCGGGCCTGCCGATCGGTGCCGTCGTATTTCTGGGTGCGGCGCACGACATCCGAGGCGGGGCGGCCCGCGGCGACCCAGCTGCAGCGCGGCAGCGGGCAGCCGTCGCAGTCCGGCGTGCGCGCGGTGCACACCGTCGCGCCGAGCTCCATCAGCGCGGCGGAGAACACCGCCGCCCGGTCGATCCGCACCGGCAGCAGTTCCTCGGTCTCGGCCAGATCGCGGGAGCGCGGATTACCGGCCTCCGCCCGGCCGTGCACGGCCCGCGCGACGACCCGGCGGACATTGGTGTCCACGACCGGAACCCGCTGCCCATAGGCGAAGCAGGCCACCGCACGCGCGGTGTACGCGCCGATGCCCGGCAGTCCGAGCAACACCTCCACATCGTCGGGCACGACGTCGCCGTGCTCGGCCGCGAGCACTCGGGCGCACTCGTGCAGTCGCAGCGCCCGACGCGGATAGCCGAGTTTGCCCCACGCCCGCAGCACCTCCCCCGGTGACGCCGCGGCCATCGCGGACGGAACCGGCCAGCGGTCCACCCATTCCCGCCAGATCGGCTCGACCCGGACCACCGGCGTCTGCTGCAGCATGATCTCGCTCATCAGAATCTGCCAGGCGCTCACCTCGGGACGGCGCCATGGCAGGTCACGGGCCGCGGCGCCGTACCAATCGATCAGAACATCGGCGTCCACGCTCACCCCTTCACCGCGGTTTCGGCCGCACGGCCGGTGCTTGTTTGCCCGGCTGTAACCCGAGCGGACTCGCCGGTAGTGGGAAACCTATGGAAAATGGGACGCATGCCTCATACCAACCCGATCAGTGCCTGGAAGTCTCTCCGTGAGGGTAACGACCGGTTCGTCAACGGCACCCTGCAGCATCCCGGTCAGGGCGCCGCGGACCGCGCCAAACTCGTCACCGGCCAGCATCCCCGAGCGATCCTGTTCGGGTGCGGTGACTCCCGGGTGGCCGCGGAGATCATCTTCGACCAGGGCCTCGGCGATATGTTCGTGGTCCGCACCGCCGGTCACGTCGTCGACGAATCCGTCCTCGGCTCGATCGAATACGGCGTCGAGATCCTCAACGTGCCGCTGATCGTGGTGCTCGGACACGACAGCTGTGGCGCGGTCCGTGCCACCATCGATGCGCTGGACGACGGCAATGTGCCGGGCGGATTCATCCGCAGCGTGGTCGAGCGGGTCACTCCGTCCATCCTCACGGGTCGCCGCGATGGCCTCAGCGAGGTCGACGAACTCGAGGCCCGGCACGTGCAGGAGACCGCGCGGCTGCTGACCCAGCGTTCGAAGATCGTGTCCGATCGGGTGGAGTCCGGACGCTGCGCCATCGCGTGCGTGAACTACAAGCTCGCGGACGGCCGCGCCCAGTTGCACCAGGTCATCGGCGATATCGGCGAAACGGTCTGAGCCCCAGTCCTTCCCGCCCAGGCGACCGCGCCGCTCACGAACATCGTCGTGAGCGGCGCGAAATGTACCCGGCGTCACCGCCGATTCGGCGCCGACACGCCGCGTACCTGAAGGGGACGGCCCGATCGTGGACTTACCGTTGTTTCCGTGCTGGAACCCAATGGACCGCTCCCGCCGGAGATCTACTGGCGTCGCCGCCTGCTCGCCATCGGCGCGCTGATCGTCGCGCTCGCCCTGGTCATCTGGCTGGCGATGTTGTTGCTGCGCGGTGGCGGGGGCGACAAGGATCCCAAGGCGGCCGCGGCCGCCTCCACCTCGGCAGCGGCCACCGGCACCTCCGGTCCCAGCAGTGCGAAACCCTCCCCGTCCGGGCCCCCCGCCTCGGGCACGGTCAACTCCACCGCGAACGGGACCCCCGCACAATGCCCGGATCAGTCCATCGCGCTGAAGTCGAATGTCGGACAGCCCACCTACAAGACGGGTGAGCAGCCGGTGTTCACCGTCGTCATCACCAATATCTCCACCGCCGCCTGCACCCGCGACATGGGGTCGGGACTGCAGCAGGTGTGGGTGCAATCGCTGGACGGGCAGCGTCGGCTGTGGTCGAGCACCGACTGCGACGAGGGCGGTCCGGCCGATGTGCGCACCCTCAACGGCGGGCAGCAGGCCGCGTTCACCCTGACCTGGTCGGCCACCACCTCGCAGCCGGGGTGCGCCGGTGATCGGGTTCCGGTGCCGGCCGGTGGTTATGCCGTGGTGGCGCAGTTCGGTTCGGTACGCAGCGCGCCCGAGACGTTCAATATCGCCTGATCCGGTTCACACCGTGCCGGGTTCCGCGCGCCGGGCCAGACCCTCCCGGATCTGGCGAGCGAGTTCGGTATCGATACCACTCACCACCTCGATTTCCGCGGCGCTCGCCGACACCAGCCCCGACAGCGAACCGAATGCGGCGATCACCGGTTCGGCCCGCAGCAGCGGCACTCGCGGGATCTCGGCGAGCACCCGGTATCCCCGCGGTCCGACCGCGGCGTCGAGCGCGTCGAGGGTGGCCGGAAACCCCAGCGGCGGTGCGAGATTGGTCAGCTCCAGCAGATCGACCTCGAGCAGGTTGTCGAGACCGGCCAGGGCACGGTCGAGTTCCGCGTTCCCGGCCGGTTCACCGCACAGATAGTCGCGCACCAGCAATCGGCGCAGCATATCGGTGTTGCCGACCAGTTCGGCCAGCTGCAACGCCAGTTGCCGCCCGTCCACACCGAGTTCGTCCACATCGGAACCGATCTCCCTGGCCACCCGCCGCACCAGTTCCAGACAGTGCACCACCGCGAGTACATCGCGCAGGGTGGCGCAGTCGTTCAGCTCGACCAGTGACAGCTGCCGGGTGGTCTCGTCCAGGCGGGAGCGATATCGCTCGAGGGTCGCCATCGCCTGATTGGCGCGCGCCAGAATCGTCTCGGAGGCCTGGATCAGATGCCGGGTGCCGGCGAGGTACACCGTGACGATGCCGGTCGAACGGCTCACCGACACCACCGGAAATCCGGTCTGCGCCGCGGTCCGCTCGGCGGCCTTGTGCCGGGTACCCGATTCGGCGGTCGGCAGGGAATGATCGGGAACCAGATGCACATTGGCGCGTCGGATCCGGGTGCCGTCGGTCGAGAGCACCACGGCGCCATCCATTTTCGACAGTTCCCGCAGCCGGGTCGGCGAGAAGTCCACATCGAGCTCGAAGCCGCCGTCGCAGATCCGTTCCAGGCGTTCGTCGTGACCGAGCACGATCAGGCCGCCGGTACGCGCGCGCAGGATCCGGTCGATACCGTCGCGCAGTTCGGTCCCCGGTACCAGCCGCGCGATGGTGGCGGCCGGGTCCGGTTCCTCGGCGGCACCGGCCTCCGCCGGGGCGGTCGACCGCGCGCGCGGTACGGGCCGACCGAGCAGGTGGGTCACCCAACGACCTGGGATCATTCCGCCTCCTGCGTTCTGCGGGACACCCGCACCCGGTCGGCCTCGCAAGCAGCTGCGCAAGTGTCGCTCACGATGCCTCCACATGCTCGCGTCGTCGCTTGGACAAACCACTCGAGGCAAGTGCCGCACGTACATTCGCGACCTCGTGCACCTTCATGGTGATACCGGACAGATCGGTACCCGGCGGTACCAACGCCTCCGTGAAACCTAGCCGCTCGGCCTCGCGCAGCCGACGCCCGACCCCGGTGACGCGCCGGACTTCACCGGCCAAGCCGACCTCACCGAGCACCACCATGCCGGCACGCAGCGGAATGTCACGTTCGGAACCGGCTATCGCGACGGCCACCGCCAGATCGGCGGCGGGTTCGGTCAGTCGCATACCGCCGACCGTCGCGGCGTAGACGTCGTGCTTGCCGAGATACACCCCGCAGCGGCTCTGCAGCACCGCCAGCACCATCGACACCCGGTTGTAGTCCAGCCCGCTGACCGCGCGGCGCGGCGCGGGCACCTGCGTGGCGACGGTCAGTCCCTGCACCTCGCCCAGCAGCGGGCGCTTACCGTCCATCGCGACCGTGATCGCGGTACCCGCCACCTGATCGGCCCGGTGGTGCAGGAACAGCCCGGACGGATCGCTGACTCCGGCGATCCCGTCGTCGTGCAGTTCGAAACAGCCCACCTCGTCGGCACTGCCGAAGCGGTTCTTGATACCGCGCACCATGCGCAGAGTGGAGTGCTTGTCGCCCTCGAACTGCAGCACCACGTCCACCAGATGTTCGAGGGTGCGCGGCCCGGCGACGTTGCCGTCCTTGGTGACGTGCCCGACCAGCAGCACCGCGATACCGCTGGCCTTGGCCAGTGAGGTCAGCGCGGCGGTGACGGCCCGGACCTGGGTCACCCCGCCGATCACACCGTCGGCGTCGGCGGCCAGCATGGTCTGCACCGAATCGACGACCAGCAGCGTCGGCTGGACCTGGTCGATATGGCCGAGAATCGTGGCGAGATCGGATTCCGCTGCGAGATAGACCCTTTCGTGCACCGCCCCGGTGCGGTCGGCCCGCAGCCGGACCTGCCCGGCCGATTCCTCGGCGGTGACATAGAGCGCCCGTTCCTCGCGCTGCCGCGCCCACCGGTGGGCGACCTCGAGCAGCAGTGTCGATTTACCGACACCGGGCTCACCTGACAGCAGCACCACCGAACCGGGCACCACGCCCCCGCCCAGTACCCGATCCAATTCGGCGACACCGGTGGGCCGGGCCCGGGTGACCTTCGAATCGATGGTGGAGATGGGTGCGGCGGCTGTGGAGGGAAGCAGTGCGCGCCGACCGGCGGCACCCGATGCGGAACTCGATCGCGAGGCAGCGGACACCGCCACCTCGTCGACGGTCCCCCACTCACTGCACCCCGGGCATCGCCCCACCCACTTGGCAACCTCGTTACCGCAGGACGAACACCGGTAGAGCGATTTCACCTTGGCCACGTGCGCAGCCTAGCCAGCCCCGGCGACAGGACCGATATCCCCGACACCGAAACCACGGGCAGCGGGGTCGGCCCCGGCTCTCAGTGCCCCTTGTGCTCGGCGACGGTGGCCGACTCGTGACGCGGGGTGTCCGGGCCGGCGTCGACGGGCACCTGCACGGCGACGGTGCCGGCGTCCTTGAAGTTGAAGGTCACACCGTAGGTCAGACCCGCCACGACATCCTTGGTGAGGCCGGTGACCTCGACCAGGATCGGGTGCGCGTCGGGGTCGGCCGGCTGATCGGCGGTACCCGCGCCCTCTTCGTTCGCGGTGGCGCCGTGCTCCGGAGCGGAGGTCGGCGCGGCACTCGAGGTCGGCGCGGAGCCGGCCGTGGCGGCGGGACCGGCGGCGACCACGGTCTGCCCCGGCGCCAGCTGCGGCTTCTCGGGGGTGATCTTCACCTGGCCGAGATCGCTGGTGACGCTGACCAGCTCGTCGGCACGAGCGGAGCCCTGGTTGATCACGCTGAACGCGATCACGGCCTTACCGCCCTTGGCGTTGGTGTATTCCTCGGACTGCGGCAGCAGGATGCGCACATCGCGCAGCGCCATGTTCCCGATGGTGGCGGCATTCCCGTTCACCGCGGCCACCTGATGCGCGGTCTGCGAGATCTGACCGGCGCCGCATCCGGACAACGCCAGGGCCGCACCGGTGGCCAGCGCGGCAACGGCGAGGGCGCGCCGCGACACCTTGGTCGCATTCGACGCTGTGGTGGCTTTCAGGGCAGTCACGGGTTGTCCTCCATGTCGACCGGCTCACTCCACGATGGAGAGTAGTAGTAGGCAGCGTAGTAGTTCGCAGGGTGGTCGGTGCGGACCGGTCCGGTGTAGTGTCACGCCGCGGCCCATGAGCCCCCGTGAGCTCTGTATCCCCTTCTGCCGCAACGAGATGCACACGCATCGCGATCTGTCAAGCCCCACCGTCGGCCTGTTGTGGCCCTGACCTGCGCCGTTGATCGCGGCGTTATCGAGTCGCATGTTAAACTGTGAACATCGAAAGGGGCACGGGACACATGATTTTTAAGGTCGGAGACACCGTCGTTTACCCCCACCACGGAGCGGCGCTGATCGAAGCAATCGAGACTCGCACCATAAAGGGTGTGCAGAAAGAGTATCTGGTCCTGAAGGTCGCACAAGGCGATCTCACCGTTCGGGTTCCCGCAGAGAACGCAGAATATGTCGGCGTCCGCGACGTCGTCGGCCAGGAAGGCCTCGACAAAGTCTTCCAGGTACTGCGCGCTCCGCACACGGAGGAACCGACGAACTGGTCTCGGCGGTACAAGGCCAACCTTGAGAAGCTCGCCTCCGGCGATGTGAACAAGGTGGCCGAGGTCGTCCGTGACCTGTGGCGTCGGGAGCAGGACCGCGGCCTGTCCGCCGGCGAGAAGCGGATGCTGGCCAAGGCCCGTCAGATTCTGGTCGGTGAACTCGCACTCGCCGAGGGCACCGATGACGTCAAGGCCGAGACCCTGCTCGACGAGGTTCTCGCCGCGGCTTCCTGACCGCAGTCTTGACGCTCGACGCCTCTCGTCGCGTTGTGGCATTGGTTCCTGCCGCCGGTCGTGGCGTTCGCCTGGGTGAGTCCACACCCAAGGCATTCGTCCCGGTCGGCGGCAGTCCCATGCTCGCGCGCGCAGTAGACGGCCTGATCGCGTCCGGGGTCGTGGACCGCATCGTGATCATGGCGCCCATCGAGATGATCGATGCGGCGCGACAACTGCTGACCGCTCATGCCCCCGCGGTCGGCTCGTTACCGGTCGATGTGGTGGCCGGTGGTGCCGAGCGCACCGATTCGGTGCGCGCCGGAATGGCCGCCGCCCCCGAGGCCACCCACTTCCTCGTGCACGACGCGGCCCGCGCCCTGACGCCACCGGCGCTGATCGCCCGTGTCACCGCCGAGCTCACCGCCGGCCGCCACGCGGTCGTCCCGGGCATCGCCGTGGCCGACACCATCAAGTCGGTGAGCGCGGCCGGTGATGTGACCGGGACTCCCGACCGCGCCGGCCTGCGCGCGATCCAGACCCCGCAGGGTTTCGACGCGGAGCTGCTGCGCGCGGCCTACGCCGTGGATCTCCCGGTCACCGACGATGCGGGGCTGGTCGAGGCCTTCGGCGCGACCGTCCGTGTGATTCCCGGCGACCCGCTGGCGTTCAAGATCACCGATCAACTCGATCTGCGACTGGCGAACGCCCTGGTCGCCGAGTCGGCGGCCGATGAGAAGGCCGCATCGGCCCAGGTGGTGCCCCGATGACCGATCTCACCGCGCTGCGCACCGGCATCGGCAGCGACGTCCATCCGATCGAAGCCGGTCGGCCGTGCTGGATGGCCGGGCTGCTGTTCGACGGTGACGACGGCTGCGCCGGCCACTCCGACGGCGATGTGGCCGCACACGCCCTCTGCGACGCGCTGCTCTCGGCGGCCTGCCTCGGCGATGTCGGCGCGGTGTTCGGCACCGGCCGTCCCGAATGGGAGGGCGTCTCGGGTGCCGCGATGCTCACCGAGGTGCGCCGACTGCTGGAGGCCGCCGGATATCGCATCGTGAACGCGGCCGTGCAGGTCATCGGTAATCGGCCGAAGATCGGGCCGCGGCGGCCGGAGGCACAGAAGGTGCTGGGCGAATTGCTCGACGCACCGGTATCGGTCTCCGGAACCACCTCCGACGGCCTGGGATTGACCGGCCGCGGCGAGGGCATCGCGGCCGTCGCCACCGCATTACTGCTGCACGACGGCCGATGTAGCACTTCGTAAGCACATCGAGTGCGGCCGCGAATCCGGGCAGCCCGATTCACGGATCCGCGCACCGATACTGCGGCGCGCGGATCCAACCGATATCGAATCCGCTCCGGATATCGCGCACTGAAATCCACTTCGTGAAAACCCCTCCGGACCCGCGGTCCCGCACATTCGATGCACCGTGGACGATAGGAGGGGCCCGATCGTTCCGTTTCTCAACAAGCCTTAGGATGGCTGGTCGTGACTCTGCGCCTGTTCGACACCGAGACGCGGACCCTGCGGGATTTCACCCCGCTGGTCCCCGGACACGCCTCGGTGTATCTGTGTGGCGCCACTGTGCAGGGCGAACCACATATCGGGCACGTCCGCAGCGGCGTCGCCTTCGACGTACTGCGCCGCTGGCTCACCGCGAACGGCTACGACGTGGCCTTCGTGCGAAATGTCACCGATATCGACGACAAGATCCTCACCAAGGCGGCCGCGGCCGGCCGGCCGTGGTGGGAGTGGGCCGCGACCCACGAGCGCGCGTTCGATCGCGCCTACGAGGCATTGGGCGTGCTGCCGCCGTCGGTGGAACCGCGCGCGACCGGGCACATCACCCAGATGGTCGATCTGATGGCGCGGCTCATCGACCGTGGCCACGCGTATGCGGCCGACGGCAATGTGTATTTCGACGTCCGCAGTTATCCGGCCTACGGCGAGTTGTCCGGCCACCGGATCGACGATGTGCAACAGGGCGAGAGCGCTGGTGTGGGTAAACGCGATCCGCGCGATTTCACGCTGTGGAAAGCGGCCAAACCCGGTGAGCCGACCTGGCCGTCCCCCTGGGGCCCGGGTCGTCCTGGCTGGCATCTGGAATGCTCGGCGATGGCCGAGTTCTACCTCGGCTCGGAATTCGATATCCATTGCGGCGGTATGGATCTGGTATTTCCGCACCACGAGAACGAAATCGCCCAATCACGCGCCGCAGGTGATGGATTCGCCCGTTATTGGCTGCACAACGGCTGGGTGACACTCGGCGGGGAAAAGATGTCGAAATCACTCGGCAACACCCTCTCGGTGCCGAATATGCTCACCCGGGTCCGCGCCGTGGAATTGCGGTTCTATTTGGGCAGCGCGCATTACGCCTCGATGCTCGAATATTCGGATCAGGCACTGAGCGACGCCGCGCAGACCTATCAGCGGCTCGAGGCCTTCGTGCAGCGCACCGTCGAGCGGGTCGGCGAGATCACGGTCGGCAAATGGACCGACACCTTCGCCGAGGCACTCGACGACAATCTCGCGATTCCCAAGGCACTGGCGGAAATTCACCGCGTCGTCCACGAGGGCAACCGGGCACTGGAAGCCGGTGAGAGCGAAGCGGCCCGCGAGGCCGCCGGGCAGGTGCGGGCGATGCTCGCGATCCTGGGCGTCGATCCGCTGGATACGCACTGGGCGGCGCCGTCGGATTCCTCGGCGGCCGAATCAGCACTCGACGTGCTGGTTCGTGCCGAACTCGAGCGCCGCCAGCAGGCGCGCAGCGATAAGGACTGGGCCACCGCCGATGCCGTACGCGACCGGCTCGGCGCGGCGGGCATCGATGTGGTCGACACCGCCGGCGGCTCGGACTGGTCGCTGGCCAAATAGATGACCGAGCAAATGAATGAATGACCGAGCGAAGCCTGCTGATCGGGTGCGGGTGTCGCAACCCCCACGAAAGGCACACTGATGGCAGGAAATTCGCAGCGACGAGGCGCAATCCGCAAGGGCGGCACCAAGAAGGGCCAGACGGTCGGCAGCGGCGGTCAGCGCCGTCGCGGGCTGGAGGGACGCGGCGCCACCCCGCCCGCCTCGGCGCGCAAGTACCACCCCGCGGCCAAGCGGGCCGCCGCGGCGGCGAAGGCCGCCAAGTCCACGCAGGGCTCCGGTCGTCCCCGGCCCGGCACCCGTAAGAGCGACGACGGTCCCGAACTGGTGCTCGGCCGCAATCCGGTGGTGGAATGCCTGCGCGCCGAGGTTCCCGCCACCGCGCTGTATGTCGCGCTCGGCACCGAGAACGACGACCGGCTCAGCGAGTCGGTGCAGCGCGCCGCCGATGCCGGCATCTCCATCCTGGAGGTTTCCCGCGTCGATCTGGACCGGATGAGCACCAACGGGCTGCATCAGGGGATGGCTCTGCAGGTGCCGCCCTACCGTTACGTCCACCCCGACGATCTGCTCGACTCCGCTCGCGCCTCCGGAACGGCACCGCTGCTGGTGGCACTGGACAACATCTCCGACCCACGCAATCTGGGCGCGGTGATCCGCTCGGTGGCCGCGTTCGGCGGCCACGGCGTGGTGATCCCGCAGCGGCGCAGCGCCAGCGTCACCGCGGTGGCGTGGCGTACCAGCGCCGGTGCGGCGGCCCGCCTCCCGGTGGCGCGCGCCACCAATCTCACTCGCACACTGAAGGATTGGGCCAAGACCGGCGTGCAGGTCGTGGGCCTCGATGCGGGCGGCGACATGGTCCTCGACGAATTCGACGGCACCACACCGACAGTCGTGGTCGTCGGCTCGGAAGGTAAAGGCCTGTCCCGTCTGGTCCGCGAGACCTGCGACAGCGTCCTGAGCATTCCGATGGCCGGGCCCGTCGAATCCCTCAACGCCTCGGTGGCCGCGGGCGTGGTCCTCGCCGACATCGCCCGCCAGCGGCGGTGATGCGGGCGGCGCGGCCGAAACTACCGTGACACCGCGCTTTTCGGCACATCTGACGTAAAATCGGGCGAGTGGCCATGTACCAGCCCGATTACTGGGATTCCCTGCCCGAGCCGCCGACCGGCAATCCGGTCGAACATCCGCATGCCACGACCATCCTGCTGGTCGGTGTGCTGAGCCTGCTCTGCTGTGGCGCACTGGGTCCGGTTGCCTGGGTGATGGGCAAGCGGGCGCTCGATCAGATCGAGATGTCGGGAGGCACGATCGGCGGCCGGTCCCAGGTCCTGGTCGGCTATGTGCTCGGCATCGTCGGCACGGTGATGATGGTGCTGGTCGCCGGCATCTTCCTGCTGATGCTGATCAGCGGAAGCTGAGGGCCGCGCCTAACCCTGCTCGGAGCCGCTGACATCCAGTCCGGGGTGTTGCCCCGGCGACAACTCGCCCGTCGGCCACTCCGCGCTGATACTGCCTGACCACTTCGGGGCACGGCGGTCGCGGAATGCGGCCATCCCCTCGGCGGCGTCGGCGCTGTTACCCACGATGCCGTGCAGGTCGGTCTCCAGACGGCCGACCGCCTCCGGGGTCATTCCCAGCCCTTCCCACAGCAGCCGCTTGGACAGCGCGGTGGGCAGCGGCGCCGATCCGGCGGCCAGGTCGTGGGCGACGGCCAGAGCGGTCGGCAGCACCTCGCCGGCGGGCATGCTGTTGTTGGCCACACCCATCTGCCGGGCCTCGTCACCGTCGAACGTCCTGCCGGTGAGCATGATGTCGGCGGCATTGGCCATACCCGCCAGCCGCGGCAGCGTCCAGTGGGCGTATCCGTCGGCCATCACGCCACGCCGGACCTGATTGAGCCCATAGACCGCATCGGCGGCCATGTAGCGCAGATCGCACTGTAGGGCCAGCGCCAACCCGATGCCCACCGCGTGGCCGTTGACGGCCGCGATCACCGGCTTGCGAATCTGCCACGGCGGCGGATCGATCGTGGCGCTGACATCGCCGACCCGGCTGGACAGATCCGCGCCCGCGCAGAAGGCGGGCGGGGTCCCGGTGATCACCACCGCGCGAATCGAGTCCTCGGTGTCGCACCGCCGCAGCGCCGTCCCGAGGGCCTCGGCCATCCCGGGGGTCATGGCGTTCTGCTGAGCGGGGCGATTGAGCGTGAGAACCGCGACTCCGGCGGAGACATCGACCTGCAGTTCCGAACTCATGCGGCACATTCCTAGGTTCTGGGCAATCTTTCCCGCCCACCATACTGGGGCCGGAGACACCACGATCGGATGCGGGGCCATCCCGCCGAGGCTCGCGGAGGACACCGCTGGGTCGGCCCGCCGATTCCGATCGAATGCCTTTCCGATCCGCCCGCGAGTCCCCGGAGCCTGCCACACCACGTTGCGCACCGGGTTCGAACTCGACGTCGACAACGCGCCGCCGAGCAGCGGGGCGAGCCGACCTTCATCGGGGGAGTTCTGGCAGCCCGGTTCGGCGATCACGTCACAGCGAACCCGAACCTCCCGGAACACACTCCACCGCCGCCCGTTCCGGTGCCGAATCTCGGACTGCTCCCCCGCTACCGCCGTGGGAGCCGGGACCGTTGCCGCACCTCGGTGGCATCCGGACCGCCTGGTAGGCCGGTCCGCTAGCGCAGAACCTGGCGGCCGATCGCCCACTTGTGGACTTCGGTGGGCCCGTCGTAGAGGCGGAAGGCGCGCATATCGCGGAAGATCATCTCGACCACGGTCTCGTCACTGATGCCGATACCGCCCAGCACCTGCACGCACCGGTCGGCGACCTTGAAAAGCTCTTCGGACACATAGGATTTCGCCATCGAGCTCTCATGTCGGGCCTTGTGGCCCTGGTCCATGAGCCAGCAGGCGTGCCAGATGGTCAGGCGACACTGGTGCAGGGCGATCTCATTGTCGGCCAGCATGAACGACACACCCTCGTGCTCACCGATCGGCTTGCCGAAAGCGGTGCGGGTCTTGGCGTGCTCGACGGCGATGCTCTGGGCCCGCTCGGCGGCTCCGAGCCAGCGCATGCAGTGCGTGAGCCGGGCGGGGGCCAGCCGCAACTGGGCGTAACGCAGCGCCTGACCGCTCTCGCCGAGCAGCGACTCCTTCGGCAGCACCAGATTCTCGAAACGCACCACGCCGTGGCCACCGACGTAATTGCGGTCCATGGTGTTCATGGTCCGTTCGATGACGATGCCCGGCGTATCGCCCTCGGTGAGGAACAGCGTCGGGCCTTCCGGTAGATGCGGGTTCGCTTCGAGTTTGGCCATGACGATCCAGGTCTTGGCGCCGTCGGCCCCGGTGATCAGCCATTTACGGCCATTGATCGTGAAGTTCTCACCGTCGAAGGTGGCGGTGGTGGCGAGCTGACCGGGGTCGGATCCGGCGCCGCCGGGTTCGGTCATCGCGAAGACCGAGCGCTGGTGCCCGTTGATCACCGGCATCAGGAAGCGATCGGTCTGCTCCGGATTCGCGACCTTGGACAGCAGGAACATGTTGCCCTCGTCGGGGGCGGCGCAGTTCATCGCGACCGGGCCGAGGGTGGACCAGCCGGCAGCCTCGTACAGCACGGCCTGCTCGACATGGGTGAGCCCGCGCCCGCCCAATTCCTCGGGGGCCTGGATGGTGAGCAGCTTCTCGGCACGGGCCAGTTCGACCAGTTCCTGGCGCAACTCGTCGTTCGGGCCGTGCGCGGTCAGGCGTGGGTCGCGCTCGAAGGCAACGATCGTGTCGGTGACGAACCGGCGAATCCGATCGCGTTCGGCGGCGAGGTCGGCAGGTATCGAGAAGTTAATCATCATTCACCTTTGTTCGGGGCCTGAGAGGAGCATACGTCGAGCCCGGGACGAGACTGACGACAACCGCCCGCAATACCCGCGATACCGAGACCGCCGACCGCGGCGCACGCGCTACCCCGAGCCGCCACCCGCCGCAGAACCGGCGATTTCGTGCAGAAACCGCTCGACTTCGGCGCGATAGACCACCGGCTGATCATCGTGGACCAGATGCCCGGCAGCGTCGACGACCAGATGACGCACATCCGGCCGCGCGCCCGCCATCTTCTTCATCTGACCCGCCGGAGTGATCGTGAATTCGCCCTCGATCAGCAGTGTGGGGACCCGCACCGCACGCCATTGCGCCCAGAAATCGCGGGTGCCCCACTCCTCGGAGATATCGCGGAAGGTGTCGACCGATCCGTGCAGCCGGTAACCGTCGGATCCGAGAACGAACGAGTGGAGGAAGTAGTGACCGGCGACCGGGCCGAAGAAGTCGAGTACCGCCTCGGCATCCGGAAACGGCTGGGGCCAGGCGGCGATCATCTCCGCCCAGTGCTGCGCGGTACGCCCCCGGAAATCCGGCGCCATATCCTCGACCACCAGCGCACGCACCCGCTCGGGATGGGCGGCGGCGAACATCCAGCCGTGCAGCCCGCCCATCGAATGACCGATCACGATCATGGGTTCGGTTATTTCCGCGGTGGCCGCGGCGAGATCGGCCACGAAGTCCTCGGTGGTCGGCCGTGCCGGAGCCGGGCGACCGTGCCCGGCGGCGTCGAAGGTGTACACATGGCCGTGCTCGCGCAACCACGGCACGTGCTCCGCCCAGGTCCGCGCGCTACCCATCAGACCGTGCAGTAACAGAATCGGCACCCCGGTGCCGCCCTCGTCGTACAACATCGGCTCCGACGATACGTGCCGGACGCGACGATCAGGCAGTACCGACGCCGGCCGACAGGAAGCCCGCCCGGGTCAGGCCCGCTGCCGCCTTCGCCTCTGCCCCATTAGCCTGGGCTCATGGCTGTTGTGAAGATCAATGCGATCGAGGTTCCCGAGGGAGCCGGACCCGAACTCGAGAAACGGTTCGCCAATCGTGCCCACGCGGTGGAGAATTCGCCCGGTTTCCTGGGCTTCCAGTTGCTGCGCCCGGTCGCCGGTGACAATCGTTATTTCGTTGTGACGCAGTGGGATTCGGAAGAGTCCTTCGCGGCATGGCGGGACGGACCGGCCAAAGAGGCACACGCGGGCCAGGCGCGCCAGCCCGTCGCCACCGGTGCGTCGCTGCTCGAGTTCGAGGTCGTACTCGACGTAGCGGGCAAGTCCGCCGACTGACGTCACCGGCGGCCGGTCTCGTCACGAGACCGGCCGCCGGTAGCGGACTTCAGTTCTCGAGTGCGGCGTCGAGTTCGATGGTGTCGACGCCCGCGAGCGCCTTGCTGATCGGGCAGCCGGCCTTGGCGCCCTGTGCCGCCTGGTCGAACGCCGCCGCATCGATGCCCGCGACCCGGCCACGCACCGTCAGCACGATCTTGGAGATCCGGAAGCCTCCGGCCGGATCCGGCCCGAGCGTCACATCGGCATTGACATCGAGGCTCTCGATCGTGCCACCGGCGGCACCGATCTGGCCGGACAGCGCCATCGCGTAGCAGGAGGAATGCGCGGCCGCGATCAGCTCCTCGGGGCTGGTGGCGCCCTCGGCGGTGTCGGCGGTGCGCTTGGGGAACGAGACGTCGAATTTTCCGACGCCGGAGCTCGCCAGTTCGACCTGTCCGGAGCCGTCCTGCAGGCCGCCGGTCCACGCGGTCCGTGCACTACGTGTGGGCATCGTTGTCCTTTCATGGGGTGATGGGGTTTCCGTCGTCTCGAACCTACTCCGCCCCCGCGAGCGGTCAGGCCATATCCCGGCGGACCAGCAAAGTGATTGCGCCGAGGGCGAATACGACGATGTAGCCGACCAGAACGGCGAACGACGCGGGGCGCGACAGGATGTCGAGTACACCGGGCGAGGCCGAACCACCCACCGCACGCATGGCACCTGCAAGTGAACCCGCCGCGGTGCCCGGGAGATGGTCGGTGACGGCGCGGATCGGCGAGAAGATCGCGGCGACGCCGCGCAACAGATTCTCCACGACCAGCACCCACACCAGTCCCAGGCCGACCGCCAGCGCCGGCCCGCGCGCGAGCGCCGCGATCAGCGCACCGGCCAGCGTCCACATCCCCAGAATCACGACACCGGTGCCGAGTCCGAGCGCGGCACGCCCGACTGTGGGCAGCGACAGCGACTGATGTTCGACCGCACCGATCACGGCGGCCACCCCGGTATCGACCACGAATGCCGTGACGACCAGCGCCACCACCACCGTGACCAGGGCCAGCACGGTGCCGCCGACCACCGCCGTACGAGAGGGCCCCTGGGTGAACACCGTCTTCCAGCTGCCCCAGCCATATCCGCTGCCCACCACCAGCGCGCCGAGCGCCAGCATGAGCGCACCGCCGAACATGGCCATGCCCTGGGTGAAGACCTCCGGCACCGCGGCCGGCAGCATCAGCTGCAGCAGCACCTCGCGAGGCCGGCCGTTCGACATCCGGGACCCGCTACCCGAGGTGTAGGCCAGATAGTTGAATAGATAGGCGAAGACGAGATTCAGCACGATCCAGGTGCCGAGCACGATCCAGAACGCCGGCCACTTTCGCAGACGGGCGAATTCCGCTCGAGCACAGGCGATCACATCGGCGGTCATATCGGATTCTCCTGCTTCGTCATCTCGAAGAACACCTCTTCCAGCGATCTCTCGTCGATCCGCAGCTCGAGCAGATTCGCGTCGGACTCGATCACCGCACGTGCCACCGCGGGCGCCGTTGCCCTCCCGGCATCGACTCTGATGCCGGCGGCGGTCAGCATCGCGGCGTGATCGCCCACCACCCGGCGCACCGCCGGATAGGCCTTCTCCATCGGTTCGGCACGCACCAGAATTGTTGCCGCACCGCGTAATTCGCTGACCGTCGATTCGGTGAGCAGCCGCCCACCGGAGATGACGCCGACCCGATCGCATATTTCCTGCACTTCGCCGAGCAGATGCGAGGAGAGCACGACGGTGTGCCCGTCGGCGGCCAAACCCGTGATCAGTTCCCGCATTTCGGACATGCCGGCCGGATCCAGGCCGTTGGTCGGTTCATCGAGGATGAGCAGATCGGGCCTGCCCAGCAGGGCCGCGCCGACTCCCAAGCGCTGTTTCATGCCGAGCGAATAGGTGCGGAAGCGATCCTCGGCCCGGTCGGCCAGCCCGACCCGCGCCAGCACGTCCTCCACCTCCGCGAACCGGTCACGTCGCCCGGAACCGACGGTGCGCCCGGACGCGATCCGGCGATAGCGGGCCAGCACCCGCAGGTTGTCCCGGCCGGACAGATAGGGATAGAAGCCCGGGCCTTCGATCAGGACGCCGATGCGGCGCAGTGCCTCCGGTTCACCCGGATGCCGGCCCAGCACCGTCGCGGTCCCGGAAGTCGGCGAGATCAGGCCGACCAGCATCCGCAGCGTAGTGGTCTTACCCGCGCCGTTCGGCCCGAGGAAGCCGTAGATCTCGCCACGCCGGACGGTCATCGCGACCGCGTCGACCGCGGTGTGGTCGCCGTACCGCTTGGTGAGCTCGGCGGTGCGCACGACATCGCCGGCACCCACCGGCACGCTCGAAACAGTCCGGACGCCGACTGCCACATCGGTCCGCGCGGCAGCTGACGCATCGGTTCCGGCACCCACCGGTGCGATCACAGACGCCCGCGCTGCGTTGTCCGAGGACCCGGATGATTCGGCCGGTCGCGGCGAATCGGGGGCCGAGCCGCCACGGGCTCGAGCGACGGCGGCCGCCGAACCGCCCATCGGATCGGTCGTCCGACCGGAGTTCCGGTGGTAGTCGGCGTCGGAATCCCCGCCGGGGTCCGGGTTCCTCCGCGGTGGGGCCGGTGCCGGTGGCACACCCTGGTTCCCGGAATTCGATCTGTTCATATCTCGACCATCCGCTACGACCAGCGCCGATACATCCGCCGCCGGGCCCGGTCCGCCGTACGTATCCGGACGTAATTCGCCGTGCGGACCCTCCCGGCGGCCCATCCAGCGGGTTACCGTTCGACTGTGGAGTCGAGCAGGTGGCCCTCCGGCCGGGATGTGGTGCTGGCGGTGTTCGTCGCCGGTATCCAGGTGGGTGCCGGGCACGCGGCCAATGCGCATCAGACCGGCGTGCGCCCGCTGGACGGAATCGGCTACGCCCTGCTGGTGGCGGGACCGGCGTTCCTGCTGCTGCGGCACCGCTACCCGCGCCCGGTATTCGTCGCCGTCCTCGCGATCACCGCCGGCTATCTGCTGGCCGGCTACGGCTACGGGCCGATCTTCGTCTCGCTGATCATCGCCTTCCTCACCGCCGCGGCCCGAGGATCACGCTGGTACACCTATCCCCTGGTCCCGCTGGGTTATCTGCTCATGGTGTGGCCGGGGCCGGCGCTGCGCGGGCACGACACCGGCGGCTGGCCGGTCATCGGCATCCTGGCCTGGCTGATGGTGCTGATCGCGATCGCCGAGGGGATCCGGCAGCGGCACTCGGTACGTACTGCCCGGCGCCAGCGCATCGAGGCGGCACGCCGCAACGAGGCGGCTGAACGCGCTCGCGAGCTGGCCGAACGCGAACAGCGCGCGGCCGAGGAGCGGCTCGCCATCGCCCGTGAACTGCACGATGTCCTCGCGCACAGCCTGTCGCTGATCAATGTGCAGTCCTCGGTCGCATTGGAGTTGCTCGACCGGAAGCCCGAGCAGGCCTCGACTGCCTTGTCGGCCATCAAGGAAGTGAGCCGGGACGCGCTGGGTGAGGTACACAGCCTGTTGCGGTCCATTCGCGCGGGGGCGGAAACCGTTGTGGCACCGACGAGTCCCGCGGTCGGAATCTCGGATCTGGAATCATTGCTCGCACCCACCCGCGCCGCGGGGACCGTCGTACACACCGATATCTCGGGTTCGCCCCGGCGATTGCCCGTGGTGGTCGACGTGGCCGCGGCCAGGATCGTGCAGGAGTCGCTCACGAATGTGCTCCGCCACGCACCGGGCGCGGAAGCGACTGTCGCCGTCGCCTATTCACCGGGCGACCTGTGCATAACTGTGGACAACGATCGCCCGCGGAATTCTGCACAGTCATCCACAACCGCCGGGGGAAACGGGATTCCGGGGATGAGCGAACGCGCCCACGCACTGGGAGGCGAAGTATCCGCGCAACCGCGCGCGGACGGCGGGTTCAGGGTCGAGGCACGGCTCCCGATTCCGACGAGCGCACCGGTCCATGACCGCGGACACAACGGCGCCAATCTGCCGTCGGCCCCACCGGATCGAAACAACGAGGGCGGCACCGGTGAGCAGACGCCTCATCCCCGGCCTTCGGAGCCACCGGAGCGAGAATGACCGGCGGCAGGGCAGGTCGACCGGTGCGTACGTGCTGGTCCGGCGGCGATAGGACAGCACCGCTCGCCGCGGGAATCGATTCGGCGCCGGACGCGTCCGTGCCAACCGAATATTCTGCTGTGCAGGAGGTTTCGTGAACGAGATCCGTGTTCTGGTCGCAGACGACCAAGCGCTCGTGCGCGCCGGTTTCGTCGCATTACTGGATGCTCAGGACGGTATCGGGGTTGTCGGAGAGGCCGACAACGGTGAGCAGGCCCTGCGGATGACGCGGGACCTGCATCCGGATGTGGTCCTGATGGATATTCGGATGCCCATACTCGACGGACTGGCCGCCACCCGCGAGATCGCCGCCGATCCCGCGCTCACCGACGTGAAGGTGGTGGTGCTGACCACCTTCGAACTCGACGAGTACGTCTTCGAGGCGATGCGCTGCGGCGCAACGGGCTTCCTGGTCAAACACACCGAGCCCGCGGATCTGGTGAAGGCGGTCCGGGTGGTGGCCGGGGGCGATGCGTTACTGTCCCCCAGCGTCACCCGCCGTCTGGTCACCGAATTCGCCACCCACGCCAAACCCGCGCCGGTGGCGCCCCTCGGTGAGCTCACCGAGCGCGAGCGCGAGGTGATGACCCTGGTCGCCGAAGGCCTCACCAATGCCGAGATCGGGAAGCGCCTGTTCATGAGCCCCGCGACCGCTCGGACCCACGTGAGCCGAATACTGTTGAAACTGAATGCTCGCGACCGCACCCAGTTGGTGGTGATGGCTTACGAGTCCGGACTCGTCCGGCCCGGCTGGCAGTAGCCCGAGCCGACACTACTCACCCGGATTCGACTGCTGCCGTTCGGAATCGGTGAATCCGCCACTACGCGCGGCAGATGGATCGGCTTGCAGCCGCGCCGAATACGCTGCCGCCGCGCCGAATACACCCGCCACACCGGCGGGCGCGGCCGCGTAGGTGATCGATTGACTCGGCGCGAAACCCATGCTCGAGCCGATCTGCACCGCATCCATGTTGGCGCCGAGAAACAGGAAATCCCAGCTGTAGACCTCTTGCTGCTGAGTGATCAGCGACCGGACCGCAGCATGGGTCCATTCCCGGCTGGAATTCTCGTGCCCGTCGGTGAGTACCACGACGATGACCGTGCCCGGCCGCTCGGATTCGGGCCGCGCCGCCAGTTCGGAACCCACATCGGTGACCAGTTTGCCGAGGGCGTCGTAGAGTGCCGTGCCGCCGCGCGGATGTAGTTCCGGCGCCGGGATGCGGTCGATCGGCACATTCGAGTACAGGCACTCGTATTCCGTGTCGAACTGCGCGAACGTCACCTGGATCTGCTTCGGCACCGTGCGCTGTTCCTCGAAATAGGCGGCCAGGCCGCCCTCGGTATCAGCCTTGATCGACTGCATGGAACCCGAACGGTCCAGCAGCACCGCGATCAGTGTCGAATCCGGATTGGTCATCTCCGCTCCCCCTGTCGAATATCCCGAACGCCCTCCACCGTACGCCGCCGCACCGACACCTCCGGCCGGGCGAACTGTGGCCGCGCGCCGATACGTAGGGCCCGGGGCCACCACCGGTACCGGTCACCACGGCCGGACCCCGAATGCTCACCGCCGCAGCCGGATTCTCCGACATCATCCTCACCTCGGTCCCACCGAAGGCGATGTCACGCAACCGTTTTCCGTCCTCGAACACCTCCGCTGAGCCATCGCCGCTATCCGGCGAGCCCCCGCCGGATAGCGGCCACGACCGCCACATCCTCACCGGCCGGCCGGTCGAGTTCGAACTCTTCACGCAGCTCGAGCGGCGGCTGTGCCATGGACTTCGGATTCGTGCCCCGATGCGCCTGGGCGGCGTGTACCAGGAAGGGATGGGAAAGCGGATCGGGAAGGTCCCCAGCCCACCGCGCGGCACCCACCGCTCACGAATCCCTCGAGCTGTGCCTCGGTCAGCACCCGGTCACCGTCCTCTCGTCGGGTTCTCCCGAGGATGGTGTATCCGCGCCGCCGTGCGCCACCGGATTTCCCGTCGGTGGGCCCGGAAAAGCCGGAGTGCCGGCCACCCCGCGTGGGGTGGCCGGCACTCTCGGTCCGATTCGGACTACTTACTCGCCCGAGGCCTCCGCCGTGGTCTCACCGGCTCCGGCCAACGCGGCCACCGGCTCCTCCTCCGCCTTGGCGGGCTTGGCCCGACCGGCGAAGGTGAACTTGGCGTCCTCGCCGGCGCCTTCGCCGTCCCAGCCCTCGACATCGACCGAGACGATCTGACCGGGGCCCAGCTCGCCGAAGAGAATCTTCTCCGACAGCTGATCCTCGATCTCGCGCTGGATGGTCCGACGCAGCGGCCGCGCACCCAGCACCGGATCGAAACCACGCTTGGCCAGCAGGCTCTTGGCCTGGTCGCTCAGCTCGATCTCCATGTCCTTGTTGCGCAGCTGGTTGGCCACGCGACCGATCATCAGATCGACCATCTCCACGATCTGCTCGGTGTTGAGCTGGTGGAAGACGATCACATCGTCGATACGGTTGAGGAACTCGGGCCGGAAGTGCTTCTTCAGCTCGTCGTTGACCTTGAGCTTCATCCGCTCGTAGTTCGAGCCCTCGTTGTTCGACTGCGCGAAGCCCAGACCCACGGCCTTGGAAATATCGGATGTCCCCAAATTCGAGGTGAAGATCAGCACGGTGTTCTTGAAGTCGACCGTACGACCCTGACCGTCGGTGAGCCGGCCATCCTCCAGGACCTGCAACAGGGTGTTGTAGATCTCCTGGTGCGCCTTTTCGATCTCGTCGAACAGAACCACCGAGAACGGCTTGCGGCGCACCTTCTCGGTGAGCTGGCCGCCCTCTTCGTAGCCCACATAGCCCGGAGGGGCACCGAACAGACGCGAGGCGGTGAAGCGGTCGTGGAACTCGCCCATGTCGATCTGGATGAGCGCGTCGTCCTCGCCGAACAGGAAGTTCGCCAGCGCCTTGGACAGCTCGGTCTTACCCACACCGGACGGACCGGCGAAGATGAACGAGCCCGAGGGGCGCTTGGGATCCTTCAGACCGGCGCGAGTGCGACGGATGGCCTTGGAAACGGCCTTGACCGCATCCTCCTGGCCGATGATCCGCTTGTGCAGCTCGTCCTCCATGCGGAGCAGACGGGTGGTCTCCTCCTCGGTGAGCTTGAACACCGGAATACCGGTCCAGTTGGCCAGCACCTCCGCGATCTGCTCGTCGTCGACCTCGGCCACGACATCCAGATCACCGGAACGCCACTGCTTCTCGCGCTCGGCACGCTTGGCGACGAGCTGCTTCTCCTTGTCACGCAGCCGCGCGGCCTTCTCGAAGTCCTGCGCGTCGATGGCGCTTTCCTTCTCCCGGCGGGCATCGGCGATCTTGTCGTCGAATTCGCGCAGGTCCGGCGGAGCGGTCATCCGGCGGATACGCATCCGGGCGCCGGCCTCGTCGATCAGGTCGATCGCCTTGTCCGGCAGGAACCGGTCGTTGATGTAGCGGTCGGCCAGTGTCGCCGCCGCCACCAGCGCACCGTCGGTGATGGACACCCGGTGATGCGCCTCGTAGCGGTCGCGCAGACCCTTGAGGATGTTGATGGTGTGCTCGACCGTCGGCTCACCCACCTGCACCGGCTGGAAACGACGCTCCAGCGCGGCATCCTTCTCGATGTACTTGCGGTACTCGTCGAGCGTGGTGGCGCCGATGGTCTGCAGCTCACCGCGGGCCAGCTTCGGCTTCAGGATCGAGGCAGCGTCGATCGCGCCCTCAGCTGCGCCGGCGCCCACCAAGGTGTGCAGCTCGTCGATGAACAGGATGATGTCACCGCGGGTGTTGATCTCCTTGAGCACCTTCTTCAGGCGCTCCTCGAAATCACCGCGGTAGCGGCTGCCTGCGACCAGGGAACCCAGGTCCAGGGTGTAGAGCTGCTTGTCCTTCAGCGTCTCCGGCACCTCGCCGTTGACGATGGCCTGCGCGAGCCCCTCGACGACGGCGGTCTTACCGACGCCGGGCTCACCGATCAGGACCGGGTTGTTCTTGGTGCGGCGGCTCAGCACCTGCATGACTCGTTCGATCTCTTTCGAACGGCCGATGACAGGGTCGAGTTTGCCTTCCAGCGCCGCCTGGGTCAGATTGCGGCCGAACTGGTCGAGCACCAGCGAGGTGGACGGGGTGCCGGACTCGCCACGCGAACCGGGCTCGACCGACTCCTTGCTGCCCTGGTAGCCCGACAGCAGCTGGATGACCTGCTGACGCACTCGATTGAGGTCGGCACCCAGCTTCACCAGAACCTGGGCCGCGACGCCTTCGCCCTCGCGGATCAGGCCCAGCAGAATGTGCTCGGTACCGATGTAGTTGTGGCCGAGCTGCAGCGCCTCGCGCAGACTCAGCTCCAGCACCTTCTTGGCCCGGGGGGTGAAGGGAATGTGCCCGGACGGCGCCTGCTGGCCCTGCCCGATGATCTCCTCCACCTGGCTGCGCACACCCTCGAGCGAAATCCCCAGCGACTCCAGGGACTTCGCCGCGACACCCTCACCCTCGTGGATCAGGCCCAGCAGGATGTGCTCGGTGCCGATGTAGTTGTGGTTGAGCATCCGAGCCTCTTCTTGGGCCAGGACAACGACCCGCCGCGCGCGGTCGGTGAACCTCTCGAACATCGCTCCCTCACTCTCCTGCTCCGCTATCTACGGCATCCGGCGCTGCTGTGTTTCGTGCTTCACACCTGTGGCGCCAGCCTGCCATGAAGCCCTGGGGTTGCATCCCCCGCCTCTACTCTAGTTGGCGGGGGTTACGGCCGTCGTCTGTCCACCCTATTGCGAACCGGCGACAACACGACTCATTCAGTCATAACGGAACTGAGCGCAGAAGGTTTCCCGAACGACTACGCCGACAGCGAACGGGGTGGAGGTGGTGCCGGTCCGGGGTTCGCAGCGGCGGGTCGTCGTGGGCGCCCGGGTGGGCAGTGCCGCGAGGTGGGGTGCACTGCTTGGGGAGCACTGCCCACACAGGTATTAGCTGTGTTTTCTGCCTCCGCTTCGCTCCGGCGGGGTTGGCGGCCCCTGAGTCTCGCCGTTCGGGTACCGCTGCTTGCTCCACGGTGCCCGCGATTCGGCCGCGCAGATCACCGCGTTCATCGATCGTGG
>NZ_JBFAUW010000021.1:0-84473 GCF_040679495.1 Nocardia sp. NPDC052254 | reverse complement strand
CCGGGTATGCCGGTGCGCCAGGCCGTGGAACGCCGCCGCCGGCGCGTCCTCGAGATCATGCACACGCTGCCGCATCAGGCACAGGTGGCCATCCGCGCATCGATGGATCAGAACATCGACACCCTGGTACTGGATCATGCGGGCCGGTCTTCCTCGCACTGAGGCGAGCACCCGGGCCGGGCGCGCGTTCGACGTGTCGCCGACGCTCGATCTCGCCACCGTCACGCGGCTGTGCGCCGAATTCGCCGTCGACGTTCTCGACGGAAAACCGGTCACGGACACTCCTCGGGTGCTGATGAGAGCGGCCACCCAGTGGGCACGCGAGCGAACACCGCTGGATTCGATCCACCGCGCGGTCCACCTGGGATTCCGCCGGGGAGCCGAACGGTGGCACGCCGCAACGATATTCACCGATCTCGAAACCACCGAAGCCGCGACATTGCGCCTGCTCGACGCGGTGGAGACGATCACGACCGCCGTGTCGACCGCCTATATCGACGAACTGCGCGATGCCACCGACGGCGGCTACAACCCGGCCCACAGACTGGCGGCGGCCCTGCTGCACGGCCACCCGACGGCCGCGCTCGCCCGGCAGAGCGGTATCGCCGTCGCCGACCACTATCACGTTGTGGCCGTATCGCTTTCGTTGCCCGAGACAAGCCTCGCCGGTCGGCGCACTCTGCACCGCGCCCGGATCGCACTGAATTCGCACAGCAGCGGCGGAACCCTGTCGCTGTTGAACGCGAGCGGCGGAACCATCCTGATACCCGCACCGCCCACGGTCACCGAGGACGTCGACCGGATCGTCGCCGCGGTGAGCGCGGTCACCGGCGCCCCGATCACCGCCACCACGGCACCCGCTGCCGCGTCGGATATTCCGGCCTGTTTCGAGGAGGTCCACGAATTACTCGACACGGTGGAACGACTCGGCCGGGAACCCGGGGTCTATCGACTCGACGATCTGGCGCTCGAACATCAACTCACCCGGCCCGGTCCGAGCCGGAATCTATTGAGCTCGATGTTGAATCCGCTCGACGAGCATCCAGAATTGATCGAGACAATCACCCGGCACCTGGCCAACGATCTCAATCGTCAGCGGACGGCGCACGACTTGCGGGTCCACACGAATACGGTCGACTACCGAATGAAACGCATCGGTCAGCTGATCGGCATCGACCCGACCTCCGCATCCGGGTTGCTGTACGTCCGCGCCGCCCTCGTCGCCCGCACCTATACCGAGAATCCACCGATGCCCGAACGCATTCGGCCGGATACCGGCGCACGAACACCGCGGCGCGTGATCGCCGCACGGCCGAAACCCCGCACCCAGCGCTAGCGACTCACAACCGCTTGCCGCACAACGTGATTCGCCCCGGAACCGGCGGCGATGCCACGCCCGACCGAATAGTGCCCGCGCAGATTCGACGCCGTATCGTGCCATATCTTTGAAAACAGATTGTTTCTCGAAGCATTCGCGTCCGCCCCCAGCTCGTCGCCGGCACCGGCGCGTTCGCGGCGAGCGATGATTGCCGGTCCCAAAGAAAAATCGAATTCGTTCGTGACCCACCCTCATGCGGCGTAATTCCCGCCCTCGGCACCGAATCATCCGCCTAGCATCCGCGGAATGTCTTCGTAGGAAATCCGTTCCGACCGATGAAGACTCGAGCGATATCGGGGTGCACCATGACCGCCAGAGACGAACTGGAGAACGAACTCGGCGGGCCGCTGGCCGGCACCGACCGGCTCATGGCCACCGAATGCGCCGACCTGCTGATGTTGTTCCGGCAGGCTCGGCGGCAGGAGGCCGAGGGGCTGGTCCAGGCCGTGGACACGATGGTCCGGGAACTGCCCCGGCCGCTGCGTGCCCCGACCAAGAAGATCATGTTCGGAAATCTGCTGGACCGATGACGGATCCGGTAACCCATGCCCAGCTCATCCTGCTCGCCCGCACCCTGCACGTGCCGCCGCAGCGGATCGCCCACCTCGAGCGGCTGGGCGCACAGAACCTGCACGAGATACAGCAGCGCATGGCGGCGATCATCTTCGACCGCCATGCCGAAACCTTCCGGCGCATCAGCAGATTGGTGCCGATCATTCCGCTGGGCATCTCGATGCCACTGGTACAGAAGATCGTCCCGCCGACCCTCACCGGGCGCGCGGCCGGAGCCGTCGGCGTCGATCACCCCAGGAAGGCAGCCGAAACCGTGGCGCTGCTGAAGGTCGACTACGCCGCCGATTGCGCGCCCTTCCTCGATCCGCGCACCGTCGGCGAACTCGCCGACATCGCACCACCCGAACCGATCGTGCACATCGTCAACGAGATCCTGCGACGACGCGACTACATCACCGCCGGACCCTTTCTCGGATACGCCACGACACCACTGATCGAGGCCGTCGAACGCGGCGTGCCCGACGATGAGGGACTGATCTATTCGGCCTCGTTCGCCTACTCGACCGACGCATTGACCTCCGTCCTGCGCCATCTGCTGACCGGCCCCGGCAACCGTATGCCGGCCATGATGCGGACGGTCCTGCGCGGATCACCGGAGCTGCAGGTGGCGACCCTGTCGATCCTGTCCCGCTGCGACCGCGGCATCGTCGGCGCGGTCGGGGACATCGCGATCGGGATCGGCTCGCGGACCGAACTGTGCAATCTGGTGATCACCGCGATCAACCGCGGCGCGGTGGCCGATCTGGCCGCATTCCTGACCACCCTGCCCGCCCACGCGCTGGCGACCGTGGCCGCCCTGCCGGTCTTCGCCGAGGCCGCCGTACCCGCCGCACTGCTGCGGGCACTGGACGCACACAGCGCACCGCGGTGGTGGCAGGGGGTGTTCGCCGTCCTCGCGCGAACCGATATCGCGCTTCGTCCGATGCTGGCGCTGACGATCGCGCAACAGCACGACGCACTCGTCGCCGGGCTACCCGATCACGCCACCGAGGCCGATCTGTGGCCGGTCCTGCTCGATATCGTCGCGGCCGGTGACCGCGCGGTCCAGACCCGCATCGGAAGCATCTGGGCGACACTGCCGCCCGAACGCCGCGCCGTCGTGCAACGTCACCTGAGCGAGCATCGCGACATCCTGCGGCTGACATCGCTGATCGAAGCGGTGTCGGCCGGTTCGGTGACGGTCGAAGAAGTGTTCTATCGCCGCCGTCAGCTGGGACGGCGGCGCGGCGTGGCGCACGGCTGGGAACGGCACTGAAATCCGCCCCTTCACGGTTCGGTCACCGGCTGCCGGGAACATGCCGTTGTAGAGTTCGACCGGAAGCGGATTCAGCGAGACGAACACACCCATGCCGAGGAGCTCGCCATGCCCCAGACAGTGGATTTCGCCACCGTATCGACCGCCGGTGTGGAATCGTCGCCCGTAGCGCCCGCGCTGGCCGGTCTGCGCGCGAACGAGGCCCGGTACTTCAAGAACAAGTACGACCACGTCTTCACGGTGGACCCCGCGGACGAAGCGCGCTCGACCGTCGAATGGGTGAGCCGGATCCTCGAGGACGAACGCGGCATCGTCATCTCCTCGCGCCCGCTCGAGGCCACCGCGTTCCAGGTGGAGGACCTGCGTATCGCCTACGTCTTCTACGAGAGCGGGCTGTCGATCAACGTCATGTACTCGATCGACGACTCGGGCAAACGCGCGGTGGGTTTCAAGCTCTCCGACGGGATGGAGATCCCCGAGGAACTGTCCGCGTTCAAGTTCGCGCGGCAGAAGTCGAAGCTGGCCGGAACCATCCGCGGCTCCTACTTCGTGATCAAGAATCAGTACTGAGTCCGCTCGAGGCCCGTCCCGCCGCGAAGTGTGAGTCCGCCCGGCCGGAATCAATGTTCCGGGTGTCGGTGTTCATTCGTAGAGTAGGAACTCCGAAGCGCCCAGCACGACAGACAGGGACTCATGGCCGAGCAACTGACGATCATGGCCGTACACGCTCATCCGGACGACGAAGTCATCAGCACCGGTGGGATTTTCGCGCGGTATGCCGCCGAAGGTGTGCGGACGGTCCTGGTGACGTGCACCAACGGTGAGCAGGGCGATGCTCCGGGCGGAATCAAGCCCGGCGAGCCGGGCCATGATCCGGATGCGGTACGCGCGCAACGACTCGCCGAACTCCGGGAGTCGGCGGCGCTGCTGGACATCGACCATGTCGAACTGCTCGGCTACCGCGATTCCGGGATGGACGGCTGGGACGGCAATCACGATCCCGAGGCCTTCTGGAACATCCCGGTCGAGCACTCGGCCGCGCGGCTCGCCGACCTCATGCGCCACTACCGTCCCCAGGTGGTCGTCACCTACGACGAGAACGGCAACTACGGTCACCCCGACCACATCCAGGCCAACCGCATCGCGCTGGCGGCGGCCGCGGCGACCGACATACCGGACAAGCTGTACTACACCGCGATTCCGCGCGAAAGCTCCCGCGAGATGTTCACGACGCTGCGGGAGCGCGGCCTGATCGATTTCGAGATGCCGGAGGATTTCGGCACGCCCGCGGATCTGATCACCACACTCGTGGACGTGTCGCCGCACGTGCAGCGCAAGGTCAAGGCGCTCGAGGCACACGGCAGCCAGGGCGACAGCGTGCCGTTCCTGCGGATGCCGTCGGAAGTACAGCAGCTGGTCTTCTCCGTCGAGAGCTTCGTCCGCCATCGCAACCGGGTCGCGGACGCGCCCGACCGGGAAACCGACCTGTTCGCCGGACTCCGCTGACCGCTGGGACAACCATGACCGACAACGCACTGTGGCTCGACGACATCGGTGTCGGTGACCGTTTCACCACCGGCACCTACGAGCTCACCGCCGAGGCGATCGTCGCCTTCGCCTCCGACTGGGACCCCCAGCCCTTCCACCTCGCCGAGGACACCGCACAGGGCACCTTCTTCCAGGGGCTGGCCGCCAGCGGCTGGCAGACCGCCGCCATCACCATGCGGCTGCTGGTGACCAGCGGCCTGCCGCTGGCCACCGGCATCATCGGCGCCTCCATCGACCTCACCTGGCCCACCCCGACCCGGCCCGGTGACCGGCTGCACGTGGAACTGGAGGTCACCGCCGTCCGCCGATCCACCTCCGACCCGAGCCGCGGATTCATCACCACCGCCTACGACACCCTCAACCAGCACGGTGACATCCGTCAGCACGCCACCGGCCGGCTGCTGGCGTTCACGAAACCGGCGTAGCGGCCGGATCGCGACAGCGCGAAAACACCGCGGCACGTCACGTCTCGGTGTTCAGGGAGTCGAGTAGTCGTCGGCACTCCTGGCATGCGCGTCGTCGAACAGGTCCCAGCCGTCGCGGCGGCCGTTCGTGCGCGTGTGCGTCATCCAGCCCGATTCGACGGCCGCATCGACGAATGCCCGGACCACGCCGGGCTTGTTCAGGTTCAGCAGGCGGTCACCGATCCAGACGAGACCGGTGGCGGACGGCCCGCCGTCGGAGACGTGACGCTCACCGTCGGGGTGGAAGACCAGTGTCAACCCCGCGACCGACCCGAGTTGGCGCAGCCGCAGGACTTCCTCACAGCCGTTCACGTGCTGGTGGTGGACCTTCCATACGTACTGCCGCTCACCCACCGTGAGCACTCTGCGGCGGCGTTCCTTTGTCATCGATCGAATACTATTGCGGGACCGTGGATCCGGCTATCGGTTTGTCGAGCGGGCCGGCCGCCACGAGATCACCCCGGGAATCTGATCCTGCGCCCCACACCGTCCGGCCGGCCCGTCGCGCGCTGTTCGGCCGCGAACCCGCTGAGCCGGGCCAGGACATCGGGAGGCATCGCGGCGGTCCGTCTCGTGCCGAGATCGACGTGCAGGTCCAACTGTTCCGACACCGCCGCCCGGGAGCCGTCGTCCAGATTGCGCAATTCGTGGAAGAAGTGCAGCCGCTTGGCATCCACACCCAGCAACCAGGAATCGACAGCGAGCCGCGCCCCGCGCCGCACTTCTCGTTCATAGCTCATCGCGGTCTGGACGACGACCTTCCCGCACCCCGTCCGCCGGACATAGTCGTCGCCCAGACCCAGCGCGTCGGTGAACGCGGCGTGGGCGCGATAGACCACGATCCCGTAGTATTGAGCGTTCATGTGGTCATTGATGTCGATCCACCCTGCCTCGACATCACATTCGAGTGTTCGCACCGCCGCCACCTTTCCCGTCCGCCGAGCGTACGGGGCCGTGGGTGATCGATGCGGCCGGTCTTCCACTCAGTGGCCGGCACCTGTGCCGAGGCTTCCTCCCCCGGCCCGGCCGTCGGCAAACGCGCGGACGGACCGGGGCCCGCACCGACGCTCAGCTCGCCGCCCGCAGCGGCGCGCGTTTCACTTCGCGCAAGGCTGTCCGAAGCCCCTGGCGCTTGCCGGTGCGCGGATCGACGCCGAAGTGGTCCTGCATCCCCTCGCGGATCGCGAAGCGCAGCTCCGAGGCGGTCTCGGGGGCATCGTCGGAGGTGGCCGCGAGCAGCGCGTTCGGCAGGGCCAGTTTCGCGATCGTGCGGAACGTCAACAGGTATTGGTGGCCGATCGAACCCGTCGTATAGGGGAGGTCGTACTTTTCGCACAGTTCGCGAACGCGGACGCCGATTTCCTCGTAGCGGTTACTCGGCAGATCGGGGAACAGGTGGTGTTCGATCTGGTGGCTCAGATTGCCGCTGAGGAAGCGCATCAACGGGCCGGCGTGAAAGTTGGCCGATCCCAGCATTTGTCGCAGATACCAGCGTGGCCGGTCTTCGACTTCGAGTTCGGCTCTGGTGAATTTTTCGGCACCGTCGGGAAAGTGACCACAGAAGATGACCATGTACGCCCAGTAGTTGCGGACGAAGTTGGCGGTGGCATCGGCGGTCAATGTCGTCTTCCAGTTCCGCCCTGCCAGCGCGGGAAAGATCAGATAGTCCTTCGCCGCCTGCTTGCCGACCTTCGTCCCGATGATCCTCAGGTCTTTGAACGCCTGCCGCCAGGTCTTGTCCTTCTTGCGGAGTTTCTCCACTTCCAGGTGGTGCAGGGCGACACCCCATTCGAAGAAGGTCGCCAGGGCCAGGTTGTACACCGGGTTTCCGACATTCCACCATTCCCACCGCTGATCTCGGGTGACACGCAGGATGCCGTAACCGACATCGTCATCCATACCGACGACATTGGTGTACTTGTGATGGACGAAATTGTGCGAATGCTTCCACTGCACGCTGGGACAGGTGGTATCCCATTCCCACGACGAGGAGTGGATTTCCGGATCGTTCATCCAATCCCATTGGCCGTGCATGACATTGTGGCCGAGTTCCATGTTCTCGATGATCTTGGCCAGCGAGAGCATCGCCGTCCCGGCCAGCCACGCGGCCTTCCGATTGCTGAACATCAGGGTTGCGCGGCCGCCGGCGGCCAGAGCGCGCTGCAGCGCGATGGTGCGCCGCACATAGGCGGCGTCCCGTTCGCCCCGGGACTCCTCGATATCGCGGCGGATGGTATCCAGTTCGGCACCGAGGGCCTCGATGTCGGCCGCGGTGAGATGGGCGTAGGCGTCGATATCGGTGATGGCCATGGGACCTCCTACAAATCGAGGGTGCATTCACCGGACACGCTGCTGATGCATGTCTGGATCCGTTCTCCTTCGCGGCGCTCCGCGCCGGTGCGCAGGTCGCGCACGTATCCCCCCGCGAGCGGGACGACACATGTCTGGCATATCCCCATCCGGCAGCCGAAGGGCATGGTTATTCCGAGTTCTTCGCCGGCTTCCAGAAGTGTTGTCGCACCGTCGATCTCGGCCTCCCTGCCCGAGACGGCGAAACGGACCTTTCCGCCCTCGGCCCCGTGGTCGGTGCGCGAAATGGTGAACCGCTCGGTGTGCAGGCGCTCGCGCAGGCCACCCGCCTCGTAGTGGGATTCCATCGCGTCGAGCAGGCTGGGCGGCCCACAGGCCCAGCATTCGCGTTCGCGCCAGTCGGGCACCCACTCGTCCAGGCGCGCGACGTCGAAATGTCCCATCTCACGGGTGAATTGGATGGTCAGGTCGTAGTGATCGGCGTCGGCTGCGCGGGCTTGCATCTCATCGACGAAGATGACGTCGTCGCGAGTCGGCGCGGCGTGCACATGGCAGATGTCGGGTGCGTCACCGCGCGCCTCCAGCGCCCGCAACATCGCGATGACCGGCGTGATCCCACTGCCCGCGGTGACGAACAGGATCCTGCCCGGCACCGGCTCCGGCAGATGGAAATCGCCCTTCGGCGCCGCCAGCCGGATGATGGTGTCGGGCTGGACGCCGTCGACCAGGTGGGTCGACAGGAAACCGTCCGGATTGGCCTTGACCGTGATCGAGATGGTCGTGTCCGACGAGGACCCGATCGAGGTGAGCGAGTAGGAGCGCCAGTGCCACCGGCCCCCGATCCGCAACCCGATACCGACGTACTGCCCCGGTTCGTACGTCGCCGGAAAACCCCACCCGGGACGAATCGTCACGGTGGCCGAGTCGGCGGTCTCCTTGACGACGTCGACGACCTTCCCCCGGAGTTCGCGAGCGGTCCACAGCGGGTTGATCAAGCGGAGATAGTCATCCGGAAGCAGCGGTGTGGTGGCGCGCGCCACCAGCCCTCGCACGACATTGACCTGAGGCTTTCTCGCATTGACACCGGCAGCGGGACGCTTACTCCACTTCAACAGATCCATCGCAGTCCCTCACTTCTGCGCACGACCGTACACTGACATTGCAGTTCCACCTCGCGGAGCATCGACCGCCCCGCCTCGGATCGCCATCGTCTTCAGACCGCCTTCCCAGCTACTGCGACGCCAACACCCAGATGGATGACACCCTCGGTTCCGCATATACCCACTGGACGGCAATCGACACAATTCAGTGCACATCTGTTCACAGAATTCTCCGAACGGCGTGCGGCACTCCACGTCGGAGGCACATCCACCGCGGTGGGGCCCAGCGATCACACCGACCAGCCGACCGTTCCCGAGCCGAGACGAGAGTCCTTGTGGCGGCGGGTTGTTCACGCCTCGACGAGCACCAGCCCGAGTGACCGCTCGAGGCCCGCGGCCCCCTGCTCGGTCAGGTGAACCAGGCGCGGGCCGACGCCCCAGCGCACCCACTCCAGGTCGAACAGCCGGGCGGTCAGAGCCGCACCGAGACCGCCGGCCAGGTGGTGGCGGTGCTCGCTCCAGTCGACGCAGTAGCGGATCGCGGGCCGGCGCGGCGGCAAGCGATCGGTGTCGATGCCGAGTTCGCGCAGCTGCCCGCGGCCGGAGTCGGTGAGTTCGTAGCGAAAATCGTGACCGTAGGACGACGGGCGGTCGCGCACCGCTTCACCAGGGCGGTGGATGCCGTCGTGCCCGGTGAGCACACCACGGTCGAGCAACGCCTGGAGCAGGGCGACGCCGAGCTGTCCGGCCAGGTGGTCGTAGCAGGTGCGGGAGCGGTACAGAGCGTTGGTGCGGTTGCTTTCCTTCAGGGAGGTGATGGGCAATGCCGGCGCTACGATGGCCAGCGCCTCGAGGGCCCCGCCGATGTCGGGACCCGCGAGCCGGTAGTAGCGATGCCGCCCCTGCCGCGCGACCGTGACGAACCCGCCCGCCACCAGCTTGGCCAGGTGCACGCTCGCCGTCGCCGCGCTGACCCCGGCCTCGGCCGCCAGCGCACTCGCGGGCAGGGCGCGGCCGTCGGCCAGGCATTTGAGCATGACGGCCCGCGAAGGATCGGCGATCAGCGCGGCGGCGCGGGCGATGTCGGTCTGATGCTTGAGCGGGTGCGGATCCGGCATGACCACAGCGTAGAACGGCGACACTTTGATGGCTGACGAAGTGTCCGGGGTCGATGATTTTTTCCATGACCCCCACGGACCTCGCCGCCCGACCCGGGCGCGCCGCCGAAAGACTCCGGCCGGCCACACCTTCCGGCACGGATCACCCACGACTCGCAGTGGCCCCGCTGGTCGCGCTCAGCCTCGGCTACTTCCTGGTGATGCTCGACGTGACGGTGGTCAATGTCGCCCTCCCGGATATCCGCCTTTCTCTCGGCGCCCGAGCCGCCGCCCTGCAGTGGATCGTCGACGGCTACAGCACCGTCTTCGCGGCGCTGCTCCTGCTCGGCGGCGGCCTCGCCGATCGGTTCGGGCACCGCCGGATCTTTCTCACCGGCCTCGGGGTCTTCACCACCGCGTCGGTGGTCTGCGGCCTCGCCACCTCCGTCGGCCTGCTGGTGGCGGGGCGGCTCGCGCAGGGTGTGGGCGCCGCGCTACTCGTACCCGCGTCACTCGCACTTCTGCAGGCCACCTACCCCGATCGCACGGTGCGGGCCCGGGCGGTCGCCCTCTGGGGCGCGGTCGCCTCCGTCGCGTTCGGCGCCGGTCCGGTCGTCGGCGGAATTCTGGTCTCCGCGTTCGACTGGCGCTTCGTGTTCTGGCTGAATCTGCCCGTCGGCGCCCTCGCCATTTTCCTCACCCGGCGTCACCTGCGCGCCCGCTCCCGCACGGCAGGAGCTCGCCGGATGGACCCGCTGGGGCAGATACTCGGCGTCGTCGGGCTCGTCGCCTCGGCCTTCGGCCTCAACGAGGCGAGCACACGCGGCTGGACGGCCGCGCCGGTCCTGGCCGCCTTCGGCCTCGGCGCCGCCGCGCTGATCGCCTTCGCCCTGGTCGAGCGCGCCCTGGAGCAGCGGGCGGACGGCCGTGCGCCGCTGCTCCCCCCGTCGCTGTTCGGCTCCCGAGCATTCACCGGCACCGCCGTGATCGGGCTGCTGATCAGTCTCGGCTATTACGGCATGCTCTTCCTGAGCACTCTGTACTTCCAGCAGGAGCGCGGTCTGGGCGCCCTGGCCACCGGCTTCGCCCTGCTGCCATCGGTGTGCATGGGGTTGATCGCCGCCCCGCTGTTCAGCCGGATCGTCGCCCGCACCGGCCCGTACGTCCCGATGGCCGCGGGTCTGGCGCTGGGCACCGCCGGCTTCCTCGGCTGGCTGGTCGCCGGACCGCACACTCCCTACTGGGCGCTGTTGTTCGCCCTGATCGCCACGGGTCTCGGCCAGACCACGACCGCCCTGGCCGCCACCGCGGCGATCATCGACGCGGCTCCGGCGTCGGGGGCGGGCATCGCGGCCGCCGTCTTCAACGTCTCCCGCCAGGTCGGGAGCACCGTCGGCGTCGCGCTGTTCGGCACACTCGCCGCCGCCGGCGACTTCATCCCCGGTCTACGGCTCTCGGCGGCCCTTGCCGCAGCGGCCTTCGCCATCGGCACCCTGCTCGCCCTGTCCGCCTCGCGGCAACGGTGGGGCACGCCCGGCCGCCGGTGACCGCTCGCCCACATTTCCCCAATCTGACTCTCCGACAAGGGATCTCACTCATGAACAGCCCGATCACCGACAACGTCCTGCATTACACCGCCTTCGCGACCAGCCCCCACGGCGGCAACCCCGCCGGCGTCGTACTCGACGCCGCCGGACTCGACGACACCACGATGCTCGGCATCGCCGCCGCACTCGGTTACTCGGAATCCGCCTTTCTCACCCCGGGTCCCGACCCGGACGACCTCCGGTCCTGCACCCTCCGGTTCTTCAGCCCCGAGGCGGAAGTGGACTTCTGCGGCCACGCCACCGTGGCCGCCGCCATCGCGCTCGGCGAAAAGCTCGGCGCCGGGAACTTCGACCTGCACACCCGGGCGGGCCGGGTGCCGGTCACCGTCCACGAGGAAGCCGGAATACCGAAGGCCACGCTCACCAGCGTGCCGCCGCGGGTGTACGAGGCGGACCCGGCGGATGTCGCGGAAGCCCTGGCGGCACTCGGCTGGGCGAAGCGGGAGTTGGATGCCGCGCTGCCCCCGAAGATCGCCTACGCGGGGGTGCGCCACCTCGTGCTGGCGGCGGCCACACGACAGCGACTGGCCGACCTGGACTACGACTTCGACCGCCTGCTCGCCCTGATGCGCCGGCTCGATCTGACCACGGTGCAGCTGGTCTGGCGTCAATCCGCGACGGTCTTCCACGTCCGCGACCCATTCCCTGTCGGCGGCGTCGTCGAAGACGCCGCCACGGGCGCCGCCGCTGCCGCCTTCGGCGCATATGCCCGCCGGCTCGGTCTGGTCCCGCCCGACGCCCGGTTGACCCTCCACCAGGGCCACGACATGGGGCGGCCCTCACTGCTGGAAGTCACGCTCGATCCGGGCCAGGAGCGGATCCGGGTGTCGGGCACCGCAGTCCGGCTCGACCCACCTCTGCGCTGATCCGGCGACGGTGGCCAGCACGCCATCCGTCCGAAAAGTCCATTTATCCCACCGGTAGCATCTGGGCAGCGATCGTCGAGGGAACACCGGTGTGAATCCGGGGCTGACGCGCAACGGTAACGGCTCGATTCGGGCCGGAGCCCGGCTACTCGGTGATCGTGGTACCGCTTTTCACGGCTCCGCGGCCGGGCCCTGATCAAGGAGTTCACGCCTCATGCGTTCGGTGATCCGGCACCTCGGTGCCCTGTTCGCGCTGCTTGTCACGGTGAGCCTCGCCGGGTGCGCCGGCCGCGGCGACACCGCCGGCCCACCCGCCGAGTCCCGGGCCGGTTTCCCCCTGACGATCCAGAATTGCGGGCGGGCGGTCACCGTCGAGGCGCCGCCGCGGCGGGCGGTTTCGCTCAATCAGGGATCGACGGAGATTCTGCTGTCACTGGGCCTGGCCGATCGGATGGCCGGCACCGCCACCTGGACCGACCCGGTGCGCGCGGATCTGGCCGACGCCAATGCGAAGGTGCCGCGACTGGCCGAGAATCAGCCGTCGCTCGAGGCCGTGCTCGGCGCCGAGCCCGATTTCGTCGCCGCGTCCTTCGGCGGCACTCTGGGCACCGGCGGCGTGGCCGACCGCGACCGGTTCGATCAGCTCGGGGTGCCGAACTATCTGTCACCGACCGACTGCGAAGGCCGGACCTCGAGTGTGAACGCCGACGGCGGCCGCACCGAACCGCTGCGCATCGACTCGGTCTACACCGAAATCCGTCAGCTGGCCGCGATCTTCGATGTGAGCGATCGCGGCGAGACGCTGATCGCGTCCTTGCAGCGCCGCCTCGACGCGGCCACCGCGGCCACGAAGAACTCGGGTGTGCGCCTCGCATTCTGGTTCTCCGACATCCGCACGCCGTATATGGCCGGATGCTGTGGTTCCTCCGGAATCATCGCGGACGCGACCGGTACGAGCAACGTCTTCGCCGACACCACCGACGAATGGCCACAGGTCGGCTGGGAAAGCGTCGCCGACCGTGATCCGGACGCCCTGGTGCTCGCCGACCTGAGCCGGCGCACGATCGACGGTGACGGCCTCGACAGCAAAATCGCCTTCCTGCAGTCACATCCGGTCACCCAGCGGATGGCTGCCGTGCGGGAGAAACGGTTCGTCGTGGTCAACGGCGCCGATCTGAATCCATCGCTGCGCACCGTGGACGGGGTGGAGAAGGTGGCGGCGGCGCTGGCGCAGTGGGGACCGGTCCGCTGACCGCGACCATCGCCCGGCGCAGGGTGCCGGTGGTCGCGGTCCTGCTGGCGACCGGGCTCGCGGTGCTGGTGGTCTCGATCGCGATCACGCTGACCATCGGCCCGGCCGATCTGTCGGTGAGCGAGGTCTATTCGGTCGTGGGCGAACACCTCGGATTCGACGCGGCGCACGTCAGCCGGATCAAAGAGGGCATCGTATGGGAGCTGCGACTGCCCCGCACGCTGCTCGCGGCGATCTGCGGCGCCGGGCTGGCGCTGTGTGGTGCGATCATGCAGTCGGTGCTGCGCAATCCGCTGGCCGATCCGTTCGTACTCGGCATCTCCTCCGGCGCGTCGACCGGCGCGGTAGCGGTGGCGGTACTCGGTCTCGGCGGCGGGGCGATTTCGCTGACCGCCGGCGCGTTCGGCGGGGCGATCGCCGCGTTCGCGCTGGTGCTGATCCTCGCCGCCGCCGTCGGTGGCGGGACGGCCCGCATCATTCTGGCCGGTGTCGCGGCGACGCAGCTGTTCTCGGCGCTCACCTCGTTCATCGTGGTGTCCAGCGCCGATGCCGAACAGACCCGGGGCGTGTTGTTCTGGCTGCTCGGTTCGCTGTCCGGTGCGGACTGGAACGACGTCGCCGTGTGCGGGGCGATCACGGGTGCCGGACTCGTGATCTGCCTGAGCTGCGCCCCGGCGCTGGACGCGTTCACCTTCGGTGAGTCCGCGGCGGCGGCATTGGGTATTCCGGTGCGGACGACGCGGGCGCTGTTGCTCGCGGTCACCGCGTTGATCACCGCCGCCCTGGTGAGCGCGGCCGGTGCGATCGGATTCGTCGGATTGGTGCTGCCGCACGCGGCACGCCTGGTCGTCGGGCCGCGGCACCGCCGATTGCTGCCGGTGACCGTGCTGGCCGGCGCGATCTTCACGGTCTGGGTCGATGTGGCCGCGCGAACCGTCTTCGCGCCCACCGAAGTTCCCGTCGGGGTCGCGACCGCGCTGATCGGCGTTCCGGCGTTCATCGCACTGCTGCTACGGAATCGAGCGATGGCATGACATTGCGCGCGGAGCATCTGCGTTGGACGCGGGGCGGGAACCTGGTACTCGACGATGTCACCATCGAGCCCGCCGTCGGCGAGACCATCGGCGTGCTCGGGCCGAACGGTTCGGGCAAATCCTCGCTGCTGCGCCTGCTCAGCGGTATCGGCCGCCCCGACGGCGGGCGGGTACTCCTCGACGGCGCCGATATCAGCGGCTGGCGCCGCAACCGGATCGCGCGCCGGGTCGCGGTCGTCGAACAGCACGCCGACACCGAGATCGACATCACCGTCGAAGACGTGGTGTCACTCGGGCGTATCCCCCATCGCGGGGTGTTCGGCGGCGATGCCGGCAGTGATGCCGAGGCGGTACGAAAGGCGTTGGCGCACACCGCGATGGCCGACAAGGCACAGAACCGCTGGCACACGCTGTCCGGTGGCGAACGCCAGCGCACGCATATCGCGCGGGCGCTGGCCCAGCAACCGCGTGAGCTACTGCTGGACGAACCGACGAACCACCTCGACATCCGCCATCAGCTCGATCTCCTCACCCTGGTGACCGCGCTCCCGGTGACCTGCTACATCGCGCTGCACGACCTCAACCTGGCCGCGATGTTCTGCGACCGGGTACTGATCCTGGACCGTGGCCGCATCGTCGGCTTCGGCGCGCCCGCCGAGGTGATCACCACCGACATGGTCAGCCGGGTGTATCAGGTGCGCGCCCAGATCGGCACCGACCCCGATCGGGGATATCCCGTGGTGTCGTTCCGTCCCGATCTGCCTGATCAGGGTGTGTGACGCCGGACAGCGTTCGGGCACGGTCGAACCCGCTTCAGCCGACTGAGACCCGGCGAATCCATTCCTCCGGATCCTCGCGCAACATGTCCCCGCGGTCGATGGCGAAATCGCCGTTGGGCAGCGTCTGCCCGTCGCCGTAGTACCGCCCGATCACATTGTCCGGCAGATAGGAACGCAAGCCCCGGGACATCTCGTCCGGATAATCCACTGCCCGGCCCCATTCCGGCGGGGTCTCATCGCTGCCGAACAGGACCCAGTGGTCGACGGGGACGGGATCGCGCACGTCGGGCGCACCGCCGGTGTGTGCGTCCAATGCGGGAGCGACGAGCAGATCGGGGTCGGCGGGTGCGAACCACAACATCAGTGGCTTGGCCCTTTCCGCCTCCGCATTGTCGAAGCAGCACAACACGATCGTGTGGTTCGGGAAGTGGTCGGCGTAGAAGGTGAACAGCTCGGGTCGAAGCGGCGGCCGCCTGCGCCGGGGGACGCGATCGAGTGCCGCGGGAATCGCCCGCGGATCATCGGCGAGCAGCACCGTGTACACGTCGTGCTCGAAAATTCGGACCTGGGGAACCGAACCCATCCAGTCGATGCCATCGGACCGCGCGCTCGCCGCCGGGACCGGACCCACCGCGTCCACCATCCGTTGCAGCACGTCCCCGTGCTGCTGGACCGATACGAAGTTGTCCCGCGTCATGGTCTCGGCGGCGGGCACGTGCAGCAGCATCGCGTTGGCCCCGCCGGACAGATCGACGGCCGTGTTCTGGTATCCGAGAACGTGAATCATCCCGTGGTAGGGATGGTCGACTCGTCCGCAGTAGACGGTGGTGCCGGTGAACGCGGCACGCGCGACGGAGACACACATGGGTGTCACTCTATGGGCGGGTTCGGGACACGAGTCAGCGGATATGCGGGCAGTGGTGTCGGTGCTCGCCGCTATGGTCGCAGCATGAGTCCCGCCACTGTTGCTGTCGCCCAGCTCATCCGGGGAATCTCGCCACTCGATGCGATCGAACTACACCACATCGATACGGCACTGACGTGGCTCGCCGGTACCGATGACATTTTCCGGCGCATCTCCCGGCCTGCCACTCCCGCACAGCATCTGGTGTCCTATGTGGTGGTCGTCGACCCGGACGAACGGGCGCTGCTGCTCGGCTCGCACGTGAAGTCGGGGCTGTGGCTGCCGATGGGCGGACATGTCGAACCGGGCGAACATCCGCTCGAGGCCGCCGTGCGCGAAGCCTCCGAGGAAATCGGCATCGAGGCCGAATTCACCGTGGTGGGTGCTGCTCCCCTGTTCCTCACCATCACCACGACCGTCGGTGACAACTCACATTGCGATGTGTCGCTGTGGTATGTCGTCCGAGGTCACCGCGCACACACCTACCACCTCGATCCCGCCGAGTTCTCGAAAGCGCAATGGTGGGACCTCGATTCGCGCGCACTCCCGGAATCCGACCCGCACCTCGGCCGGTTCCTCACCAAGCTCACCGCCGCGTGAGTGCACAGGGCGGGACGCGGCGGTTCGTTGACCGGTGGGCAGGCGGCTGACGGACCGGACCTCAGTCGGCGCGGTAACGCATCATCACCACGGTGGCGAAATGTCTCGTCTCGGTCAATCGGAGTCGGAGGCGCTCGTCCAGCGACGGGAACATCGGGGTGCCGCCGCCGAGTACCACCGGCGAGACGAACAACTGGTACTCGTCGATGAGTCCGTGCGGCATCAGTGCGGCCGCGAGCCCCGCACCGCCGACCTCCATGACGCCGTCGCCACCGGCCTTGAGCCTGCGAACCTCCTCGACCGCGTTCTCACGGACCAGGGTGCTGTTCCACTGCACCGCGGTGAGCGTCCGGGAGAACACGACCTTGGGCTTGTTCGTCCAGAGCTCGCCGAACTCCCGCTGGATGGGCGACGCGTCCTCGGCTACGTGCGGCCAGTACTCGGCCATCAGCTCGTAGAGCCGGCGGCCGTGCAACGAGACCTCGATCTCGCGGTAGCGGTCGTTGTGGAACTGGTGCAGTTCCTCGTCCGGGTCGGTCCAGTCGATGCGCCCGCCGCGATCGTTGATGTAGCCGTCCAGAGATACGGTGAACCCATAGATCAGTTTCCTCATGACTGGGTAGACCTCCCCCACGACCGAAATTCATCGGTGCTCCCCCTCGGCGCGCGCTCCACACACTCCCCGGCCCAGGACAGGAACTGTGCGACAGCGGAATCCGGGAGCGACAAGTTCTGTGCGCGCGGACGCTCGAAGCTGCGCAGCGCTCGATCGACGAGTGGCCCGAACCGCGGCTCCGCCCTCGCGATCCGGTGCGCGGCGCCACGCTTGGCGAACCATCGCCCGGTCCGGCAGAACACGATCGCGCGGCACCCGTTGAGCACCTGGTTGTCGGCCAGATGGCCGGCGCCGGTGGCATGTTCACGAACCGACGCCCGCACCGCGGCGAGCTGGTCCGCGAATACCGGCGCCGCCACGACCTCGCGTACCGGGCGACCGTAGAGCAGCTTTCCCGATTGGCAGGCGACACCGCGATCGATCACGTACCAGAACGCCGGGGACCGCGCCGAGTCGAAGCTCGCCTTGTGGGGCAGCAGCGGGCCGGTGTTCAGATCGAGGCGGTAACCGGCCCGATCGCAGCGACGACCGATCACGTCGGCGTCGTACAACACCAGTTCCAGCCCCGCCGCGGGACACTCGAGATCGGTCAGGACCTCGGCCAGCCGTAGCACCGCCGCATCCGGCAGTGCGGGATCGACGACCACCGTCACGTCGATGTCGCTGCGCGCACGTCGATAGTCGCCCAGTGCCAGCGAACCCACCGCGAAAACGCTCACCACCCGCACTCCGCACACGCTCCGGACGCGACGGACCAGCTCCTGCAGATAGGGGCGCAGTTCCACCGGAAAGGACTGCGACTCGACGAGCGGGACAGTCATCACCACAGCCTGCCACCCGCACCGCGAACGGCCCGATCCGCCTCCAGCGCTCCGAGCAGCACGACGAGACCACCGGGAATCGCGCACCGGCGTGACCACCGCACCCGCTACCGTGGCCCAGACAACCACTCGCTCACCACCCGGAGGCACCGATGACCGGCGGACCATCATCCATCGAGCTCGAGACATTGACCGAGGCCGGCGATGTGCGGGCGGCCGGTGAGATCTTCCGCACGGCGATGGTCGGGGTGCCGCCGTTGCCGGGTGATGCCGGCGGGCTGGTCGAGCCCGGGCGCACGCTCGGGGCGCGGCTCGGCGACCGGTTGGTCGGCGCCGCCGATTCCTACACCAGCTGGCTGGTCGTTCCCGGCGGGCAGCGCGTTTCGCACGCGGCGGTGACGCATGTCGGGGTGCTGCCGACGCACACGCGCCGCGGGGTGGTGAGTGCGTTGTTGCGGCGCCAGCTCGCCGATATCGCCGAGCGCGGTGAGGTGGTCGCCAGTCTGCGTGCCACCCAGGGCGGGATCTACGAGCGGTTCGGTTACGGCGTCGCGGGGGCCTACGCGACGCTGGAACTGGATCGCCGGGATGCGCGGTTGCGCGACACCGTCGCGCCGGGCGGGCCGGTGCGCTACGTCGATTCCGCGGACCGCTGGGAAACGCTCGCGAAAATCTATGCGGCCGCGGATATTTCGTGGAGCGGCGCGATCGACCGGCCACCGTACTGGTGGCGGTTCCAGGAGCTGGTGGCCGGAGACACGGGCTGGACCGTGGTGCACGGCGAACCCGGCGCCGAGGACGGATTCCTGCGTTACCGCCCCCATGACGGTGCGGGATGGCCGCGCAATCCGCAACGCACGGTCGTCGTCGACGACTGGGTGGCCACGACACCGGCGGCCTATCGCGGACTGCTGCGGCACCTGCTCGCCCACGACATCGTCGACCGGATCGTGATCACCTTCGCACCGGTCGACAGCCCGCTGCGACATCTGCTCACCGATGAGCGGGCGGTCACCGTCGCCGGCGTGCACGACGAGACCTGGCTGCGCCTCGTCGACGTGCCGGCGGCCCTGGCGCGGCGCGAGTACCGCGACGGTCCGCCCGTGGTGGTCGCTGTGACCGACGACCTCCTGCCCGCCAACACCGGTTCCTATCGCATCGCGGCCGATGCGGTCACTCGTGTCGACACACCCGCCGATCTCACCGCCGATGTGGCCACACTCGCCGCGGTCTACCTCGGCGGTTCCAGCTGGCAGCACCTCGCCCTGGGCGGACGGGTGATCGAAAACCGCAGCGGCGCAATCCGGGACGCGGACGCGTTGTTCACAACCACCTCGGCCCCGTTCGCCGGAACGTACTTCTGAGCCGGCGGGACGTGGTCGGCACCCGCTCGACCACCGAAGGTGACCCGATCGCGACGGTGCGCCATCGAACCCGCTCGGACCCGGACGACAGAATCGCCGGGAATCTATCGCCGGTCGGCCGGAATTCCGCAGGACACACTGTGATTCATCGCCTGCGGAAATTCGGCGCGAGCCGGCCCGGTCCGAATTCGGCGCGATACTTCGCCGATGAGCGCCGAATTCCTCTGGTATATCCCCAATCAGGTCACACCGGGTCACCGGGGCGATACCGTCGTCGCCGATCACAACAGTCTGGACACCCTCGCCGAGCAGGCGAACTCGCTCGAGGAACTCGGGTGGAAGGGGGCGCTGATCGGCACCGGGTGGGGCCGGCCGGATACGGTCACGGTCGCGACGGCGCTGGCCGCGCGGACCGAGACGTTCGAGCCGCTCATCGCCGCCCGGCCCGGATACTGGCGGCCCGCGCATTTCGCCTCCGCGCTGGCCACTCTCGACCATCTGTCCGGTGGCAGGGTCCGGATCAACATCGTGTCGGGAAAGGACGATCTCGCGGCCTATGGCGAGGCCGAGGAGGAGCAGGCGGCGCGCTACGGGCGCACCGAGGAATTCATTCGCCTGGTCCGGCGGTTGTGGACCGAGGAGAACGTGACTCATCACGGCCCGCATTACCGGGTGGACGATTCGACGGTGCTGCCGCGTATCGCCGCCCGTGCGGACCGGCCGCATCCGCGATTCTATTTCGGCGGAGCGTCGGCGGCCGCGGAGCGCGTTTCGGCGGCCGTGGCCGATGTGCAGTTGTTCTGGGGTGAACCACTGGCCGACGTCGCCGAGCGCATCGAACGGCTGCGGACGCTCATCGCGACGCGCGGCCGCGAACTGCCGCCGCTGGAATTCGGGCTACGCGTCACCACCGTCGTCCGCGACACCACCGAACAGGCATGGGCCGATGCCGAGGCACGGGTCGCGGAGATGGCGAAAGGCCGTGGGGTGGACTCGTCATCGCGGCGCCCGACCGCGGTCGGGCAGCAACGGCTCCACGATCTGGCCGCGCGCGGCGATGTGCTCGACGACAATCTCTACACCGCGCCGGGCCGGGTGGGCGGTGGCGGCGCGGGAACCACGTGGCTGGTCGGTTCGGCACCGGAGGTTGCCCGGTCGCTGCGCAAATACCAGGACCTCGGCATCACCCATTTCGTCCTGTCCGATACCCCGTATCTGCGTGAAATCCACCGCCAGGGTGAGCAATTGCTCCCACTGCTGCGCTGACGGCATGGTGCGGCGGGCGGGATGTGGTGATCGGCGAGGTGATCACCACACTCCTGGAGAAGCGGGCGCCGGCCGTGGCCGTCGGAATCGCCTGCCGCATCGGGCCGGGTGTGCGTGGTGACCACAGTGGACGACCGCGCGGGGGAATTCATTGCTGTTCCGTTGCTCCACTTGATTGTTCAGAAGACGATCAGCGCGGCTCACGGAAGAGAATGCGGGCCCCATTGATATCGTGAGGTGAGTAGTAGGGCCTGTATGAGGAGGCACCGGTGTCCATGGTTCGGCGGTTCTGGATCGAATTCGATCGAAACCGAGGATCCGTTCTCTGGTGGGGCCCGCCGTATGCCGGTGTGACCGGCTTCGACGAGAAGGACTGCTTGGCGATGGTGGCGGATCTGCTCCCAGCCGATGCGGAGTTGCCTCCGGTGCTTCGCATCACGGCCGACGTCTCACTGGCCGGGAAACTTCCGGGGAATCCGTGGGCTCTCGGCGTCTCGGTGTGGCGAGGTGTCTGGTACCCGCCGATGAACCTTCGGACCGGGCCGAACATGTACCCCCATGGCCACAGCCTCGCCGTCAATCCCTCCTACCGGCCGACCGCGGCCGGGGAGAATGTACACACGGGCGACTCCTGATCACACGACGTGGACCGGGTGTTCACGACGCCAGGCGCAGCGGCCGGGCGTTCCAGCGATGCCTGCCGATACGTCACCGCGACCTGCCGGAACGGTGATCCGGTCGGCTCCGCGCAGAATATCCGCCCCCTACTCGCGCACCCGTTCCCGCCAATCCGGCCCCGGCGGCCACCCGATCGGCGATGCCCCTGGATCAGCTCTCGTCGTAGCGCAGATCGCGATACAGGCACACGAGACCGAGCGCGGTGACGGCGGCGGCGAAGACGGTCGTGAGGATGACGCGGACGCTCGGCTGCACCTCGTACAACAGGGCGTAGCCCAGTCCCAGGATGACCGGCGTCCCGGCCATCATCCAGAAGAAGATCCGGCCGCAGAAGCGGGCGAGTCCGTCCCACCAGCCGAATGCTCCCCACAGCAGCAGCCCCAGACCGAAATATCCCAGCAGTACCCATAGCAGCAGCGTGCCACCCGAATCCGGTGCGAACCATTGGGTTCGGTCGCCGACGGCGATGCCGACCATGGCGCCGTGCCAGGATCGCACCGTCGCGGGCTGTCCCTCGCGCGCTCGGTCGTAGAGATCCTCGGCGACGTCCCGGGACCGGTCGGCACCGTCGGCCGCACGCCAGGTGATCGAGTAGTGGGTCGTCCGGGTCTGCGACACACCGCCCTGGCTGTCGGTGGAGGCGGACGTGGTGACATAGGTGCGCTTGTTCGTCACCGAGACCGTCTCACCGTCGAGGCAGTTCCCGCCGGATCGCTGACAGTGCACGGCCTCGTGATAGAGCCGGGTCTGATGGTAGGGACCGGCGGCACCGGCGATCGCACCGGCGAGCACGGCCAGTCCGATCGGGAGAGCCAGCCGGCGCACGAGCCTCCACGCGGGTGCACGACGCAACTCCCGGATCGCGTCGCGCCGGTTCACGCCGGGCCGTTCGATCGGCATTCGCAGTTCCCCCTCCGCCTCGGCCGTCGGGCACTGCCGCGCAAGAACGTGCCCGACACGCGCCGAACGGACGTTTTACCATAGCTGAATGGGTTCTCGTGCAGTGCATTTCGTCGGCAGTTTTCCGGCCGAGGACACCGAGACAGCGATGCGGGCGATGCTGGCGGTTCACGGCTGCCGGCTCCGGACGCTGCCGACCGGTGAGACCCGGCGCTACGAGCTGTATGTGGTCCCCATCCTCGACGATCTGGTCGCACAGGGACAGCTCGAGCTCGTCCGCCCGGGGCAGTGGGAATCGCTGACCGATCGCGCGATCTACCGGGTGCCGCGTGGCGTCGAATTCCGGGGTGCGGACATCGATCTCGGGTACGCGGCCGAAGCCGAGGAGGCCTGGCCCGTCTTCGAGCGCCTGCGCGCGGAGCACGGCGACCCCGCCCTCGCACTGCAGCTCGGCATGCCCACCGATCTCAGCCTCGCGGTCGTCGCACTGGGAGTGAAGGGAGCCCTCGCGCACCGCAAGGCGTTCCGGGACGCCACCATTCGCGACATCACCGCGATCCGTGACCTGGCCGGTGACGATGTGGTGATCCAGCTGGAGGCCACCGCCGAACTGGTGCTGACGGCCCTGGGCGGACCGCTGCGCCGGGTGGTCGAGCGCGCGTTCCGGCTCGGCGCGAGCATCGCGGATCTGGCCGCGGCCACTCCCCCGGGCACCCGAATCGGCGTCCATCTGTGCCTGGGCAGCCTGCGCAACAAGGCTGCCACCGGTCCGGATACCCGAGCCATCGTGGAATTGTCGAATTCCCTTGTGCGCCATTGGCCCGCCGATCGACCGCTGGAGTATGTGCACGCGCCGTTCGCCGCGGGCGACAAGCCGCCGCGCACCAGGCCCGCCCACTACCGACGGCTGTCCGGATTGGCACTGCCGCCGCACACCCGGTTCCATGCCGGTCTGGTGCACGATGCGCCGACCATCGAACAGCAGCGGGCGACGCTGGACCAGATCGAAACCGCGCTCGGCCGGGAGGTCGACGGGGTCGCCGCCGCGTGCGGACTCGGCCGGCACTCCCGGCCGGTGGCCGACCGGCTCTGCACCCGCAGCGCCGAACTCGCCGGACGGTGATCGGGCTCCCCGCACCGCGCGGCCGCCGCCGGATCGCCTCGACGGACTTCGGGGCCTCCCAGAATGCGCGATGGTAATATAATTCTCGAGTTTGAGAATGTTATTCGCGCGAGGGGTTCGATGGACGACACACCGCACGCCGGACCCGATTCGCCCGGGCCACCCTGGAACCAGGCCGAGCTGATCCGGCTCATGGATGTCCGACCGGAGGGCGCTGGACATTACCTCGCCCCCGCACACGGTCCGTCGATCCGCAATGTCGTCGAGGCGGGGCAGATGCTCGGCGGCGCGGTCGTCGCGGCGGCCAAGGAGGTCGCACACCAGCGGGTGGTGTCGGCGTCGATGATCTTCTCCCGCGTCGCCGCCCACGACGCGCCGCTGGATGTCGACGTGGACGTGCTGCGCGCCGGACGCACCTTCGGCACGGCCCAGGTGCGGGTGCGTCAGCACGATGCGCTGTGCTGTGCCGGCATCGTGCTGCTCGACGCCGGGGCGCCGGATCTGGTCCGCTCGGCGGCATCGATGCCGCACGTCGATCCACCGGAGCGGGCGAGCGCCCTCGATACCCCGGGGTCGGTGGTGGACGGCCGGGACATGCGCGTGGTCGGTGACGCGTACACCCCGGACCCCGGCCACATCGGCCCACCGGAGCTGTTCGTCTGGACCCGATACCGGGACGCTCCGGCATCGGGCCCACTGCACCAGGCGCTGCTGTCGCAGTCGATCGGGCACTGGACGGTGGCCGCGGCACTGCGGCCGCACGCGGGCTTCGGCCAGGCGATGGCACACTCGGCGATCTCGACCGGAATCACGATGGCCACCATCACCTTTCACGACGAGGCCGATGTGTCGCAGTGGTTGTTGTACAGCACCCGTGTCGTCTACACCGGACGCGGACACGCCCAGAGCGAGGGGCAGGTGCACGCCGCCGACGGCCGGCTGATGGCCTCCTACACTGTGCATGCGATGGTGCGGGGGTTCCGGCGGTCCGGCACCGCGGCCCGCGCGCACAGCGATACCGTTCTCTGACCTGCCCCGAGATATCGGAGGAATCCCCATGGAACCGTCCGGCTTCACACAGTGGCCCGACTATCGCGTCGATGTCCAGCGGATCCGCAATCTCGTCCGGATCACCGTGGGCGAGCGCGTCCTCGCCGAGACGACGGCGAGTCTGCTCGTCGCCGAACAGGACCACGGAATCGTGTTCTACGTACCCACCGCCGATGTGCGCTTCGATCTGCTCGTCGGCGACGATCACACCTCGCGCTGCCCGTTCAAGGGCCAGGCGCGCTATTGGCGGGCGAGCGACGGCACCGAGCCGATCGCCTGGGAGTACCACGATCCGTATCCGGAGGTCGCGTTGATCCGCGACCACATCGGCTTCTACCAGGACCGGGTGCATCTCGAGGTCGGTGTGGCGAATCCGCCGGTCAGCGGGCGGGAGCAGCGCGCCCGGAGTTAGAGGATCGCCACCGGAGCGACCGGGGTCCCGGTCGCTCCGACGAACGGCTCCGGCATCGCCGAGAGCAGGAATTCGTAGCGGCCCTCCGCGGCGCAGATCCGGGACAGCTCCTCGAGATTCCAGTTCTGTCCCTGCAGCATGCCCATCTCGACCAGATGCAGGGCGTGGACCACCAGCCACAGATCGTCGATCTCGGGCGGGCAGATCTCGAAGGTGAGGGTGTCGTTCGCGACCGCGGCGACATCGCGCGCGTGGAACCATTCCGGGCAGCGCAGCGACAGTCCGGGTGACGGCAGGCCGTACCCCTCGCGGTCACCGGCCAGATACAGGCCCATCTGCCCGGTCCGCACGAGCACCACGTCCCCGGCCCGCACCCGCACGCCCGCCAGCTCCTCGGCGGCTTCGAGATCCTCCGGTGAGACGGCGTGATCACCGGCCAGCCGGTCGACTCCCCGGGCCCGTGCCACATCCAGGAGTATCCCGCGCGAGACGATGTGGGGCACCTTGTCGATGCCCGCGAACTCCGCACCGCGATGCGCGGTGATCGACTCGGCGCGACGGCCGTTGTAGATGCGACCGCTGTGCGAGACATGCGGGAGCGCATCCCAGTGGGTGCCCGCCTGCAGACCCATGGTGACCGAATCATCGCTGGTGGCAACGAATCCCGGCCCGAAAAGCTCCCAGTTCACCGCGACCATGGTGTGCAGTGGATTCACCCGGCCGCGCACCATACCGGTCTGCACTCCGCGCTGTTTCAGTGGCAGTGCCAGCCCGATCCGCCGCCCGGTGCGTACGGTCGTGACGGCGGCGCGTACCACCTCGTCGGTGATGAGATTGAGCGTCCCGATCTCGTCCTCGGCGCCCCAGCGGCCCCAGTTGTTCACGCGCGCGGCGATTTCGTTGAACACAGACAGGTCCGCCATACCCGGCAAGTTACCGCCAGTTCTCGTCCTTGGCCACCGCCGGTCCCACCGATCGGAAAGCGGACCGCGTATCCGGGATAATCGACGGTGATCCCGGCCGAGAACATCACGCACGTCTCTGATCATCAGGGAGCCGACATGGAGAATCTGACCGCGGAACGCCGTCACCACCGGGCCGAGCGAGCCGGCACGATCGGCGCGGAACTCAGCGCGCGCGACATCATCGCGGTGGCGGTGACCTGGGTCGACACCAGTGGTATCACGCGAGTCAAAGCCGTTCCGGTGCAGCGGTTCCCGCATGCCGCGGCATGGGGTGTCGGCGCCGCGCCGGTCTTCGACGCCTTCCTGCTCGACGACTCCATCCTCACCGAGCATTTCGCCGGCGGTCCCACCGGGGACCTGCGGCTGTATCCGGACCTCGATCGCGTGACCGTACTGGCCGCACTACCGGGCTGGGCCTGGGCTCCCGCCGACCGCTACACACAGAGCGGCACCGCCCATCCCCGCGATTCCCGGCTGTTGCTGCGCCGTCTCGTCGACGAATTCGGTGTCGACGGCTGGACCCTGCGCACCGCGATCGAGTTCGAATGGAATGTGTCGCGGCCCGATCCCGGCGACCCCGACCGCTTCCGCCCCGCCACGACGGCACCCGCCTACGGCATGGCCCGGCTCGGTGAGCTGTCCGGTTATCTACGTGATGTGGTGTCGCTGCTGCGCGACAGCGGTGTCGCCGTCGAGCAGATCCATCCGGAATACGAGCAGGGCCAATTCGAATTGTCGGTCGCGGCGAGTGATCCGGTGCGGACGGCCGACACCGCGGTGCTGGTGCGCGAGGTCATCCGGGCGGCCGGGACCGCCCACGGGCTGCGCAGCGTGTTCGGCCCGATGGCCGCCGCCGATGTCGTCGGCAACGGCGGCCACATCCACCTCAGCCTGTGGCGCGAGGGGGTCAACCAGATGTCCGGCGGTTCCGGGCCGTTCGGCATCACCACCGCGGGTCAGGGTTTCGCCGCGGGAGTCCTGGAGCATCTTCCGGCGCTGCTGGCCCTGGGCTGTCCCTCGGTGGCGAGCTATCTGCGGCTACGGCCCAGTGCCTGGGCGGGCGCCTACCGATGCTGGGGGCTGGAGAACCGGGAGGCCGCACTGCGTTACATCAGCGGCAGTGTGGGCGAACACGAACACGCCGGCAATATCGAGGTGAAGGCGTTCGATTCCGCGGCCAACCCCTACCTCGCGCTGGCGGGACTGCTCGCGGCCGGGCGCGCGGGCATCCACGGCGAAGCCGTCCTGCCCGAACCCGTCGCCGGTGATCCGGACCGGCTGGCCCCCGAGACCCGGGCGGCGCGAGGCATCGACCCGCTGCCGGGCTCCCTCGCCGACGCCGTGGCCGCCTTCGAGTCAGACGCCGTACTCGGCGCCGCCCTCGGTGCCGAACTCGTCGACACCATCGCCGCCGTCCGGCGTGGCGAGATCGCGCTGTTCGCCGACGCCACCCCCGAACAGATCACCGCCGCGTCCCGCTGGCGATACTGAACCCGGGGGCTGCCGGGTCGGCCTGGCCCCGGCTATCGCCGTACCGCGATCGTCGCCGGGTCGGGGCCGGGCGCACCGTCGAGCCGCGCGGCGAGCCGGCGATTGGTGACCCTCAACTGCCGGGCCGTCGAGGCGGCCAGCGACCGCAGCTGGACCGGGCCGATCCGTCCGCAGACATGATCCCAGTGCAGTGCGACATGATCACCCACACGCAGTCCCTCGATATCGGGGCGCCCGGCGTATCCGGTGACATCCAGTGCGCGAGCAGAATTCGGCGACAGGATCAACCGGCGGCCGTCCCACCGCAGCCGCCGGGCACACACGGTCAACTCCCCCGGTGTCCGGTCGCACACCCGCGCCCACGTGATCCGGCAACTGTCCAGGATCCGCACGGGCTGTTCGGCCGGACCGCGCCCCAGCAACCAGGACCAGGGATACACACCGAAGACGTGGAAGCCGTGGTTCGCGCACGCCTCGTCGCTCAGTGCCGGAGTGAGATGATGCCAATAGCCCTGGGCGAGCGGGCCGATCAGTGCCAGCAGCTCCGACAGGAACGCGTCCGGGTCGAGCCGGGCGCCGAGACCGCCACCGAGCCAATATGATTCGACGAGTCGCCGGTCCAGCGGATCGGCCACACCGGTCATCGCGGCCATGATCCGCAGATACGGCCAGGCACCCGAGAATTCCCGGGCGGCGGCACGGATCTCGGATTCGGTGCCCGTGGCCAAGGCCGTGGTGTCGGCCGGACCGCAGTAGCCCAGCGCGTTGGGAGCGTGGGCGTACCGCGCGAACATCTCGACCCCGGCACTCGTCCCGGTCACGGCGGCGCCTCCGAATTCGCCGCGGGACTCAGGCCCGCCCGCCAGCGTCGTTCCACATCGCCGTATCGCCACACCGCGACCGCCACCGCCCAGGTGCCGACGAACAACGCGACGATGATGAAGCCCATCGACCCCAGATCGAGGTTCCCGATCCAGGCCAGCGGCCCGGCGGCGATGTCGAGCTTGTCGGCCAGAATCGAGATGATCTCCTGGGCTCCGATCAGCAGCGCCACCGTCACCGACAGTCCCGTCACCACGACGTTGTAGTAGATCTTGCGGACCGGTTCGGCGAAGGCCCAGCCGTAGGCGTAGTTCATGTACGCGCCGTCGAGCGAATCGAACAGCGACATCCCCGCGGAGAACAGCACCGGCAGCACGATGACCGCGTACCACGGCAGATCGGTGGCCGCGGCGCCACCGGCGAGGACGAGCAGGCCGACCTCGGTGACGGTGTCGAATCCGAGGCCGAACAGCACCCCGACCGGATACATCTGCCACGGCGCGCGCACCGCCCGCAGCAGCGGTCCCAGGAATCGGTTCAGCGCACCACGGGAATCCAGCTGCCGTTCCAGCGCCCGCTCGTCGTATTCGCCGTGGCGCATGCGGCGCAGCACCCGCCAGATACCCACCAGCGACACCAGATTGAGCAAGCCGATGAGGATCAGGAAGGTACCCGACACCCCGGTCCCGAACACGCCGGTCCAGCGCTGCAGGCCAGAATCCGGATCTTCCACGCCGGCCGACAGGGCCCGGACCCCGAGCGCGACCAAGGCCACGATGGCGAACACGACGGTGGAATGTCCCAGCGAGAACCAGAATCCGACCGACATCGGTTTCTTGTTCTCCGCCACCAGTTTCCGGGTGGTGTTGTCGATCGCGGCGATGTGGTCGGCGTCGAAGGCGTGCCGCATGCCCAGGGTGTAGGCGGTGGCGCCCAGGCCCACGCCGAAGGCCGCGCCCTGCACGGTGTATCCGCCCGGCGCGACGAGCAGGATCAGCACACCCCAGCCGATCAGATGCAGTGCGGCGACGGCCGCGACCATCGAGACCACGCTGCGGCGCTGGCCCCGATCCCACTGTGACCACGGGCGCCGGATTCTGGCGGTGGCTGTTCCGATCCGCAGCATGGTCGATCCTCGTGGTCGGGCACCCGGCGATCCCGTGCCGGGGCGCGTCTTCGGCCGATCCGCCGCCCGCTCAGCAGATTCGCGGCAGTTGCTCACCGGCGGGCAGATCCACCACGCGGGTGCCGCCCAGCGCGGTACGAGCCACCACCATGCCCGGATGATCGGCGACACAGACGCCGATGGCCTGCGCGTGCGCACCCAGCGGATGGGCCCGCATCGCCGCCAGCACCCGGTCCGCGTCCTCCGGTGCGACGAACGCCACCGCCTTTCCCTCGTTGGCGACATACAGCGGGTCCAGTCCGAGCAGACCACACGCGTCGCGGACGGCATCGGGGATGGGCAACTTCCGTTCATCCACGGTAACACCGACTTTCGCGAGTTTCGCGATCTCGTTCAGGGTCGCCGCGACGCCGCCGCGGGTGGGGTCGCGCAGGGTGTGCAGATCGGCGCCGGTGGCCAGCGCGGCCGCGACGAGGCCGTTGAGTGGCGCGGTGTCGCTGCGCACGGTGGTGCCGAATTCCAGGCCCGCCCGGCAGCTCATCACCGCCACCCCGTGCACGCCGATATCGCCGCTCATCAGTACCACGTCGCCGGGCCGGGCGCGGTCCGGGCGGATGTCGACGCCCTCGTCGACCACGCCGATTCCGGCGGTGTTGATGAAGATCCCGTCCCCGTGCCCGGAGTCGACCACCTTGGTATCGCCGGTCACCAGCTTCACTCCGGCAGCCGTCGCCGCGGCGCCGACCGCCTGGGCGACCCGGCCGATCTCGGCGAGTTCGGTGCCCTCTTCGAGAATGAACGCCGTCGACAGCACCAGCGGCCGGGCACCAGCCATCGCCAGATCGTTGACCGTGCCGTTGACCGCCAGCTCCCCGATCGAACCACCGGGAAAGACGATCGGCTTCACCACATAGGAATCGGTCGAGAACGCCAGCCGGGTTCCGCCCACACCCACCACCGCGGCATCGCCCATATTCGCCTCGGCGGCCGCGCCGAACGCGGGCAGGAACAGGTGCTCGATCAGTTCGCCCGACATCGCGCCGCCACCGCCGTGGGCCATCACGATGGTGGGCGAATCCCGAAGCGGCAGCGGGCAGACCCAGCCACTGGGATCGATGTTCGGTGTGGCCGGCGGGGTCTCGGTGTCCTCAAGCATGGGCCACCTCCGGCGGCTGTTCCAGGCGGCGGTACAGGTAGTAGGCCGCACAGGCGCCCTCGGAGGAGACCATGGTGGCGCCCAGCGGATTGCGCGGCGTGCACTGCGTACCGAAAGCCGCGCACTCGTTGGGCTTGATCAATCCCTGCAGCACCTCACCGGAGCGGCAGATCGAGGATTCGGCGGTGTGCAGATCCCCGACCGAGAACCGGTGTTCGGCGTCGTAGTCGCGGTAACGCTCCGACAACCGCCAACCGCTGCGCGGTATGACACCGATCCCGCGCCAGCCGCGATCGGCCACCTCGAAGACGTCCTCGAGCATCGCCTTGGCCGCCGGGTTGCCCTCGGCGGGAACCGCTCGCGGATAAGCGTTCTCGACCTCGTAGGCGCCGTGCTCCAGCTGGGTGACCGTGCGCCGGATGCCCTCGAGGATGTCCAGCGGCTCGAAACCGGTGACGACCATCGGTACCCGGTACTTCTGCGCCAGCGGCGGATATTCACCGGTGCCCATGACCGAGCACACGTGCCCGGCGGCCAGGAAGCCCTGCACCCGGCAGTCGGGCGACTCCATGATCGCCGCGATGGCCGGTGGTACCAGCACATGGGAGACCAGCAGCGAGAAGTTCGTGATTCCCAGGCGCTGGGCCTGATAGACCGTCATCGCGTTGGCCGGAGCGGTGGTTTCGAATCCGATGCCGAAGAACACCACCTGTTTGTCCGGATTCTCCCTGGCGATGTCGAGCGCGTCCAACGGTGAATACACCACCCGCACGTCACCACCCTCGCTCTTGACCCGGAACAGGTCCTTGTCGCTGCCGGGCACCCGCAGCATGTCGCCGAACGAGCAGAAGACCACACCCGGACGGGCGGCGATCTCGAGCGCCTTGTCGATCAGTTCCAGCGGGGTCACGCACACCGGGCAGCCGGGGCCGTGGATCATCTCGATCTGCTCGGGAAGCAGTTGATCGATACCGTGCCGGATGATCGAATGCGTCTGTCCGCCACATACTTCCATGATCGACCAGCGCCGGGTGGTGGTGGCGCGGATACGCTCCAGCAGCCGTTGCGCCAGGTCCGGATTGCTGAATTCGTCCAGATATTTCATCGCTGCACCTCGCTGTCGCCGGTGACGGTCGGATCGGGCAGCCCGGATTGGCGGGCGGCGATGGCGAACCCGTCGCCGAACTCCTCGTTCAGCACTCCGAGATGTTCGAATTCGGCGAGTGTGCGCAGGGCCGATTCCTCGTCGAGCCGCTGAATCGCGAACCCGACGTGGACGACCACGTAGTCACCGACCGCCGCATCCGGAATGTATTGCAGGCAGACATCTTTGCGGACGCCACCGAAATCCACGACCGACATCAGGGTGCCGTCGCGTTCGTAGAGGTCGAGCACCTTCCCCGGTACCGCCAGGCACATGGAATTCTCCTTTCATTCCGCCCCGGCAGCCAGCAGCTGCCCGAATGCCAGGCCGCCGTCGTTGGGCGGCAGCCGATGATGGGTGATGACGCGAAATCCGGCCTCGCGCAACGCCGCGCGCGCCGACGAGAGCAGCAGCGCGTTCTGGAAGACCCCGCCCGACAGCGCCACCGTCGAGCCCGGCTCGGCGAAGCGCGACGCCAGCTCGAGGATCAGGCTCGCCACCGCGGCATGGAAGCGAGCGCCCACCACCGCCGCGCCCACACCGGCGGTGACATCGGCGACGACCGCGGCCAGTAGCGCCCCGGGATCGATGATGGTCGCGGGATCTGCTGCGGCCGAGTCGGATTCGCCGATCTCGAACCGATAGGGCCGCGGTCCGGGATCGACACCTCGAGACAGCCCTTCCAGTTCGATCGCGGCCTGCGCCTCGAAGTCCACCACCTGCCGCACATCGGCCAGCGAGGCCACCGCGTCGAACAATCTGCCCATACTGGAGGTCGGGGCACAGCCGAGCCCGGTGCCGAATTGATGGCGCAGCACCCCGCGCTCGATCTCCGGGCAGGCCGCCACCGACGGGATCGATTCCGGCCAGCCGAGTCCGGCGGCGTACAGGTGCGACAGCGCCATCCGGTACGGCCGGTGCACGCTGGTGTCGCCACCGGCCAGCGGGACATATTTCAGATGGGCGAGGCGGCGGAAACCCTTGTATCCGGCGGCGAGCACCTCGCCGCCCCAGATGGCGCCGTCGTGCCCGAAACCCGTACCATCGAAGGCGATTCCGGTGACCGTGGCACTGTCGGGCAGTCCGTGCTCGCCCATCACCGCGGCGATGTGCGCGTGGTGGTGCTGTACCGTCCGCACCGGGCGGCCCGCCGCGTTGCGCCGGGCCCATGCCGTCGACCGATACCCCGGATGCGCGTCGGCGGCCAGCCGCAGTGGTCGCACACCGGTCAGCTGCTCGAGGTGGCGTTCGGCGGCATCGAAGGCGCGCAGTGTTGCCACATCGTCCATGTCCCCGATGTGCTGACTCAGCCACGCGTAGCGGCCCTCGGCGACCGCGCAGGTGTTCTTCACGTCCGCGCCGACGGCGACGGTGGCCTCGGCGGCGACCGGCATCGTCAGCGGCAGTGGCGCATAGCCACGCGAGCGCCGGATCGGCAGTTCGGCGTCGTCGACGAGCCGGACCACCGAGTCGTCGCAGGGCACCAGGATCCGGCGATCGTGCCAGAGCCTGCCGTCGGCCAGGTCCGCCAGGCGCAGCGCGGCGTCGTCGTCCTCGTAACAGATCGGCTCACCACCGAGATTCGCCGAGGTCATCACGAGGGTGGCCGGGCCGGGCGGATCACCCGGCAGGCCGAACAGCAGCAGATGCAATGGCGTATACGCCAGCAGCACACCGAGATCCGGGTTACCGGGAGCGACCGAGGCGGCCACCGCGCGCTCGCCGCGTGGCAGCAGCACGATCGGCCGCTGCGGACCGCTCAGCAGGGTCTGCGCCGCGGTGTCCACCCGCGCGATCGCCCGGGCGCCGGCCAGGTCGGCGACCATCACCGCGAACGGTTTGGCACCGCGCCGCTTGCGGCGGCGCAGTCGCGCGACCGCGGTCTCGTCGGCGCCGTCGCAGGCCAGATGGTAGCCGCCGATTCCCTTGATCGCCAGAATTCCGCCCTCGCGCAACAGCTTTCGCGCTGCCGGGAGCGGATCACCGGTGCCCGGGCCGGTATAGCTCAGGACCGGGCCGCAGTCCGGGCAGGCGATGGGCTGGGCGTGGAAGCGCCGGTCGGTGGGATCACCGTATTCGCGGGCGCAGCGCTCGCACATCGCGAAATCGGCCATCGAGGTCTGCGCGCGGTCGTAGGGCAGCGCGGCGATGATGGTGAACCGCGGCCCGCAATTGGTGCAGTTGACGAACGGATGCCGATACCGCCGGTCGGCCGGATCCCGAAGCTCACGAACACAATCCACACACACCGCCACATCCGGTGAGGCGAAGGTACGGCCCGCTCCGCGGGTGGTGCCGGCGATGCGGAATCCGGTGCCGCCGCGCGGTGGCAGGTCGGCTCGTTCGACGGATTCGATCACCGCCAGCGGCGGCGGGCGCTGGCGCAGGCGCTCGGCGAATTCGGCCAGTGCCGCAGGCGCGCCCTCCACATCGATGGTGACCCCGGCACTGTCGTTGGCGACACTGCCGGTCAGCGCCAGTTCGGCCGCGGTGGTGTAGACGAAGGGGCGAAATCCCACCCCCTGCACCACCCCGCGCACCAGTAGCCGGCACCGGCCGCGCTCGCCGCTCACGGCCCCTCACCCCGGCCCAGCAGCCGCAGTCCCGCCATCGCCTCGCGCGCACCCGCCTCGTCGGTGCGCTCGACGGCCAGTCCCATGTGGATGATCACCCAGTCCCCCGGCTGTACCGGATCCTCCTCCAGCAGCCCGATATTCACCTTCCGCTTCTCGCCCGATACGTCGACGAGGGCGAGCTGACCGCCGTAGCCGTCCAGAATTTCGACGACCCGGCCGGGAATTCCCAGGCACATGGTCACACCTCCGTCCGCTGTGCCAGCAGTCCGGCGACCACCCGGCCCACCGCGTCCACGGCCGGTGCCACCGCCGCGGCCACCGGCTCCGACAGGCCGATGCCCTCCTCGGTCGAGGCCACCCGGCAGCCGACGACGACGGTCGGCGGCGGTAGCGCTCCGAGCGCCCGCACACCGGCGAACACCGTGGCCGGATCCATGCCGTGGGCATCGAGCTCGGCTGGACGGTCCGGGTCCGGTTCGGCGCGCACGATCTCGAGGCGGCCGGGCATGCCGGTGTCCGGGAGCGCGTCGACCAGGACCAGGGCGTCCCAGGGGTCGAGCAGGTCGTAGGCCAGATGCATACCGCGGATGCCGTAGTCGACGATGCGCACACCTGGATCCGGGTGCGGTGGCATCGCCCGCACCACTTCCGATCCGAAGCCGTCGTCGCCGAGGAAGATGTTGCCGATACCGGCGACGAGTACTCGGCCGGTCATCGCGGATCGGCCGTTCGCGGTGTGCCGCGGATGGTCACATCCGCCGCATTCGCAGGTACCGGCTGATGTCCGGGATCGAGCGCACGCCGACGACCGCCGCCACCACCACGGCCACGGCGACGACCGCCACTGCCACCATTCCGACGATCTCCATGAGAGGTCCCTCCTTTCCCGCTGGGCTGTCGCGGATGTCGCTGTTCAGTTGTCCGGCCCGTCGAGCGGTTCCAGCTCGTCGGGATCGAAATACAGGTAGCGCCCGTAGGACTCGTGCAGATCGGCGCCGGGATCGTCGGTGATGACGACACCGACGTGGGTGCGGCCGTCCACATCGGCGTGCACCGAGGTGACGCGGGCGTCGCGGCCGTCGAAGAACATGTCGTGGATGTCGGCGCGACGGGACGGGTGCAGCCGCACCCGGCTGCCCTTGCGCACCAGCGTTCCCGCGGTGGCGACGCCGTCGGAGTCGGGGCGCACCGCACCGTCGGCCTGCGGATCCCACCAGTCCATGCCGAACGGGATCTCCGGAATCGGATGCGCGGCACCGTCGTTCGGATCGCGCAGGACGCCGTGCAGCCGGGCCATGTCGTCGGCGGTCATGGCCTCGCAGCGGTCCACGATGCGGGCGGCGCGGGCATCGGTGGCGCGGGCGGCGGCCTTCTCCGCATCGGTCATGGTCAGCACGCGCAGGGTGAGGATCTCGTCGATCTCGGTCGAGTCGTAGAGCGGTTCCTGGCTCTGCTCGGCGATCTGCGGATGGTCGTACAGGATGATCGGCGACAGCAGCATCAGGCTGTGGTCACCGGGTGGTCCGGCCAGCACCGGGAAACAGCGGTGCTGGGTGCAGTGATCGACCGCCGATGCCGCCTCCGGTGGCGGCTCGAGCAGCGAAATGAACTCCCCGCCTTCGATTTCGGCGATCACGTGTGCGCCGATCAGCGAGCGGGCGATGGCGTCGCGTGCATCGGTGGCTGGTGCGCCGGTGTTGCGCACCGTCACCGTCAGGCGCGAATATCCGCCGTCGCGATCGACGCCCAGTTCGCACTCGCCGCTCAGCGCCGCCCGGGTGCGCACCACCGTCGCGCCGGAACCCAGCGGTTCGGTCTCGGTGGCGGCCGGAACGCGCAACGGCACCGTGGTCGCCTCGGGGGCGATCGGGCCGATCGAGATCTCCTGCTCGACCGCCTCGTCCCACGCGTGCAGCGACCGCGTCCCCATCGTGAGCTGCTCGGTCTCGGCCCCACTCTCGTCCCGCAGCCCGCGGTGCTGCAGTTGCAGGAAGCGCACCGCGATCCGCAGCACCGCATCGGCTCCGGCGCCGATCGGGAACTGGCCGCGCAGGGATGCTTCCTCTCCCATCCCCGCCGCGGCCGCTCCCGCGGGGCCCAGGACCCCGAACTGCCACCGCGATCGGTTCTTCGCGGCATCGGCGCGATACGGATAGAGCAGGTAGCCCTCGTAGAGCACGGCATCGGCGACCGCCCGGGCCCGTGCCCGGCCGGGATGCGGGGCGGTGGTCACGACGGCTCCGGTGCGGTCGCGAGCAGCCGGGTGACGGCCTCGTCGAATCCGAGCAGGCCGTGCCCGGATTTGAACGCCGCCAGTGCCGTGAGGGTGTCCTGATTCAGCCGCACCCAGCCCGCGTGCGGGAAGTGCGCCGCCATCAGCTCCCGCCACACCGATACCGGCATCCGGTAGGAGTCGTCGCGGTCCCACGGGATCTGCTGAATGGCGAATCCGTTGCTGCCACGAATGAAGACGGTGCCGCTGAACAGGAAGACCAGCGGTATCACGCCGTCGCGCAGGGCGTGCAGGTACTTCGATCCGGCGACCTCGAAATCGTAGGTGCACGACATCGGCAGATCCACCTCCGCGCCGCCGATGAATCCGGGAACCGTTGTCGCGCAATGCATCCACAGGAAGGGGCGCTGGGTATCGGACCACCGCTCACGCGGGCCGAACAGATCGAGCAGACCGGCCGCCTCCTCGTCGGTGTACTCACGGCGGTGCGGTTCGATGCGCACCTGTGCCCGCAGCGCGATGGCGTGCACCGGTTCGTCGCCGACCGAGGCGATGCCGACGCGCGCGGACAGGATCGGGGTCACCGCATACGGCTCGGGCCGTACGTCCAGGACGGCGAATGTCGTGGAGTATGCCGGACTCATCCGGTGCCCCCAGCCACCGCACCCGCGCGCGCCGATACCGTGGCGAAGAACTCCTCGACATAGTCGCGCACCTCGGCACCACCGTCGAAACCACGCCACAGCAACCGGATTCGGCCCACGAATTCGTAGCACGCGTCGATCGGCAGCAGCAGGCACCGCGCCGCCGCGGCGTCTCGGTCGGGTACGCGGACGAGCAATGCCTCCACATCCTCGGTGAGGGTATCCAGGCCCGGGTGCCGGTCCAGGATCGACTGCCAGTGCTCGAGGGAGAGTTCGGATTCGATGGCGCCGGCCGGGCCCGGATAGAACGCGACCGTCCGACCCACCGCCGAACTGCGGAACAGGAACACCAGACCTACCGGGAACTCGAGCGCATCCCATTCCCCCTGACTGAGGGTGAACTCCGGGATACTCGTATAGCGTTGCGGCACAGCACGATAGCGCAGCGCGGCCTGCTGATCGGTGAACAGCAGATAGCAACCCCGGCAGACGCACATCAACTGCCGGGCCTCGACGTCGACGACGTGCTGATGCTGTTCGGCGATGGACTCCGCGCACATCTCGCACCGCTCGCCCGGTGGTGCGGGCGGACGGCGATCGGCGGCCAGGCGGCGCAGTGTGCGGGCGGTGTCGGTCATCCGCTCACCCCCGCCGGAACGGCGACCGACAACTGCCCGTCACGAACGAGCACGGGCAGCGGCTCGAGATGCCCGTCGCCGTCGATCCGGGCGCCCGCGTGCACGACGTCGTAGTGGGCGTGACAGGAGGGACATCGCAGCACCGGGTCGCCGCGGCCCACTCCCCGGTGGAGGACGGCGCCGGCCATCGAGCGCGCGCAGGACGGGCAGTGGTCGCGGTAGACGTAGAGTTCCCGGTCGACCCGGCAGGCCAGCACCGTGGCCCCGGCCACCTCGAATCCGCCCACCTCACCGGCCGCGAGTCCGTCGAGTTCAGGGACCGCGACCCAGCTGCCGGCCGGACGGACTCGATCGAACAGCGAATCCGGCTCGATCACCGCGGTCTGCGCATCGGCCTGCGCCGCCACGACCTCGATCGTCTCGATCTCGGGCGCCGCCGCGCGCACGGCATCCTCCACCGCCAGTTCCAGGGTCACCGAGGACGACGGACAGCTGCGGCAACTCCCGGTGAGCTCCAGATGCACCACGGCGCCGGTCACATCGAGCAGCCGCACATCACCGCCGTGCGATCCCAGATACGGCCGCACCGAATCCAGTGCGGTCGCCACCCGGGTAGCCACGTCATCGGGATGCAGGCCGTGGACCAGCAGCAAGCTGGCGATCAGATCATCGCCCAGCAGGCGGCGCACGGTGTCGTGGTCGAGCTGTCCGATGATCCGGTGCAGACCGGCACCGTAGAGGTCGACCACTTCACCGACGAGTTGTTCGGCACGCTCGCGCGCGGCCACACCACCGGCGGCCATGGCATCGAGCAGCGTGTCGATACGATCACCGGCGCCACGCCACCGCTGCTCGTCCACCGCGATGTGGCCGGTCTCGGAGTGTTCGGGCACCGCCGTACCGCCTCCTCTCCGCGTTCCGGGCCGAGCGGCCCGCCGCCCTATTCGGCGGTCAGCGTCTGGGTCGGTGAATGCACCGTCTCCAGGGTTCTGCCCTTGCCGAGGTACATGTGCACGCCGCACGGCAGGCACGGATCGAAACTGCGCACCGTGCGCATGATGTCGATGCCCTTGAAGTGCTCGCGATCGTTCTCCTCGAAGATCGGCTGCCCCTGCACCGCGTCCTCATAGGGCCCGGGCGTGCCGAAGCTGTCGCGCGGGTTCGCGTTCCACGGCGTCGGCGGGTAGGGGTGGTAGTTGGCGATCTTGCCGTCACGGATCACCATGTGATGGGACAGCACGCCACGAACGGCTTCGGTGAAGCCACAGCCGATTCCGCTGTCGGGCACCTCGAACTTCTCCCAGGTCTTGGTGCGCCCCGCCCGGATCTCGGCGAGCGCCTGCTCGGCGAAATGCAGGGCACAGGCCGCGGCATAGGCCTGGAAATAGGTACGCGCACGATCGCGCTCGATGGTGTTGCTGCCGTGGACGGGGATCTTCCATTCCAGTTCCACCGGTGGTTTCAGGGCGGTCTTGGGCAGATTGATCTGCACGCTGTGCCCCGTCGCCTTCACATAGCCGACATCGACCAGTCCGGCCAGGGCAGTGGACCACAGTCGAGCCAGCGGCCCGCCGCCGGTGTCGAGCGCCAGATGGTTCTCGCCGTCGAACCAGCGCGGCGACATCACCCAGCTGTACTTGTCGTCCAATTCCCGCTTCTGCGGTTTCGGATTGGTGTGCTGATTCCAGGGATGGCGCCGGTCCACCGGATTGCCCAGCGGATCCTGGGTGACGAACATCTCCTGATCGGTCCAGTCCTCGTAATACGAACTGCCCAAAAGGATCCGGATGCCGAGGTTGATGTCCACCAGTGAGGTCGTGACCAGCTTCCCGTCGACGACGATGCCCGGTGTCACGAACATCGCGCGGCCCCACTGCTCCATGTCCTTGTAGTCGAAATTGCAGACCTCGGGATCCTGGAACGAACCCCAGCACCCCAGCAGGGTGCGGCGCAGGCCGACGTTCTCGTACCCGGGGACGGCCTCGTAGAAGAAGTCGAACAGATCGTCGTGCATCGGCACGACCTTCTTCATGAATTCCACATAGCGCATCAACCGGCTGGTGTAGTCGGTCATCAGCTGCACCGTCGCGACCGTGCCGATACCGCCGGGATACAGCGTCGAGGGATGGACGTGGCGCCCTTCCATCAGGCAGAACATCTCGCGGGTGTACCGGCTCACCTGCAGGGCCTCGCGGTAGAACTCACCGGTGAACGGATTGAGCGCCCGCATGATGTCGGCGATGGTGTGATAGCCGTGGGCGTCGGCATGCGGTGCGGAGGTCTTCTCCGCCTGCGCCAGCACACCCGGATTGGTTTCCGACACCATCTTCTCGCAGAAGTCCACGCCGACCAGATTCTCCTGGAAGATGTTGTGGTCGAACATGTATTCCGCGGCCTCGCCGAGATTGACCAGCCACTCGCCCAGATGCGGCGGTTTCACCCCGTAGGCCATGTTCTGCGTGTAGCAGGAGCAGGTGGCGTGATTGTCACCGCAGATACCGCAGATCCGGCTGGTGATGAAATGCGCGTCGCGCGGATCCTTACCGCGCATGAATATCGAATAGCCGCGGAAGATGGACGAGGTGCTGTGGCATTCGACCACTTCGCGATTCTCGAAGTCGATCTTGGTGTAGATACCGAGGCTGCCGACGATCCGGGTGATCGGGTCCCACGCCATTTCGACGAGTGAATCCGGGTCGACTTTCTTGTGTGACGGCTCCGGGATGATCTGTGTCATCGAGCGACCCTCCTACCAGGTGCGTGTCGCGCCCGTATCCAATGTCGCGCTCTTGTGCCGCCAGTGCGGCTCCTTGTCCACGGTGCGGCCGGTGATGTGGCGCAGACTGCGAATCACCGAGCCGTACAGACCTGATGCCGTCGAGGACAGCTTGCCGCCGGGCGGCTCGTCCATGAACGGCATGAATTTGTCCGGGAATCCCGGCATGGTGCACCCGATGCAGATACCGCCCACATTCGGGCAGCCGCCCACGCCGTTGATCCAACCGCGCTTGGGCACATTGCATTTCACCACCGGGCCCCAGCATCCCAGCTTGACGATGCACTTGGCCGAACCGTATTCGTCGGCGAAGTCACCCTCCTCGTAATAGCCCGCGCGGTCGCAGCCCTCGTGCACGGTCGCACCGAAGAGCCATTTGGGGCGCAGCGCATCGTCGAGCGGAATCATCGGCGCCTGACCGGTCGCCATATAGAGCAGATAGGTCAGCGTTTCCGACAGATTGTCCGGCTGAATCGGGCAGCCGGGGACGCAGACGATGGGGATGTCGGCCTTGGACTTCCAGTCCCAGCCCAGATAATCCGGTACGCCCATCGCGCCGGTGGGATTGCCGGCCATCGCGTGGATACCGCCGTAGGTGGCGCAGGTACCCACCGCGACGACCGCGGTCGCCTTGGGCGCCAGCCGGTCCAGCCATTCGCTGGTGGTCATCGGCTGATCGGTATCCGGATTGTTGCCGAATCCGCACCAGTATCCCTCGGTGTGCAATGTCTCGTTCGGAATCGAACCCTCGACGACCAGGACGAACGGCTCGAGTTCGCCACGGTCGGCTTTGAAGAACCATTCGAGGAAGTCGTCGGCTCCCCCGCTCGGGCCGCATTCGAAGTCGATGAGCGGCCAATGTACGGCGATCTTGGGCAGACCCGGCAGGGCTCCGAGCGCGATCTCCTCGACACTGGGCTGGGTGGCGGCAGTCAACGCCACCGAATCGCCGTCACAACTGAGGCCGGCGTTGATCCACAGGACGTGTATCAGCGTTTCCTCGGCCCGAACTGCTTCCTGAGTGGGCATGAGCTTGCCGCCTTCCCGAACCGGGCGGGGGCTGGCCGATCCGGCTCGAAGCCGTCACGATCTGTGATACAGACCACATCAGTTTAGGCCGGTCGGTTTGTTGCGACAACAGCTGTTGACGCCTCATTCGATCGGTACTGCTCCCCCAGCCACCGGTACCAGTCCGCCATACCCGCGCCCGTCGTCGCCGAGACCGGCAGAATCGTCACGCCGGGATTGACCGAGCGCGCATATTCCGAACACCGGTCCAGATCGAAATCGACATACGGCAGCAGATCCACCTTGTTGATCAGCACCAGGCCCGCCGCGGCGAACATGTGCGGATATTTCAGCGGTTTGTCGGTCCCCTCGGTCACCGAGATGATGACGGCCTTCGCACGCTCACCGAGGTCGAACAATGCCGGGCACACCAGGTTGCCGACATTCTCGATGAAGACCACCGACCCGGCCGGCGGGTCCAGCGTATCGAGCGCCTGCCGGACCATCTGGGCGTCCAGATGACATCCGGCACCGGTATTGATCTGCACCACCCGGGCTCCCGTGGCCCGGATCCGGTCCGCGTCGAGCAGGGTCTCCTGATCACCCTCGATGACCGCGATCGGGATGTCGGGGACCTCGCGAACGGTCCGTTCGAGCAGGGTGGTCTTCCCCGCGCCCGGCGAGCTGGTCACGTTCAGCGCCACGATGTTCCGGGTGGCCAGCCACTGCCGATTGCGTTGTGCCAGTTCGTCGTTCTTGGCCAGCACCTTCTCCTCCAGGGTGACCGTATCGGTCACCGGAGGATGACTGTGCTCGTGCCCGCCATCATGGGCGTGTGCATCGGGCCCGTGGTCGTGACCGTGCTGATGGTCGCCGGCATGCTCGTGATCGGAGTGGTCGTGCCCGTGATCGTGCGGGACTGTGATCACGGCCGCGCCGTCTCCGCCGCATCCGCAGGTTGCGCACATGGATCACTCACCTCCATCGAACGGATTCGAAGTTCCCGGCCCGCGACGACCTCGACATCGGCGCTGCCACATCCGCACAGCAGGATCGGGTCGCGCAGGATGAAATCGGCGCCGCAGCGATGGCATCGCGCCCGGCCCGGCACCGGCTCCATCAGCAGCTCGGCCCCCTCGGCCACCGTCCCCTCGGCCGCCAGGCCGAAGCAGAAACGCAGGGCATCCGGGACCACCGCGCACAGATCCCCCACCGCGACGGTCACACTGTGTACTCGCCGACCGGACGCGCTGCGCTCTATTCCGCCGATGATCGCTTCCGCGACCGCCAACTCGTGCATGCGATATCTCGATTCATCCGTCAGCCGGGATCATCGATCGCCATGTCACGATCAACCATACTCGCGCACCGGGCATCCACCCGGCACACCGTGCAACCATGCCGATGCGGACATCACCGCGGCGACACGATCAACGCGGTCCCCCGGTCGAGGGACCGTACGGCGTACAGCGCCGACGATGCTGTGCGGCGACAAGCCGAGCCGCACCGCCGCCGCGAACCGGATCATCGTTCCCGCCGCCCGTCGCCACCATGTGCCGCGGTCACCGGAACCCGGTTCGGACTGTGTCGGTGACGTCGTTGCTTTCATCCGTCCCAGCCACGCCGAACTTTCAACTTTCTACGTTGTCATCAGCGTATGGACCCGCCGGGCCGCACACCTGAGTAGAGCGCTACTCGAATTCCGCGGGCATCTCCCGCGATTCGCTGCGTAGGCACCGTCGCCGTGCCGCCGCGCGCCACGCGCCGCCTGCGGATGCCGATGTGTGGCCGTGCCGAGGATTGCGCACGGACCCAACCTTTTCCGCTCGTATCGGGTTGTCACAGGTGAGGATCGGTCACAGCGTCCGGTTCGACGCCGAATGGGGTGATGTGTGGTGACTGGCGACGAGATCGAGCCGACGGCCGGGGCCGGCGATACGGAGACGCCCGGTGCTGTCGCACATCGCGGCGAGGTGGATCCGGTGGCGTTCCTGGAATCCGTACTCGGCGAAAACCTGTATCGGGACAACCCTTTCCGGCTGACCGGCTTGCCTGCCGACGCCGATCCGGCGCTGGTCGCGCAGCGTGCGGCCGAACTGGAGCGAGGCGAGACGCGCACTGCTCTGCCAGGATGCGCGATCGTCCTCCCGGTCGAGCCCGCGCCGGACGCCGGCGCACTGCGGGTCGCGCTGGATCATCTCCGGGAACCGGCGCATCGCCTGGTGTTCGAACTGTTCTGGTTCACACCGGCACATGGCGCCGATTCCGCTCGGGATGCTTTGGTACGCAACAACGTCGGCCGTGCCCAGCGAATCTGGCTGAAGCGGATGGCAGAGGACGCTACGGCGGCCCACGACGCGGCGGTGTTGTGCCACCTCCGGCTGCTGGACACATCCGATGGCGGGTCGGCGGGGGATTGGGAGACGGCTTTCCTGGCATGGGGCATCGCGCTGTACCAGGACGACACATGGGATCGACTGCGCGCCCGCGCCGCGCGCATCGACGAGCGATTGTCGTGTGGATCGGCCGTCGACGATCTGCGCCGTGCCCTGCCCGCGGCACTGCTACGCATCAATGCCGAACTGATGACGCGTGCCGTACTGGACGGCTCCTCCGTGACCGGGGCGCCACACGTGCGAGTAATCGAACTGCTGGAGAAGGTCGAGAAGCCCTTCGCGGACGCCCCTTTCACCTCCGCGGCCGCCCTCGACGAGGCGCGCGAGTGGGCGGCCCGGACACTGTCGGAACGGTTGTGCTCGATCGCCGAAAAGACACGACTCTTGGCGGCCGATCGACCGGCCGAGGCATGCGCCGCGGCCCAGGACATGCTCGATCGCGCCACTGCGCCATTGCGCGTGATCGATCGGCTGTGTCCCCCACCGAGCCGCCTCGGAGCCGAGGCCCGCGACGCTATCGTGGACACCGGATTATTCTGCAGCGCTCGGCATTACGATACCGCCGCCGATCTCGTCGCGAACCATGCCCTGCTGGGAAAGCTCTGGCCGTTTGCGACCGCATCGTCGTGGCCACGGATCGTCACGCAGCGCGACGAGCTGGTGGTCCGGGACGTGGAGTCGCTGTGTGCCGGTGCGATGCGGACCCTCGACGCCGATCGAGGATCGGGCGCGGACGTAGGGCGCGCTCTGCTCGACCTGACATCGGTTGCGCTGAAATGGAGCCTGGCGGCCGACCAATCCGATGGGCCGGTCACGGCGGAACTGTGCGCCATGATCGCGGAAGCGGCCACCGCATCCGCGGTGGCCGAGCGTGAAAGGTCCGGCGATCTGTTCGCCGCCGAGCAGTTGCTCGACGCGCTGTCGATTCTGGCGCGCGGCACGGAGGCCGAGGACCTCGTACACCGGGAATTCGGCGTCCTCGTGCGCGCGATACAGCAGCGCGAGACCGAACTCAGCGCCCGATGCTGGTTCTGCGGAGACGGATTGGCGTTGCACCGCCCCTATCGGGTGGTGTTGTACGGCTCCCACCCGTTCACCGGAGTCCGCCGGACGCACACCGCGCGGGTGCCACGTTGTTTCGATTGCGGTTGGGCGCAGCGGCCGGGCGATAGGAAGCGGGGCTTCCTCCTGTGGGCCGGCCTGTTCGGCCGGCTGGGGGCCACGGTGGCGTTCGGCGTGAGCATCTGGGGGCACCCGGCGTACGTCGTCTGCGCGATCTTCGTGGCCTTGACGATCATGTCGCTGCTGATCAGGCGGAGGATCGCCCCCGATGTCGAGGCCCGCGCGAGGCAGCATCCGTTCGTCACGGACATGCAGCGCCAGGGGTGGCAACTGGCCTGGTGGTGATGCCGAAGTGGCGCGACACCGATCGCGATGGTGGCGAGCCGGCGCGCGCAGCGTTTCGCGGCCGGAACGTGCGGTCCGGACACCCGCGCGGCGGGCTCCGGGGTCCGGACCGCACGACCCCGATCAGAGGTACGGCCGGGTGATCATCTCGATACCGTGCCCGGCCGGGTCCAGGAAGTACACACCCCGGCCACCATGGTCGGCATTGGTCCGGCCGGGCAGTTTCCGGTGCGGATCGGCCCAATGCTCGATTCGCCGCTCACACAACCGGGCATATGCCCGATCGAAATGCTCGTCGTCGACCAGAAATGCGTAGTGCTGCATCTGGATCTGCACCGGCGGTTCGGCGAACTGCAGCAGGACACCGTCCGCGCACTGCAGATTGGTGAACACGCCCCACGACGGCGCAGCGGCGAACTCGAAGATGTCGCGGAAGAAGGCGGCGGACTGCTCGCGATCCAGCGCGGCGATGATGGTGTGATTGAAACGTGCGGTCATGAATCCTCTTGTCATAGCTGATGTCTCGATGCGAAATCAGCTCGGCAGGAGGTGCGCGTGCGGACCGCGGTGCCGACCGGAGCGGGCTCGACGCCCGCCGCGCGCTCAGTGGGGCACCGGGTCACCGATCCGTGTGTGGCTCTTGGCCGTCCCGGTAGTCATCGTCGGCGAGTATAACCCCATCGCGGCCTCCCTTCCCCTCGCGGCCGTCGCTTGCTACATTGCGTACATCGCGACCGTATTGTCTACCGTATATGCAACAGTATTAATCCACAGAGTGGCACTGCGGTGATTCCCTCGAACGCGGGCAACCGTCCGGCGCGAGGGCGTCTCACTTCCCGGGGCCGGCCGCCGCCGTCGAAAGGTGAACCAGCGAATGCGCCGGCACCCCACGCCCCGCGCCGGATACCGCCACCCGATCGGCGGCGCAGCCCCTGGCCGGGATGACACCGACCCGGCTCGGCGCCGATGTCATACGCGTCGATCCACTCACCGGCGCGGCCGACTCGCCGTCGCTCGAGGATGTCGCACCGACCACGGCGGGCAATCCGGGATTCTCCGAATCACCGGGCGGCCGCGATGAACGACGTCCGCCCCGGGCACCACACCCGGCACCGAAACGGAGTGGCGCAGTGCCGATCGCAGCCCACCAGGCACCGGACGATGCCGACCCGCGACGCCAGCGCTCCCGCGCCAGACTGCTCGCGGCGGCCGGCGAATTGCTCGCGACCGGCGGGATCGACGCGGTCACGGTCGAGGCCGTCACGCAACTGTCGAGGGTGGCCCGGACGACGCTCTACCGACACTTCCGCGGTGTCGCACAGTTACGCGCGGCGGCGCTGCAGCGGTTGCTCATGCCACCCTGCGACCCCGCCGCGGCCCGCGGATCGCTGCGCGATCGGCTGATCGAACTGGTGGCTCGGCAGGCCCTGTCGATCGACGACGCCCCGCTGCACACGACCACCCTGGCCTGGCTCGCCACCGCCGGCCACACCGAGGTCGATGCCGGACCGGAGGCGGCCACCCTGCGACACCGGCTCACCGAGGAGTATCTCCGGCCGTTCGAGGAACTGCTCACCGGTACGGAGGCCGTCGCCGAGCTGGGCGTCTGCGATATCCGCACCGCGGTGGCGCAGTTGATCGGGCCGATCGTCTTCACCAGAATCGCGGGATCGGGCCGCAGCACCGGCGAGGATTGCGTCCGCCTGGTCGACGATTTCCTTGCCGCGCGCACGGCGCGGCACACCGGCAGCACCGGCGGAACAACCTCCGGCAAGTAGCACTGTGGATATTACAGTAGCCTTACCGTTCCGCGCGCGGATTCGCGAAATTTACTGCGCAACAGCCATATAGCAGCCGAACTTCGGAAATTTTCCGATTGCCCAGACTCGCTGACATGTGTCAGCATGTGTGCAGCGGCCACATCCGGTCGCAACTCACCGATCCCACCGCCCTCGCCGACAATCGTCGGCGGCATTCGACGGAAGCCGGGCCATGAGTGACACCTCACGGAAACCCCACGGCCGTACGGCCCAGCGCTTGGAGACGCGACAGCGCGTACTCGACGCCGCGATCGCGGAATTCCGGGCCACGGGCATGGCCGAGGCCGATGTCGCGGCGATCGCCGCGGCCGCGGGAGTCGCCCGCGGCACCTTCTACTTCCACTTCCCCACCAAGGAGCATGTCCTGCTCGCGCTGGAGGAGCGTGAGGAGGTGCGGATCGCCCGCGCCCTCACCCGGTTCCTGACGTCCCCCAGAGATCTGGCGACCTCGCTGGCCAAGACGATCGAGCTGGTCGCGGCGATGGAGCGGCGGCTGGGCACTCTGCTGTTCAAAGATCTTCTCGCCGTGCACTTCTCACCGACCCGGCCGCTCACCGAGGAGTGGCGCGAGCATCCGGTCATCGTGCTCGTCGCCGAGATGATCGAACGCGCGCACCGGCGGGGCGAGGCGCAGATCGCCGTGGACCCATACCACAGCGCGGTCTTCTTCCTGCTCGGTCTGTACGGGCTGCTGGCGACGACCACCACCGCGGCGGCGCTGCGCACCGTCACCCTCGACAACTACCTCGTCACCGTCCTGCGCAGCCTCGAACCCCGATAGCACGCTCCCCCACCATGATTCGCGGCGCGGCACCCGCGCCCGGGAAATGAGGAAACCATGTGGCAAGAGATCGTCCGGCTGGCCGTGGCCTGGGGTGGGGTCCTGCTGATCACCGCCTTCTGGTACTGGGTCATGAAGAACATCGGCACCTTCTGACGGGCGCCGGACATGTACCCATCCACCGATCCGGCCGCCCTGGAACGCAGTTGCGCGGTCACCGCGGCAGCGTTCTCCGGCCGCCGCCGCGAGGGCGCACGGCTGAGCACCGGACCGCGGCGGGCCTTCGGGCTCGACCGGGCCCGCACCGTCGTCCACATCCCGTATCCCGCACCCGAGCCGGGCTGGAACCGGACCACCATGACCGCCGGTGTCGCCCTGCAGTGTGCACCGACCAAGGACCGCATCGCCGAATACGCACTGCACGAGCTGACACCCCGTCAGCGCGCCGCGCTCACCCTGGTGGAGAGCTCGGCCGCGGCCGGCTGGATCGCCGGATGCCTGCCGGGTCTGTCTGCCGAATTGCACCGTGCCGCTCCGGGACTCGACATCGCCGACCCCGGTCTCGGCGGTCGGGACCTGCTCTCCCGCGCGATGGAACTGGCGCGATCACGACGAGAACTGGTGGTGCCGCCGCTGCTCGGTGAGCTGCCGTTCGCGGCGCCGGTGCGAGGCGGGGTGGCCGCGACACTGCGGCGGGTGTACGGGCGGATGCCCTGGACCTCCCCGCGCAGCGACCGCTTCCGCCTGATGTCGGTGCCGGTGGGTGGTGCGGGCGGTGACCGCAATGCGAATCTGCCCCCGCCCAGCCGGCCCGAGAACGACGACCTCGAGATCCGCGCCGACCGGCGGGCCGGGATTCCCTATCCGGAATGGAACCTGTGGACCGAGGCATTCCTGCCCGACCACGTGGCGGTTCTCGAGCGCCGCCATCCGGCCGGTGATACACCCCCGGGCACGGTCTCGCCGGCGGTGCAGCGCTGGTTCACCCACCACACCCACCGATCCGTGCGCACCGGACTCGAGGACGGATCCGATATCGATGTCGACCGCTACGTCGGTCACTTCCTCGACCTCGGGACCGGAACAGCGCACCAGCCCAGGATCTTTCGTGACCTGATCCCGAGTTCGCGGGATGTGGCGACCGCACTGCTGCTGGACGGCAGTTCCTCGCTCGGCGTGCACGGCGGACGGATCTTCCGGCTGGAACTCGAATGCGCCGACGCGCTGTCGCGCGCGATGACCCTCGCGCGCGAACGGCACGGCGTCTTCGTCTTCACCGGCAACACCAGACACCGCGTGGAGGTGGGCTGCCTGCGCGACTTCGACGACCGGCACTTCGCCGAACCGAGTGCGCTGGGCCTGATGACCGCCGGATACACCCGGCTCGGCGCGCCCCTGCGTCATCTGACCCGCCGCCTGATCGACCAGCCCAGCGAGCGCCGCCTGCTGATCGTGATCGGTGACGGGCTGATGTCTGACGAGGGCTACGAGGGCCGCTACGCCTGGGCCGATGTCGCGCACGCGGTCGAGGAGGCCGAGAAAGCCGGGGTGTGCCTGTACTACATCGGGGTGGGGCCGGTTCGGGTCGACCCGCTCCCCGAAGTCTTCGGGCCACGCCGATCCTGCCGTATCCACCGGGCCGAGGAACTGCCCCGGGTCCTCGCCCACATCCATCGAGAGTTGGTGGCCGCATGACAACCGATCGATATCTCACCGCGGGTTCGGAAGTGCGGTTGTTCGAATGGGCTGCGCGGCAACGCATGCCGGTGATGCTCACCGGACCGACCGGTTGCGGGAAGACCCGCCTGGTGGAACATCTCGGCGCACTGCTGGGCCGCCGCGTGGTCACCGTCAGCTGCCACGACGATCTCACCACCGCCGATCTGGTCGGCCGGTTCCTGGTCACCGGCGGCGACGTGGTGTGGTCCGATGGTCCGCTGACCCGCGCCGTCCGATCCGGTGCGATCTGCTATCTGGACGAGGTCGTCGAGGCCCGGCACGACGCGCTGGCCGTCCTGCATTCGCTGACCGACCATCGCCGCACGCTGTATCTGGACCGAGCCGACGAAGCGGTGGCCGCGCCCGAGTCCTTCCTGCTCGTCTGTTCCTACAATCCCGCCTACCGCAGCACGCTCAAGGAGCTCAAACCCTCGTTCCGGCAACGCTTCGTCACGATCGGCATGGACTATCTGCCCGCCGATCGCGAGGCCGAAGTGGTGATCGCGGAATCCGGTGTCGACCCCGGGGTCGCCCGCCGGCTGGTCGACTGCGCCAACGGAATTCGCACCGCCGATCAGATATTCCATTTCGAGCCACCGTCCACTCGGGTACTGGTCGCCGCGGCCCGGCTCATCGCCGCCGGCGCACCCGAGATCGCCGCGGTGGACGCCTGTGTCCTCGCACCGTCGAGCAGCGACGGTGCGATCCGAGAAGGCCTGCGGGAGATCGCGGCGGCCCATCTGGCCGGCGCCTCCTCGCCGGCGCGGTAACCGAAGGAGCCGGTGCCATGAACGAACAGGACCGCAAGCGCAGGCGTGCGCTCATCGTCTTCCAGATCGCCATCTACGGCTATCTGCTGGCGATGTTCCTGATCCAACTGAACATGTCTCTGTCGCGAGACTGGTAGGAGCCACCGTGAACCTTCCGATATTCACCGGGCAGCGCGGATCGGCCGGCGCGGGCGCCCAGGACCAGCACGACGAGATCAGCCGCACCGCGCAGCGGCGGGCCGACTACTGGCTCACCGCCGGTACCGCGCTGATGGGCACCTTCATCCTCGGAATCATCGGCCTGCCGATCTTCCTGCGCGGGGTGTGGTTGCAGCGGCGGGCCCAGCGCGCGGGCCTGTCGGTGCGGCCGATCATCGTGACGCTGATCGGCTACCTGGTCATCCTCGACGCGTTCCTCAACAGCATCGGCTGGGTGCTCGACCTGTTCGCCAGCCATACCCTGATCACTCGCGTGTTCTTCACCGCGTGGGGCAATTTCGTCGACAACGGCTATTTCTGGCACTACAACGAGCTGTGGATCGGCGGGTCCAGCGCTCCCGGCGAGAAGGGCTGGGAGATCGCGCTGATCTGCGTGGTGTTCCCGATGCGAGTCGCCGCGGCGATCGCCTTCCTGCAGATGAAGCGGTGGGGGCACCAATGGCTCACCGTCACCTGCTGGTTCGGCGTCGTCATCTGGGTCGGATACGTCGCCAACATGACCATGTACGCCGATATCCGCTTCGACGGCACCGTGCTGCCGGTGCTGGGCTGGTGGCTCTACGACATCTTCTACATCACACCGTTTCTGGCCATTCCTTATCTGCACACGGTCAACCGCGAGATCTTCTCGGACTGACCCGTATCCCCGGGAGAATCGCCATGTCCACCACCTCCGAATCGGAACTCGAATCCCGCGGCGCGCAGCTGCCGCTCGGCACCACCGCGGCCTTCGCGCGCATGCACAAATGGCTCAAGCGCGGCATCTTCGTCTGCCTGTTCGCACTCGTGATCGAGGGCGCGTTCACCATCCCGGCGCTGGCCTTGTGGTACGGCTGGCCCACCCTGTCGCTCACCGAGATCTGCAACGAGATGATGAAGGTGCGCTATTCCGACGACAGCCTGGAATGCCAGAACCCGTACCCGATCGGCGGACCGCCTTTCGGCGGCAAACCCGAAGCGGCGGACCAGAATACGGCCCGCGACGACTGGGGGGTCCAGCCGAAGCCCGGATATCACCGGATCGGTTTCCGTGAGCTGGTCCGGCACCACGACGAACGTGTCGCCCGCGAACAGGCCCAGCAGCGAGCCCCTCGGTGACCCCGCCCGTCCGCGCCACCGCGCTCGCCCTCGGCACAGCCGTCCGGGAGGCCGCCCGGGCGGCGGCCGACCGGGCGATCCCGTACGACACGAAGATCCCGCTGCGGGTGCGGGATGTGACCGCCCCGTGGCTGGCCGGGGCACTCGGGGTGCCCGGCGACGCGATCGACGCCGTACGGATCCTCGGCCAGGACTCCGGGACCGCCGCGCGAGCCCGCATCGCGGTGTCCTCGGATGCGGGCCTGCCCGCGACCCTGTTCCTGAAATTGATGCCGCGCAACTATTTACAGCATGTGCTGATGAACGTCTTCCGGCTCGGCGTCCGCGAGGTGCTGGCCTATCGGGCGCTGGGCGAGAGCCCACCGGTGCGGGTGCCGCACTGCCACCTCGCCGAGATGGATCCGAGACGCGGGCGCTGTGTGCTGATTCTCGAAGACCTCAGCGCGACAGCGGAATTCCGCACCGTCGTGGACTCCGTGACGCGCGCCGAGGCCGAAGCCGTCGCCGACGCCCTGGCCGATCTGCACGTGGCGTTCTGGAATTCCCGCCGCTTCACCGGTGATCTGCGCGGGCTCGCGCACCGCTCGGCCGCCGAGATCAGGGTGGGCGACCTGGTCCGGCGCCGGTTCCTCGCCGGCATCGATGGGCACTGTGCGGACTTGATCCCGGAGTCGATCCAGCAACAGTGCCGGATCTTCTATCGGCGCAGCGCCGAGATCGACGCCTTCTGGGCCGCCCAGCCACAGACCCTGATACACGGCGATCCGCATCTGGGCAATCTGTTCTTCACCGACGGCCGCCCCGGCTTCCTCGACTGGCAGGTCGCCACCGCCGGTCCCGGCATTCGGGACCTCGCCTATTTCGCCACCGTCTCGGTGCGACCGGAGCTGCTGCGCGAGATCGAACACGCTCTGGTGGAACGCTATTCGGCCCGGCTGGCCGAGGCGGGAGTCGAGGCCGACTCCGAGCGGATGTGGACGCTGTATCGCGCCGCGCTCACCGAGCCGTTCCTCGCAGCCGTCTGCACCGCCGAGGCCGGCGAGCGCATGCAGCCGCGCGACATCTCCCGGGTGGGTGTCCAGCGCGCTGTCGCGGCCGTGCGCACCCATGACAGCTTCGCCCTGCTCGCCGACCTGATCACCGATACCGCAGATCCGCCGCCGAATATACTGGAATGATTACTGTATAGTCCTCCACACAGGCCTGCGGGGCGCGCGGGCCGGATCTCGGAGAGAGGCACGATGGCCACATTCGACATGTCCAAGGTCAACGTCATCCCCTACGTGTCACTGGCGGACGCATCGCTGCAGGACCACTCGACCGGAGACAAACAGTTTCCGGGACTGCACAACGACCTGCTGTTCCTGTGGGCGATGGCCGATACCGAAAACGGCAAGCGCTACGAGCTGATCCGCACGATGTCCGCAAGCGCCACATACGATTTCACCCTCCACGAATGTTCCACCGACCTCTGGTCGCATCCGGTGAACGTCCGCTTCCCGGGCGAGAACGACCTGTACTGGGGGCCGATCTTCTGGGTGGAACGCAAGGGTAACCAGACGGTCTTCCCGGCGAACATGGACATGCGGGCCAAGCACCCCATCCGGATATCCCTGGGCCCGCGGGAATACCGCTGGAAGGAGCACGAGGACAGCGTCGACGTGGTGTTGACACCACTGCCGATGAACGTCACCGCCATCTACGTCCCCGGACTGCCCGACGATGTCGGCTACACGAGTTCGGGATGCGCCGTCTCGGGCAGTATCGAGGGCTCACCCATCGTCGGCGGCTACGGCGGCCTCGATCGGATGTATTGCCTGCCCGGAATGAGCGCGCAGGTCTCCAAAATCGCCGAGCTGGAACACTATTGGTTCGTCTGGGGTTCGCGTCTTCCCGACGGCCGCTGGGAGACCGGCAACGCGATGCTCGGCGCCGGCAACTACGCCACCGCGACCTTCCACCGCGAGGGCGAGGCGCCGGTGGTGGCCACCAACGACGAGATCGGGTCCAAGGTCGTCTGGGAGACCCGCGGCGAGGTCCGGCAGCCGGTGCGCGCCCGGCTCGAATTCGGCGGCCGCACCTTCGAGTTCGAGGCCACCCACAACGCGGCGTCGGCGGGCGTCTCACTCGGCATCGCCTGGATGCACGGCACCATGCGCGAGGCCGGCGGGCCGGAACCGGTCGACAGCTGGTCCACGATGGAGGTCATCAAGATCCGCGCGACACCGCGGGACTGACCGCGGGCACGCTCCAGCGGTTGCCTCCCGAGCGTGGTTGGAATAATGTTTGGACACGTGTCTATAGGACAGGTTTCCCCTGGCGGCAGACGTACTCCGCGCGCGAACGGTGCCGGCACACCGGGCCCGGCGGGCACCGGCGCCCGCTCGAACGGCGCCGAGCCCACCGTGTCCGAACGACTGTTCCGGGCAGCCCTGGAGGTGCTGATCCGAGACGGCTCGGATCGCCTGACCGTGCGACGGGTCGCGGCCGAGGCCGGGCTCGCCGTCGCCACGGCGTACGCGTATCTGGGGTCGAAGGATCAACTGCTCGCCGAGATCGCCCGGCGCTCGATCGCCGAGGGCGCGCCCACCGGCGACGGGCGCAAGACGTTCGGCCGCGGCAACTCTCGCGCGGATCCCGGCGTCCCCGATCCGCTCTACGCCGCGCCCGGTAGCCCGTTCAGCGTGGCCGATGTGCGCACCCGCATCGCGCCCGACATCCGCCGCCGCGTACGCGAGGCGCTGGGACCCGACATCGCTCCGGAACGCGCCGAGGCACTCGAGGCGCTGTACTCGAACGCCGTGCTCGGCGCGGGCGTCGGCTATTCCCTGCACACCGGCGCGGGATCGGTCGAACAGGTCGCCAACCGGATCCTGCGCCGCTGAACGCCGCCGTCAGTGCGGCGTGCGCACACCGGCGGTGCCGGCCCCCGGTGCCGAGGCGTTCGCCAGATGTTCGGTGAGTACCGCGGAGATCCGGCCGGCCTCGCATTCGGGCAGCCAGTGCGAGGCCCCGTCCAGGGCCAGGAACCGGTACGAGCCGGTGACGTAGTTCGGGCACAGCTGCGCGGCGGCGCGTGAGACGTATCCGTCCGCGGTGCCCCAGACGTAGAGCGTCGGCACCGCGACGCGAGGTACGGGCCGGCGCAGATCGAATGGCAGTCCGCGATACCAGTTGACCGGGCCGCGCATCGCGCCCCGGTCGGCCGCCCGCACCGAGTACCGGTCGGCGGACTCCTCGTCCAGCCCCGCCCGCACCAATCCCCGCCCGATCAGCCGGCCGCCCCGCAACGACAGCACCAATTCCGGCAGCCAGGGCAGCTGGCAGACCAGCATGTACCACGACCGCAGCGCCTGCGTGCTCGTGAACATCGCTCGGGTGAAGGCCATCGGATGCGGAACCGACAGTGCGGTCAGAGAGCTCACTCGATCCGGATGAGCGGCCGCGACCTGCCATGCCAGCATCGCGCCCCAGTCGTGCCCGACCACATGGAACCGCCGCGCACCCGCGGCATCGGCCAGTGCGAGCACATCACCTGCCAGCCGATCCAGCGCATAGGCCGAACGGGCAGCGGGCCGCGCCCGCGGCGAATAGCCCCGCAGATCCGGTGCCAGCACCCGATACCCCGCTGCGGTCAGGGCCGGAGCCAGCGCCTCCCAGCTGTGCCGGTCCTCGGGGAAACCATGCAGCAGCACAACGGTTTCCGCCGCATCGGTACCGGACGGCGGCGGTGTGTCGGTCACGTCGAAAACCAGATCGGCGTGGGTGAAAGTATCCATTGCCCGTTGCCTTCCCCTCATCGGACGGTGTGGAAGACGTTAGCCCGAAGCCCGGCGCGGCTCATCCACCCGCGGGCGGATTCCACACCGGCATCTACAATCGCCAATGCGTGGCAGATGTGTCTCGGCAGGCCGGCGCCGGGTGGGAAGGATATGCGAATGACACGGGCGCAGAACAAGCCGACGAGCCGCGACCTGCAGCGCATACAGACCCGTCAGCGCATCCTCGCCGCCGCCGTGCCGGAGTTCAAGCGCGCCGGCCTGGCCGGTGCCGAGGTACCGGCCATCGCCCGCGCGGCGGGTGTGGCCCAGGGGACGTTCTATTTCCATTTCCCCACCAAGGAACATATGGCGCTGGAACTCGAGCGCCGCGAGGAAGAGCGCATCGGCAAGGAGTTGTCGAAATACCTGGCCGGTGAACACGACCTGCCGGGGGCCCTGCGTCAGGTGGTACGCGTCGTACTGGCGGCCGAACGCCGCCTCGGTGCCCAGTTGTTCAAAGATGTACTGTCACTGCACTTCTCGAAGTCCCGGCCGGCCGATGACGAGTGGGTCGATCATCCGGTGATCGTGGCACTGGTCGCCGAGATCGATCGTGCGCGCACTGCCGGAGAGGTCCATGCCGACGCCGACGCGTTCCACAGCGCGGTGTTCTTCCTGCTCGGGCTCTACGCACTGGTGGCGACCATGCCGCGAGGCAAGCGCGCCCGCGACGAGGTACTGGACAAGTTCGTCGCCACCGCGATGCGGGGACTGTCGGCGCGCTGACCGCGCCACCGGCGCCCGGTGCGATGGCATCCGGTCCGCCGGAAAACGTGTCACCGCAACATCTTTCCCGTCCTCGAATTCGCAGCTCCGCGTCCATTTCCGAACGCCGGAGCGCCTCCTCGCGCCGCCTGCTCGCCATCCGAACTCATTGACTCGACTCAGTGAGTGAGCTACAACATAGTGATGTTGCAAGAGATCTTCCGACTCCTTCTCACCTGGATCGCGATGTGCGGCGTCATCGCGTTCTGGTACTGGATGTTCAGCCGCATCGGCACCTTCTAGCCCTCGGCGCCGCACCTCCCCACTGTTCGACCGTCCCGGACGGAGCCCACCCATGAACGAACAGGACCGCCGGCGCAAGCGGGCGATGATCGTCTTCCAGATCGTCGCCTACGGCTGGCTACTGGCGATATTCCTCGTCCAGGTAACGATGTACATGTCCCGGGACTGGTGAGCCGCATGAGCACCCGGGATCAGCACTCCGCACTCCCCTCCGACTCCGTCACCTACGACGACCACCACGAACTGTCGCGCCGGGCGCAGCGCCGGGCCGACCTCTGGCTGACCGCCGGAACCGCCCTGATGGGCACGCTGGTACTCGGAATCGCCGGCCTTCCGGTATTCCTCTACGGCGTGCACCTGCAGCGCACGGCCCACCGCGCCGGACTGTCGGTGCGCCCGATCATCGTCACCCTCATCGGATATCTGGTGATCCTCGACGCCGCCCTCAATTCCCTGGGCTGGGCGCTGGATCTGATCGCCAATCATTCCCTGATCGCTCGCGTCGTACTCACCGCCTGGGGGAATTTCTTCGACGCCGGATACTTCTGGCACTACAACGAGCTGTGGATCGGCGGCGCGGGCGCTCCCGGGGAGAAGTCGTGGGAGGTCGCACTGATCCTCACCGTGTTCACCATGCGGATCGCCGCGGCCATCGCCTTCCTGCAGATGAAACGCTGGGGCCACCAATGGCTGATCGTCACCTGCTGGATGGGCCTGGTCATCTGGATCGGCTACACGGTCAACATGACCATGTACGCCGACATCCGCTACTCCGGCGTCGTCCTGCCGGTGTTCGGCTGGTGGTTGTACGACATCTTCTACATCACACCGTTTCTGGCCGTCCCCTACCTGCACACCGTCAACCGCGAGATCTTCTCCGACTGACGATCCGGCCCATCCCCGAGGACACCGCCATGCCCCGTGCATCCACCTCCGCGACGCCCGCGCCGCGCGATCTTCCGCTCGGCACCACCGCACCGTTCGCCCGCATGCACACCTGGCTGCGGCGCGGGTTGTTCGTGTGCCTGTTCGGCCTGGTCGTCGAGGGCGCGTTCACCCTGCCCGCCCTGGCGATCTGGTACGGCTGGCCCACTCTGTCGTTCACCCAGATCTGTGGCGAACTGATGAAGGTCCGCTATTCCGACGACTCCCTCGACTGCCGCTTTCCGGTTCCGCTGAACGGGCCGCCGTTCGGCGGCGCGCCCGAGGCCGCGGGACAGCACACCGCGCGCGACACCTGGGGAGTCCAGCCGAAACCGCGATATTCCCATATCGGTTTCCGCCAGCTCGTGCGGATACACGACGAACGCGAAGCCCGGCAGCCAGCCGCGACCGCACCGCGCTAGCGGACCGCGATCCGGCCACGTCCCGGCCGCGACGCCGGTGGCCCGGACACCGGATCACCCTCGGGATCGAGGAATTCGACGATCTCGTGGGTGACATGCCGGTGGACCGGCTCGTGCAGCAGATCGTGTCCGGCATCGGCGATTTCGATCAATCGGCAGTTCGGCGCGGTATCCGCCCAGGCTCGGATCGGAGCGATCGGAGCGCGCCGATCGTCGGCACCGTGCAATACCAGTGTGGGTACCGCAGGTGGCGAATACCCCTGCACCGGAAGCTGTTCCGGTGTCCCCAGCAGCGCCACCCGCGCGGTGCGCGTGGCCGCGCCGATATCGGTGGCCATCGCCACCACCGCGGTACCCGCTCCGAGCGAATGACCGATCAGCACGAGTGGCAGGCGCGGATGCGCCGCGGCCGCGAGTGCGGTCAGCGCGGACGCGTTGGCCGCGAGATCCTCGATCGGGGCCATCTCGTGCCACTGCCCCTCACTCAAGCCGTGGCCGATCTGATCGATACCGAACACCGCTACGCCACAACGGTTCAGCGCCCGCGCGAAGCGGTGGTAGTCGGCACTGCACTGACCGAGTCCGTGCAACAGCACCGCCACCGCACGCGGCGAGTCGACCGGCCACACCCGGTAGTGCACCAACCCGCTGACACCCTGAAAGAACCGCATCCAGGAATGATCTCATCTTTAGGTTAGCCTAACCAATGTGATGCCCAGCACGCCGCTTGGGCCACCCCGGCGATCAGGCCGATTCACGCACCGAATCCCGCACCGCGACACCGTCATCGGATGCCGGCCGCGCCGATCGATCCAGCCGGGCCAGAGCGACGGCCGCCGAGCCGCCGATCGCCACCAACCCCGCCCACACCAGCGCCTCCAGACCGGCGGATCGAGCGGCGCCCAGCACCACGCCGGTGGCGAGATTGCCGATCAGGATGCCCACGCCGACGATCGTGTTGTAGAAGCCGTAATGGGTGGCGACCAGGTTCCCACCCGACAGCGAGACGACCGTATCCATCTCGAACGGGAAGACCGCGGCGGTGCCGACGGCGAGGATCGCCGCCGAAACCAGCAGCGCCACCACGGCCGTCGCGGTACCGAACGGCCGCGGGCCGGGCACCAGCAGCAGTGGCAGGAATCCGGCGGCCAGTACGCCCATTCCGGCCACCAGCGCGCGCCCGGTCCCCCATCGGCGCCGGAACCACGCGGTGATCCGCAATTGCCCCGCCACCGCGACCACACCCGACACCACGAACAAGGCCGATGTCAGCAGCTGTGCCCGCCCGGGAGACAGATACCCGGCCTGCAGCGGCAGCGCCAGATAGATCTGGAACGACAGCACGTACGAGCCGATCATGACACCCGAGAAGGCCAGGAACCGGCGGTTGCCGGCGACCCGGCGCCAGTCCGCGAGCACCGATCCCCGCACCGCCGGCACCGCGGCCCGCCGAGGCGGCAGGGCGAACAATTGCGCGACGGTCAGCGCCGCGAACACCACCGCGGCCACCGTGGCGGTGATCCGGAAGTCCGCCACCATCAGGGCCAGGCCCGCCAGCGGGCCCACGAGGATGCCCGCCTGGTAGAAGATGTTGAACACCGCGAAGGCTTCCACCCGCCGCTCACCGGCTTCGGCGGCCAGATAGGCCCGCACCGCGGGATTGAACAGCGCACCGGCGAATCCCGTCGCGGCCGAGGCGATCAACACCATCGGCAGCGATGTCGCGACGGCCAGCAGCGCGAATCCCGCGGTGCGCAACAGACATCCGGCCACGATGAGGGGTTTGTAGCCCAGCCGGTCGGCCAGGGTACCGCCGACGAGGAACATGCCCTGCTGGGAGAAGTTGCGCACGCCGAGCACCAGGCCGACGGCCCAGGCCGCCAGTCCCAGCGGCCCCGCGAGGTACCCCGCCAGGTACGGCATCAGCAGGTAGAAGCCCAGGTTGATACCGAACTGGTTGATCATCAGCAGCCGGGCGGCCGGGTCGAAGCTGCGGAATCGTCCGATGGTGTTCACGCGACGGGCTCCGGACCGGCGGTGTGCGGATCGACCACGGTCGTGCAGCGGGTCCACGCGGTCACCACCCGCTCGGCGGGATGATCGATGATGGCGGGTTCGACGGGTGGCCCGGAGTCGAGGAGGCCGTGTTCGGCGCAGTAGACATCGTTGTAGACCGTGTCGGCGTAGCGGTGCGGACCGTCGGGGAAGATCGCGGCGATCCGGGTTCCGGGCTCGTGGACGCGCGCGGCCCAGCCCGCGACGAGTGCCACCGCCCCCACACTCCAGCCGCCACCGGTGTGGTGGGTGGCGGCCAGGGCGCGGCAGGCCCACACCGCCTCGGCCGGTGCGACCCAGTGGATTTCGTCGAAGGCGCCGTAGTCGACATTGCGCGGGTGAATGCTCGATCCGAGACCACGCATCAGCCGGGGCCCGGCGGGCTGGCCGAAGATGGTCGAGGCCACGGTGTCCACGCCGATCAACCGCAGTCGCGGATGATATCGGCGCAGGACGCGTGCGACACCCGCGGAATGGCCGCCGGTGCCGACCGCGCACACCAGCACGTCGACCCGGCCCAACTGCTGGATCAGTTCGAGGGCGAGAGATTCGTAGCCCGCCACATTGTCGGGGTTCGTGTACTGATCGGGGCACCACGCGCCCGGATCGGCGGCCAGCAGTCGCGCGACGCGGTCGCGGCGTGCCTGTTGCCAGCCGCCGGCCGGATGCGGCTCGGTCACGGTGTCGACCTGGGCACCGTAGGCACGCAACAGCCGTACGACCATGGGTTCCATCCCCGGATCGGCCACCACCGTGACCGGGTGGCCGAAGACGGTACCCGCCAGCGCCAATCCCAGCCCCAGGGTGCCACTCGATGATTCGATGATGTGGGCGCCCGGGCGCAGCTCACCGCGCTGGACGGCGCTGCGCACCATGTGCAGCGCGGGGCGATCCTTCATCCCGCCCGGATTGGCGCCCTCCAGTTTGGCCCAGAAACCGCCGTCCGGGCCGGCCAGCGGTGCTCCGATCCACAACACCGGCGTGTTGCCGACCAGTCCGCGCGGGCGCCGGGCCGGATTCGGGGCGGCCGTCGCGGGAAGTGCCGCCGGGAAGTCGAGCAGTGTGTCGTCCATGACTGTCGCTTTCGGTATCGCCCCCACCCGTCGACGGGCGGGCACGGCTGATGTCGGGGCAGCGGGCACCGGCCGGTGGCGTGCACCATCGGCCTGACGCCACCCCATCAGCGACGGGCGATACCGAGACGAGTGAGAATCTGCCGGCCCGTGCGGGTGAACGCGGGTGCCCCCGGCGGACCGCGCACCGCCGTCGCGGCCGGGAACCTCGGCACGAGCACCGCCGCGATGACGACGAAGGACCACAGACCCGCGAGCCAGTGTTTCGCCGGGTCGGCGAGCAGCACGGAGGGCTGTACGAGATACCGGTCGTGGGCGCAGCAGTCGTCCCATGCCGGCAGATGAGCACTGGAGTGGGCCGTGGCGACAGCCGTGGGCCGCGCAGCAGCGGATGCACCCGGCGACTCGGCCCCGGCAACCACACAATCGAGGTGCAGGACGGCGGTCCACAGCGCGATCAGCAGTACGACCACCGCGCCGCGGCGGAATGCCGGAAGGATATCGGAGCCGGAAACCGGCCACGAATTCACCAATCCGGCCTCCTCTCGTCCGACATCGGTGCGCCACAGCCCATTTCGAACCGGCGCCACCGCGCCGAGGACTGCCGATCAATCTACTATCTATGTACGAAGATAGTAGATCACGATCGGACCACGGCGGCGGATTCCGCCTCACGCCTTCGCGGCGAGCCTGGTCCCCAGCGTCTTCAGTCCGGCTCGAATCCGGGACTTCGCCGTCGGCACCGGGATGCCCAGATCGTGGGCCACCTCGGGATAGCTGCGGTCACCGTAGAAGGCGAGCAGGATCGCCTCGCGCTGGCGCCGGCCGAGCCGCAACACCTCACCGGCGACCGAGTGCTCGTCGAGACGGCGGGTGACCTCGTCGAAGACCACATCGCCCTCGTGCAGAATCTGGCCCCGCCCGAAGGCGCGTTCGCGATCGGCCAGCGACTGCTCGCTGCGCACCCGATCGACCGCCCGGCGATGAGCGAACATCATCAACCATGCCATGGGACCGGCCCGGCCGGGGTCGTAGTCACCCGCCGCGGCCCACGCCTGCAGGTACACCTCCTGGCTGACCTCCTGAGCCAGGACCGGGTTACGCAGGATGGTGGTCAACCGTGACAGCAGGTACGGGCTGGTACGACGATAGAAGGCAGCGAACGCATCGGCATCGCCGGTCGCGGTCTTCTGTAGCAGCACGGCCAGCTCTGCCGCGGTTGTGGTCTCACTGCCGTGAGCAGAACGCCGATCGATGTCCATTGCACACCGTTTCAGTTCGCGGAATTGGTCGATACCGGCGGTGCGATCCGGCCGCGTTGCCGAATCGCCGCTCGCCCCCGAGCGCATTCCCGGTCCGGTACCGCACGAAGCGGCCGGCCGGCCCGGCCCGAAGCCGACATTGAGGCAATCGGCCGGGCAATGCGGAATGTTAACCGCATTGCCCGGAAGATTTTCGACCTACCGACGAAACCGGGCGATTATGCCGATCGACAGGTGATATCAGTGGCCGAAATCCTCTAGTGCAGAATCTTCAAACCCACTACGCACCCAACGATACCGAGCAGAAGGAGCACTTTCACCGGAGATCCGGATTCGGTTCCGGTCACCATCGAATAGGCAACCGTCAGTACCGCACCGATGCCGACCCAGACCGCATACGATGTGCCAACCGGTAGCTGTCGCATTGCGACGGCCAATCCACCCATGCTCATGGCCAGCGCCACCGCGAAGATCACCGATGGCAGCGGACGGCTGAACCCCTCCGACTTTCCGAGCGCGGTCGCCCACACCGCTTCGAGCACACCGGACAGCACCAGAACCAGCCAGGACATGACGAGCCTCCCTGGCCGTCTTGTCACCCGCCGGGTACGGCTCCCTCGTCCGGGACTCCTGAGATGAAGTCTGCTTCCACCGTCGCAAACTTCGCGTACCGGGGCAAGGTACGCGGTGGTGAGCATGGTCTCCACCACCGGTTCGATACCTGCGCACCCGGCGAGGCGTGCACGTACCCGGTGTGGCCCCGCGCGCAGGTCGATCTGCCGCGCGGCGCGGCGGCGTACCCTCGGCTTCGCTCGATGTGGAGCACATGGTGGACGTCACCACGGTGACCGATCCGCGATGTCGGTGTGCGTCCGCTGCGCGGCCTGCTCACATCGTGGTGTTCGCGCGCACCGTCTCCGACGGCGATCGTCCGAACTCGGCGCGGTAGTTCTGTGCGACACGGCCCAGATCGGTCCTCACCGGACGGTGACCGCGCCGGATCGGACGCGGCCACACATGGAACACGGACCCGGTCTTCGCCTGCGGCGTCCACCGACGGGGGCGAGCCGCTGCGCACGAGCGCCGCTCGCGTCAGACAAGCTGCGCCGGTTGCCGGTATCGGCCGTCGAACAGGGTGCGGACCAACGTGTTGTATCCACCGATCAACTCGGCCAGCTGCAGCCAATACCGGTGCGTCGTACCGGTTTCGACGTTGGCTGACCCGACGGCATGGTTGGCTTCGACCCATGCCTGGGCGAGCCGATCGACGACCTGCCCCAGCGAGGCGATGGTGGTCGCGACATCCTGTCGCTCGGGCGCACCGAGATCGGCCGACCATTCATTGACCTCGTCGGCCAGTTCGCCACGGCGAAGGTCGATTTCGCGAATCAGCTCCGCATCCGTCGTCTGGACCCGACTGAGGTGGAGAAGTACGAAACTTCGGGCCGATCGATACAGCGTGTGATCGCGAAACCTGTTGCCCTGGAAAACAGAGAGCAACTGCACTGCTGTGGGAAGGCCGCCCCGTTCCGGCGCCCAAACCATGCCGGGCTGAAGCCGATCCGACACGAACGTACTCTCATGAAACATTCGCAGCTCCTGAGCCAGTCGTACCACGCGCAAGGAAGGTCATTCGCCAGGGACATTAGCCGAATAGCAGTGAAATTTTCCAGTGAAACGCAATATTGCGTTTTCGACGCTCGGCGGGAAGACGGGCACGGCGGCACCCACTGGCTACAGACCAGCTCTTCCGAACGCGCGAAGGACAGGTGACACGGGAACCGCTGCGGGTCCGCCTCTTTCGAGCGCGACCGGCCGTCGCGGACGCTGCGTCGAAGCGGATTCGCGCACCGGGGCAGCACACCGGCCCCATATCGATCTCCGCTGTCAAGGCCTACGGAACGGCGTCGCATCCGAGGCGGTCGAACCGGATCTCCGCACCGGCGATGTGCGACCGTCGCAGCCGGCTCGAGGTCCGTCCGGGTCGGGGCGCCAACGCCGCCGGCCGCTCAGATGATCCGACACGACCGCAGCGCTGACAGCCTTTGGGACGCAGTGGGTCAGGACCGTCGGACTTGCACGGTCGAGCGTGTCGGGCTTCTTCGCGATCGAACTCGCCGATGTGCGGGTCGGGCGGAGGGAGCAGCCGGCGCACCGGGCGGCAGACACCACCCGATGAGCGCCAGGCGGGCACCGCCGCAGGCAATAATTGGAACACCACTGTTTGACTCTCCAGATGCCGGGTATCCGCCGTTTCGAGCACCGCTTCCCGATGCGATCGGAATACGTCGCGGTGGGGTTCGAATAAGGAGTCTGTTGTGATCACCCTCGGAGTCGTTCTGCTGATTCTCGGATTCATCTTCGGGATTCCCATCCTGTGGACGCTCGGAATCATCGCCCTCGTCATCGGAGCCGTACTGGCCCTGCTCGGTGTACTGGGGCGCCCTGTCGCGGGCCGCGCCCACTATTACTAGCCCACTCACGACGGCAGTGCCGGTTGCCGCGTAGACGCAACGGAAAGGCCCTGGAAAATCGGAACCGATTTTCCAGGGTCCTTTTCGTATGGCGCGCGGGGCAAGGGACAGGACTTCTCACCCGGATGACAACGACCTCGATCGGGGTGAGAATGCCGAAGAACAGAAGCCGGCAATTGGATCCCCTTCGACGGGGAACCAATTCCTGGCTGGAAGCAAAGGTGTCACACAGCGTAGCGAGGTTCGGGTCGATATGCTGAATGACGGTAATCGCGCAGTTCGTCGTCCTTCCGAATGATCTGAACGACTTGGCATTTCTTCCGAAGGACACGCGGTGGCCATCTTTTCCCGGATGACATGTTCGGCTCGGCGGTCGCGACATCGATGACGCCATGAACGCAACCGCTCGATGGATTGTCAGGCACGTGCCCATCAATACCGCCAGGAGGCAGTGTGTACAGATCCAACGGAAATTTCGAGGCCTTCGCCCGCCCCCCGAAGCGCGACGGACACCCCGACCGCAAAGTGCACCTCGTCGGTGGTGGTCTGGCGGGCCTCGCGGCGGCGGTGTTCCTCATCCGCGACGGCGGTGTCGCGGGCAGTGCGATCACGGTGTACGAGGAACTGCAGATTCCCGGCGGCAGCTGCGACGGCCTCCTGGACGAGCACAAGGGATTCATCATCCGCGGTGGACGCGAGATGGAGGCTCATTTCGAGACACTGTGGGACCTGTTCCGCTCGATCCCCTCGCTCGACACCCCGGACGCTTCGGTCCTGGACGAGATGTATTGGCTGCACAAGTCCGATCCGTCCACCAACCCCAACCGTGCGATCCGGGACCGCGGAAAGCGCATCGAGGAGATGAGCGAACTCACCCTCACTCCGCAGGCCATCCAGGAGATCTTCAATCTCGCGCTCACCCGCGAGGAGGACCTCGACAACAAGCGGATCGACGAATTCTTCGGCGAGGAGTTCTTCGCCTCGAACTTCTGGCTCTACTGGGCGACCATGTTCGCGTTCGAGCCGTGGGCATCGGCGATGGAGATGCGCCGCTACCTGCTGCGTTTCGTGCACCACATCGCGACGCTCGCCGACCTCAGCTCGCTGCGGTTCGCGCAATACAACCAGTACGAGTCGCTCATCAAGCCGCTGGTGGCGCACCTACAGTCCGAAGGAGTGATGTTTCGCTCCGCTACACAGGTTCTCGATGTGCTCGTGACCGACGCCGGCGGCCGCAAGACGGTGACCGAGATCGAACTACTCGTCGGAGCGACCACCGGCGACACCGCCGGTGTGGCTGCCGGGGCATCGGGTCTCGGCAATGACGGCACCACCGAGAAGATCGCCGTCGGCCCGAACGACCTCGTGATCATCACGAACGGGTCGATCACCGAGAGCTCGACCTTCGGCGACAACGACACCCCGGCGCCGGTCGTCACCGACCGCGGCGGCGCCTGGAAGCTCTGGAAGACCATGGCCGAACGTGACCGCGCCTTCGGCTACCCGGAGAAGTTCTGCGAGAACATCCCCGAGGCGAACTGGACGATCTCGGCGACGGTGACGTTGACCGACGACGAGATCGCGCCCTATCTGCAGAGGGTGCAAGGGCGCGATCCGCGTGACGGCCGCATCGTCACGGGCGGACCCTGCACCATCAAGGACTCGAACTGGCTCTACGGATACACGATGAGCCGCCAGCCCCACTTCGCGGGGCAGGATCCGCAACAGGAATTGGTGGTGTGGTTGTACGGCCTGTTTTCGGACAAGCCGGGAAACTACGTGAAAAAGACCATCCGCGAATGCACGGGCGCCGAGCTGACAGCCGAGTGGCTGTACCACATCGGGGTACCGATCGATGAGATCGACGACTTGGCCCGCAACTCGGCGCGCACCGTGCCGTGCAACATGCCCTACATCTCGTCGTATTTCATGCCGCGCGCACTGGGCGACCGGCCGATGGTGGTTCCCGACGGGTCGGCGAACCTGGCCTTCATCGGCAATTTCGCCGAGACCGAGCGCGACACCGTTTTCACGACGGAGTACTCGGTTCGCACTGCCATGGAGGCCGTCTACACCCTGCTGGACGTCGACCGGGCGGTGCCGGAGGTTTTCGCGTCGTCGTTCGACGTGCGAATGCTCATGCAGGCGTTGTACTACCTCAACGACCGTAAGCCGCTCAGCGAGATTCCACTCCCATTCGGCGGCAAGCTGATCGAGAAGGCCGCGCTGAAGAAAATCAAGGGCACCTACCTGGAGCAGCTTCTGCACGACGCCCAGCTCGTCTGAGGCACGCTCACCCGGCGGGATCTCTTCATGGCCGAGCCATCGGTCCCGCCGGGACGGGGTTCTGATTCTCGGGCCGCGCTTGCCGCCGCCGACATCTCGACAACCCCGGGCCGAGCCCCGTGAGCCGGGTGGGTCTTCCCGTGGAGCCACTACGCCACCAGCTCGAGACTCCCGTTAGCACCCCCAGGGTGATGGCAGTCCAGCCGGCGCAGTCGACGTCTCACTTCCGGACATCGGCGCATGCTGCGGTTACCCATCGAGCACAGTCCGGAAAGTTCCTGTCTCTCCTGGCTTGCGGTTATCGCCGCCGGCCGCTCAGATAATCCGACACCACCGCCGCGCCCAGACCGTCGAGGTCGGGGGCGATCACACGGCCGCCGCTGCGCCGGGCCATCAGGTCGACGAACGCGGCCAGACGCGGATTCTCCCCCAGCACGAAAACCGACACGGACGCACCGAGTTTCGCCAGGGCGTCGACCTGGGCCAGGGTCACCGCGAGTGTGCGGGTCTCCGGGGGCCAGTTGAAGTAGGAACTGCCGTCGGGTTCCAGATGCGCGGTCGGCTCGCCGTCGGTGACGACCAGGACCACCGGCACCGCGTCGGGGTGGCGACGCAGGTGGCGGGCCGCCAGCAACAGGGCGTGGTGCAGGTTGGTGCCCTGTTCCCACACCGCCTCGAGTGCGGTGAGTTCGGCGATGTCGACGGTGGTGGCGTGGCGGCCGAAGGTGATCACCTCCAGGGCGTCTGCGCGGTAGCGGGTGCTGATCAGCTGCTGCAGCGCCAGGGCGGTGCGCTTCATCGGGAGCCAGCGCCCGTCCTGCACCATCGACCAGGAGGTGTCGACGCACAGCGCCACCGCCGCACGGGAACGCTGATCGGTTTCGGCGATCTCCACATCCGACACCGCCAGCGAGACCCGCCGGCTGCCTGCCGAGGCCGAGCGCAGGACGGCGTTTCGCACCGTCCGGGACACGTCCCAGGGTTCGGTGTCACCGAACTGCCACGGCCGAGTCGCACCCGTGGGCTCCCCCGCCGCGCCGGCCGCGGTGTTGCCGCGCTGCCCGCGATGGGTGCGCAACCGGCCGATCACATCGCGCAGCGCCACCTCGCCGAGGCGGCGTAATGCCTTGGGCGTCAGCCGAAGCGAACCGTCGGGTGCGCGTTCGAACAGGCCCTGGCGGCGCAGTTCGCGTTCCAGTTCGGCCAGCCGGCCGGCGTCGACACCCGCCTCCTGACCGAGTTGGCGGGCCAGGGCGTCGAGGTCGATGTCCTCGAGCCGGGCACCGGGATAGGACTGCCCGAGTTGTTCTGCGAGCGCGTCCAATTCGGCGAGATCCTGCATGGCCTGCGCACCCTCGCCCATCCCCATCGGATCCTCACCGCGGAAGCGCTGCCCGGATTCCCAATCCTCGCCGGGGCGCAGGGCGCGCAGATGAGCGTCCAATGCCGAAACCTGTTCGGCGATCCGCGGATCACCGAACGCCTGCCCGACCAGTTCGCTCAGCTCGGCCTGCTGTTGCGGAGTCAGCGAGTTCATCATGCGCTGCGCGGCGGCCGCGCGCGCGGCGAGCGCGTCGATCAATTCCTCGGTGTCGCGGGGGTTCTCCGGAAAGAACTCACCGTGTTCGGCCATGAACTCGGCGAACCGCTCGGTGGTGTCCGCATCCCGCGCGTGGGCGGCGAGCAGAGCGTTGAGATCGGTCATCATCTGCCGGACGCGTTCCACATCCTGCGGTGTGGCGCTCTCCAGCGCCTGCTTCATGCCCTGGAACCGGGAATCGAGCAGTTCCTGGCCGAGCAGATCGCGGATGCGCTCGTAATTCTCCCGGCCGGTCTCCGAGCGCCACGGGTAGTCGGCGAGTTCGGTGACCGCGCCGGCCGTACTCGACGGCAGCGCGTCCAGCTGCGCCTCGGCGAAGCGGGCGTCATCGGAGGGATCGGGGAACAGTGCCGAGCGTTCGGCGTCGAGTGCCTCGTCGAGTAGTTCGCGCACCTGTTGCAGGGTGCCGTCGAGCCGGTGGCGGCGGGTGATCTCGGCGCGGCGCTGCCACAACCGCCGGGTCAGTTCGTCCAGGCCCGGCGTGTCGCCGGTGCCGCGCCGCAGCAGCTCCTCCAGCGCATTGCGCGGTGAGCTGCCCTCCATCACATCGTGACCGATCCGGTCGAGAGCGTCACGCAGATCCAGCGGCGGCGCCAGCGGATCGGGGCCGTCGTGATAGGGACCGTAGGAGTAGCGATCGGGGGCTGTCATGTTGTCTCACACCAACGTTCGGTGATCAGGAGCTGTAGGTGGCGGTTCCGTCATCGGAATCCTTGGCCAGCTGACGGCTCAGATACAGTGCCTCCAGGGCGAATTCGACGGCCGCGGCGATGCGGGCCGGGGAGTCGGTGGCACCGACACCCAGGCGGTCGGCCACCTCCTGCAGAACCGGCAGTTCCGGCAGGGCGGAGAGCACCTCCTGTCCGGGCACCCGCTCCCCGGTGGTGACGGGGTGACCGGCACTCACCGCCTCGGCCAGCGGCCGCAGATCCACGCCGGCCAGGCGACGGCGGGCGGTATCGGCGAAGGCACGTCGCAGCAGATGCGTCAGGTGCTCGGTTTCGCGGCCTTCCTCACCGGATTCGAATTCCACCTTGCCGCGCAGCACGGCGGGCACCGATTCCAGATCCACCGGCCGGGCGACGGCCGGCTGTTCGCCGGTGAGCGCGGTGCGGCGCAGGGCCGCGGCGGCCACGGTCTCGGCGGCGGCGACCGCGAATCGGGCCGAGACACCGGAGCGCTGGTCCACCGCTGTGGACTCACGCAGTGCGCGCACGAATCGCGCCAGCACCTCGAGCAGCGGATCGCCGACCTCGGCGACCAGTTCGGCCTCCTGGCGCACCAGTGCGGTCTCGGCTTCGACCTCGAGCGGATAGTGGGTGCGGATCTCCGCGCCGAAGCGGTCCTTCAGCGGGGTGATGATGCGGCCGCGGTTGGTGTAATCCTCCGGATTGGCGGTGGCCACCAGCAGCACGTCCAGTGGGAGCCGCAGAGTGTAGCCGCGCACCTGGATATCGCGTTCCTCCATCACGTTCAGCAGCGCGACCTGGATGCGTTCGGCGAGGTCGGGCAGTTCGTTGAGCGCGACGATGCCGCGGTGGGCACGGGGTACCAGGCCGAAGTGGATGGTTTCCGGGTCACCCAGGCTACGGCCCTCGGCGACCTTCACCGGATCGACATCGCCGATCAGATCGCCGACGGAGGTGTCCGGGGTGGCCAGCTTCTCCGCGTAGCGCTCGCTGCGATGCCGCCACGCCACCGGCAGTTCGTCGCCCAGCTCGGCGGCCAGTCGCCGGCCCGCGGGGCTGATCGGCGCGAGCGGATGTTCGCCGAGTTCGGTGCCGTCGATGACCGGCGTCCATTCGTCGAGCAGGCCCGCCAGGGTGCGCAGCAGCCGGGTCTTGCCCTGACCGCGTTCGCCGAGCAGCACCACATCGTGCCCGGCCAGCAGGGCCCGCTCCAGCTGCGGTACGACGGTCCGCTCGAATCCGACGATGCCAGGCCAGGGATCGGTGCCCGATTGCAGCGCGGCGAGCAGATTCTCGCGGATCTCGGCTTTCACGCCGCGCGGTTCGTAGCCGGCGGTGCGCAGTTCGCCCGCGGTGGCGGGCAGATGCTGAGGAACACTCACCCCAGCGACGCTACGACGATCTCGCGACCGCGACAACGTCTCGGCGGTTCGCTCTGCGCGGACAGCGCACCCGCGCCGGGGCGTCACATATTGCTGTCGACCGCCGGAACGCCCTCGGGCAGGCCCGGTGCGCCGGCGCCCGGGATCGGCGGCGGGCAGGTACCGCCGAGTTGATACGCGGCCATGGAAATCGAACCGGCACAATGGCCTTCGACGATCGGAGTCAGCGGCTCGGCACCGGCCAGACCGGCGATGTAGAGCAGTGGCAGATAGTGATCGGGGGTGGGGACCGCGGCCGCGAAATCGGGGTGGGCGTCCAATGCGGCGGCCTCGGTCGGTGCGGTGGTCAGCACTTCGCGGGCGGCATCGTCGAAACGCACCGCCCAGTCGTAGCCGCCATCGGGGATACCGAAGTCGACGGCACGCAGATTGTGCACGATATTGCCGCTGCCGACGATCAGCACGCCGTCGGCGCGCAGCGGCGCCAGTGCGCGCCCGAGTTCGAGATGATAGTTCATCGGCTCGAAGGCGTTGAGCGACAACTGCACCACCGGGATCGAGGCATCCGGGAAGGCGTGCACCAGCACCGACCAGGTGCCGTGGTCCAGCCCCCAGCTGTCGGTATCACAGCCCACCCACTGCGGATGTGCCACATCGGCGACCTGATCGGCCAGTTCCGGCAGGCCCGGAGCCGGATAGTCGACCGCGAACAATTCGTCCGGGAATCCGTAGAAGTCGTGAATGGTGCGCGGATGCGGCATGGCGGTGACCGCGGTGGCGTTGGTGTACCAGTGCGCGGACACCACCAGGATCGCGCGCGGGCGCGGCACCGACCGCCCGAACGCCGACCACGCCTCGGTGAAGCGGTTGCGGTCGATCGCGTTCATCGGGTTGCCGTGGCCGAGGAACACCGCGGGCATCACATCCTGCGACATCTGCGCACTCCCGTCGTCGTGGTCGATCCCGCCGCGCGGATCAGTCGGCAGGCAGGTCGATGCCCTCGGCGGCGGCCTTGGCGGCCACCTCCTCCGGGAAGATGTTGCGGAACAGGTACAGATCCTGGCCCAGCCGCCAGCCCGGAGCCAGCGCCACCGCGTACCGCTCGAAGTAGCCGAGCTGCTTGCCCATCAGCAGCAACTGCTGCGGTCCCGAGGCACCGCGCCGCTTGCCGAATTCCACCATCCGGGCGGCGACCTTGCCCATGTCCAGCTGCGCCAGTTTGCCCGACAGCACCGGGGCCAGGGCGGTGGCCAGCTGCCGGCCGATGGCCGCGTCGTCCCCGGCGTCACCGTCGACCAGATCCAGTTCCCGCAGTGCCCGTGCGACCGGACGGAAATCGCCGTCGACGGCACTGGCGTGGAACAGCGCCCGGACGAACGCGCGCCACTGCGGGGTCATGGTGCCGACGATGCCGAAATCGAGCATGGCGGCGCGGCCGTCGTCGAGCAACCACAGATTGCCGGCGTGCACATCACCGTGGAAGAGGCCGTGCACCACAACGCTTTCCACCCAGGCCTTGACCAGGCGGCGGATCAGCAACTCCGGATCGGGGTGCGCGGCGCGGATGTCGTCGAAACGGTCCAGCGGCATCCCGCGCATCCGCTCCATGCACAGCACCCGCGGACCGCAGTACTGCTCGTACACCGCCGGCACCACCACGCCCGTGTTGTCCCCGAAGGCGGCCAGATCGATCCGCGCCCGGGCCTGATTACGGGCCTCGTTGCGGAAATCCAGTTCGGCGACGGTGGTGTCGTACAGGTCGCGGACCACGCCCTCGGCATTGGCGATGCGGGCGTTCTCCGAGCGCTTGGACAGCATCCCGGCCAGCCGATAGGCCGCGCGCAGATCGACGATCATGCGCCGCGCGATATCGGGACGCTGGATCTTGAGCACGGCCGGGCGGCCGTCGGTCAGGACACAGGCGTGCACCTGGGCCACCGAGGCCGCCGAGAGCGGCTCGTCGTCGAATTCCGCGAACAGTTCCGCAATCGGGGCGCCGAGATCGGCCTCGATCACCGCGCGGGCGTCGGCGGCCGGAAAGGGCGGCACATCGTCGAGGCAACGCAGGCAGGCATCGGCCAGTTCGGCCGGGAACGAGGCCGGTGAGGACGCCACGAGCTGGCCGAGTTTGACGAACATCGGGCCGAGCACCTCGAAGCCGTCGACGGTCCCCTCGGCGATCGCACGCCGCCGCCGCGGCCGGCGCAGCCCCTCGCGCAGAACCCGCCGCGCCACCCGGCTGCCGATCACCCCGCCGATGGCGGTGGTGCGCCGGAACTCGGCGAATCCGAACTTCTCCAGCGCCGGCACCGGTGGAGATGGCGTGGTCGCCTCCGGCCCGGACGCGGTCTCGGTAGCCGCCGTCACCGCCGGCCTCCGCCGACCACCTGCTGACCTGCCCGAATCATTCGTCGCGACCGTCCTATCGTCGTGTCCGTCGGGGCACAGTCTACGGCTGCCCCGCCGCGGCGCCGACGGTTACGGTCCCGCGCCACCACAACCCCGCCACCGCGATGTGGATCAGCTGTTCGCAGATCCGCTCCCACAGCGGTGCGGCGGACTCGGCGCCGCCACCCCGCGCCATCCCTCCCGCTGTGCGGCCGGCCCACCCGCCACGGGTCGGGCACGCGATCATCGACGATCCCGAAGAGCTCCACGCAGGTCTCACCCGAACAGCACGCGGTGGTTGGCGGTATTCGACGCGATCGGCACCGCACCCGGCTCCGGTGCGAGCAGCAGGACGGAACGGGGACTCAGGGTGAAGCCCAGCTCCCGGTAGCGGGCAGCGAGCCCGTCCGGGTCGGTGGTCAGTAGTACCGCGTGGTCGATGTGGTCGATCTCGCGGGGCTCGGTCATGGTCATGGTCTCAGCGTCGGCCCGGATACCGTGTCATCGACAGCCGCGAACAGTGCAACGGTGGAATCCGACATCGAGTACGCTCGGCCGGTGGATGCCACCACCACCCTCGACGAGCTCGATCAGCTGTTGATCCATGCCCTGCAGCTCGACGCACGCGCCCCGTTCAGCCGGATCGCGGCCGTCCTGGGCGTGTCCGATCAGACGGTCGCCCGCAGGTACCGCAGACTGCGGACGGCGAATGCGTTGCGGGTGGTGGCGGTGCCGGACGCCCGGCAGCCCGGACATGTCGAATGGCTGGTCCGCATCCGGTGCGCACCCGCGGCCGCCGCGGACATGGCCGCCGATCTCGCTCGCCGCAGCGACGTCTCCTGGGTGACCATCACCTCCGGCGGGGCCGAGATCACCTGTATCGCGCGCACCCGCTCTCAGCGCCACAGCGATGATCTGCTCCTGCCGAAACTTTCCCGCACAGCACGTTTGGGGGATATCACCGCGTATCGGCTGCTGCGCTACCTGGTCGGGGCGGGCCGGTGGTCGGCCCGCACGTCGGCGTTGTCGCCCGCCCAGGCCGCCGCGCTGACCCCGGTCCGGGCCGCCGCGCGACCGATCCAGCCGACCGAGGCCGACGCGAAGCTGATCCGGGCCCTGGCCCGCGACGCGCGGGCGGACTACCGGACACTGGTCGCGGCGAGCGGATATCCGGAGTCGACGGTTCGCCGACGCGTCGACCAGCTCCTGGAGTCCGGCGCGATGTACTACGACGTCGACATCGATTCCGCGGCGCTCGGCTATGAGATCGAGGCCATGCTGTGGCTCACGATCTCCCCCGCCCAGCTGGCCCAGGTGGCCACCGCGCTACGAACCCACACCGAGATCGCCTTCGCCGCGGCCACCACCGGTCCCACCAACGTGGTCGCCTTCATCGCCGCCCGGGACGCGGACGCCCTGTTCGACTATCTCGCCACCGATCTCGGCGCCCTGCCCGGAGTGCGGCGAGTGGAGACCGCACCGATCACGCGCACGGTGAAACGAGCCGGCGCCACCTTCCTGCCGTGAACCGGCCGCGCCGTCAGGCCGCGATACCCAGTCCGGCCGCCAGCACGGGCCACGACCGCTTCAGCGCGTCCTGCCAGTAGCCCCACGAATGGGTGCCGGTGGGCTGGAAATCGAAGGTCGCCGGAATACCCAGCTCCCCCAGCCTGGTCGCCAGATTGTGGGTACACCAGTTCGCCGCCGCCTCGATCACCCCGCCGATGAGCATCTGATCCACATATCCGCGCGGGCCGGGCTGCATGTGGTCACCGCCGTAGATGTCGTACATACCGGGCACGCCGGTTCCGGTGGAGACGAACAGATTCAGCCCGCGCAGGCCGTCGGCGTGGACGTACGGATCGTTGGCGGCCCACATCGGATCGTCGTCGGGGCCGTACATGTTGTCTACGTCACCGCCGCCCCAGCTCTGCACCGACAATTTCACGAATTCACGGCCGATCGGATCGCTGATCTGCGCACATCCGGAATACGCGGCGACCGACCGAAACAGTCCGGGCGCCGCGATCGGCAATTGCAGCACCGAGGTACCGGACGTGGACAGACCGGCCAGTGCGTTGGCGCCGGTGGTGCGATAGTGGGCGTCGATCAGCGGTGGCAGTTCCGCGGTGAGGAACGTCTTCCATTTGTACACACCGAGTTTCGGATCCGGCGCCCGCCAGTCGGTGTAATAGCTCCAGCGACCGCCGACCGGTTGCACCACGTAGGCCTGCTTGTCCGACAGAAACCCCGCGACATCGGTATTGCGTTCCCAGGTCGCCGAATCCTGGCCGCCGCCACCACCGTTGAGCAGATACAGCACCGATGCGGCGGCGTCCGGATCGGCGGGCAGCTGCACCTTCACCATGATGTCGGTGTTCATGGCCGCCGAATGCACCCGCAGTTGCTCGGTGCGCGGGTCGAGCCGCCAGCTGCCGGTGACGGCGGAACCGTCGGCGGCGCCCGGGGCGGGTTGCGCCACCCCCGGCGCCGTGGTCGCCAGCACGACAGCGGCGGCGATGATGCTGCCACGCAACATCTTTGCGAACATGATCACTCCTCGAGCGAGAGGCGGCAGAACCGCGTTGACGACGAGGCCCGCCGGGCGATGTGGTGTGTGGACATCACCCGGCGGGCGTACCGCCGTGGTGCGTGCGTTCCGGGGAACGGATGCGAGGTCGGCGTACCAGGCCCGCCCCGGAACCCACGGCGGTGTGCGGCCCGCCGGACCGCGATCGGAACGCAGGAATCGCGCGGTCCGGCGGGCGGGCCGCACCGGTGGGGCAGGCTCAGAGTTTGCCGCCGCCGCCCACCAGCCAGGGATTGAACGTGCACGTCAGTGCCGGTGTCTGAACCGGATCCAGCGCGTTGAGGATGATCGACAGCGACCGTGGGGAATACATCATCGTCAGGTGGTCGGACACATCCTGCTCGCACCCGTCCTGCATCGTGATGTTGTCGACCGTCGCACCCGGCCCGGCCTTCAGGAAGGTCAGATCGTAAGGATTGGTGACCTCGTCGTAGCGGCTGCCGACCACCGTGTAGTCCACGCCCGGCACCGTGTCACCGCCGGCATTGAGCTGATTCACGAAATCCGAGCCGATCGTCTGCTGAATCCCCGCGTGCCCGACGAAGATCTCCACCAGCCCCAGCACATCGATACCGAAGTTGTTGATCATCCGGCCCAGTGCGCCGATCCCGTCCAGGGAGGTGCCGTGATTGGTGCCCCCGAAGATGACCTCGTGATGGACCTTCTCCGCTCCGCCGTCGAATTTCAGATACCACCGCGACATCGGACCGCCCTGGGAATGGGCCACGAGGTTCACCTTCGGCGACCCGGTCGCGGCCAGGACCCGGTCCACGAACTGCGCCAGCTGCTTCGATGAATCCTGGATATATCCGGTCCCGTTGGTACCCGGCAGGACCGATCCCAGACCACCGCCCTGAATCAGATTGGATTTGCCGTAATTGAACGTGAATACGCAATATCCCGCATCTTTGATCGGCTGCGACACATACGAGAAATTGTCGTAGGCGTTCTCCCACGTGCCGTGCACCAGCACCACCGGTTCCGGATGTGCCGCACTCGGCTTGCAATTCCAGTCGTTGGTTCCCGGCGGCGCCACGTCCGGATGCGTCAATCCGTAACCGAAGGCCGCCAGGAACGCGCTCTGCGCCGGACCGTAGCCGACGGTGTCGGTGGATGTCCCGCCCGAGGACCCGGAGCTCGAGCCCGACCCTCCGTAGCAGTCACCCGACCCGTTTCCCGAACCGGCGCCGCTGCCCGAAGTGCAGGCCGATCCCGTCCCGGAGCTGCCCGAATCCGCGATGGCGTGCGCGGCGGGGTTCTTCAGTCCCTGGGTGATCATCTGAGCCAGCTGCTGTTCCTGCTGCGGATCACCGGGACCCGCACCAGGATCCGCTCCCGCGGATGTCCCCGCGAGGCCCAAGGTCGACAGTGAAACCGCGGCGACAACGGCGGCGCTGCGCCACCGGCGGCGAGTGGTGGGTCTCATGGGTGAACCTTTCGTCCGAACGTCGGTGTTCTTCGTCGGGATGCCCGCCAGCGTGGCTCGGCACCGAAACCGAATTCAGACGCTAGGGTCGCGTTCGAACCTCCGATACGGGCTCGGCCGGTGTCTTCGGGATCTCACGAGGCGCCGATCGGGCGAGTGTGAACTTGCACAACGACAGGCATCGGCACGATGGCATCCGGAATGCCTTTTCCGGCATCGCTGCCGTCACAACACAAATGGCGTACGTGCCGTGAATTATCCAGCGTTGCAACCAATTACGGCGCAATCACGAAAATATATCGGATCATCACTACAGGGTTGTCCGTTCCGGTCCGGTCACGTACCCACGTGGCACGGTCCCACGTCGTCTGGAGTCCTGATGCCCGGCACTCGTACCGCCTTCCGGCCCACCGGAATTCGTCTCGTCGCCGCCGCCGCTCTGGTGGTCGGAGCACTGACGGCCACATTCGCCCCCATCGCTGCCGCCGATCCGGTCGCCGACGCGGTGGGCGCCATCGAACAGCTCGGTTCCATCGCCGATCCGCTTCCGCCGCTGCCGGTCCCGCACGGTCCGGGTACCGCGATCGTGGTCCTCGGATACGGCCTGCTGCCCGATGGCAGCATGCGCCCGGAACTCGTCGCCCGCCTGCAGGCCGCCCTCGTACAGGCCATGGTGTCGCCGGCCTCACCGATCATCGTCACCGGCGGTAATCCGCGGGCGGGCACCACCGAGGCCGATGCCATGGCGCGCTGGCTGATCGGCCATTCGATCGCACCCGAACGGATCCACATCGAATCGCGGGCCAGCGACACCGTGCAGAACGCCGAGAACACCGCCGAGATGATGCGCGGTCTCGGCGCCGGCGACGCGGTGGTGGTCACCTCGGCCGACCACATGCCCCGCGCGGTCGCCGATTTCGCCGACGCCGGAGTGCCGGTGGTCGGCACGCTCAGCCCGCAGGACCTGCCGCTCGGCGTGCTCGCTGCCTTCGGCCCGGACGAGTGACCCCCGCGCCACCGTCAGCGCGGACCCGGCCCCCAGGCATGCGAGATCCCGAGACCTGCGGCGAGGGCATCCCAGGCCGGCGGCAACGCCGCGGTGAAATCGGGCCAGGCGTGGGCGCCCGCGGGGATGTAGCGCACGGTCGCGGGGATGTCGAGCTGGGTCAGCCGGGCGGCGAACCGCTCGGTGCAAGTACGCGCGCCGGCCTCCAGCGCCGCGCCGCCGCCCGCGGCCTGCAGCGCACCCGCGACGTCGTGTGCGCTCAGAATGGTGGCGAGATCCGGCGGACTGGGCAGTCCCGTGGCCGCCGACAGATAGATCGAGGTGCCGCGCAATTGATCGGCGCCGAGATAGCTGTCGTGGGCAGCCCATTCGGGCGAACCCGGCGGGCCCCAGAGGTTTTGCGGATCGCCACCGCGCGACGCCACGGTGATGCGGGTGACCGCCTGCCCCACATCGTCGGACGTGGAGTAGCAGCCGCTGATGCCGGCGACCGCCCGATAGAAGCCGCGATGTCGCTGGGCCAGCATCATCGCGGCCTGCGCACCCATCGACACTCCGGCGACGGCGCGCCGACCGTCGGAGTGCATGTATGTCTCCACGAGCGGCGGCAATTCGTCGACCAGGAAGGTCTCCCAGCGATTGAGCCCCAGTGTCCCGTCGTACTGGTCCCAATCGCTGTACATGCTGCCCACACCACCACCGGGCAGCACCACGTCGACCGGTTTGCCGGCGAAGAACCGGGCGGCGTCACCGTCGGTCAGCCACCCGGAGGTGGCCGCACCCTCCACACCGTCGAGCAGATACAGGGTCGGCTTGGGTTCGGAACCGCTCCCGTGCAGCACATCGATCGGTACCACCCGCCGCATGGCCGCGGAGGCCACGTACAGCCGTTCCCAGCCCGGACCACGACTCTCGGCGCGTACCAGTTCGGTTCGCGTGACCGACGGATCCACCACCGGTGGTGCGGGAGCCGGATCGGCGTGCGCGGGCACGGAGGTCATGGCGGAGGCGGCAACGGCGAGCGCGACTCCCAGCGCCGCGCGGGTGAATCCCGCCGCCCCGCGCGCCGACGCGTCCGTATCGGACACCTTCCGATGCCGGCCCGGAGTGGCTCGGTGACGCCCCGGGGCGCGTCCGGTCACGGGAGGGGTCACGCGTACTCCTTGGTGCGGGAATCGGTTCCGAGATCGAAGGCCAGCAGCGCCAGGCTGGCGCGCGCGAGGCCGTCGGGGCGGGACAGTGTGATTCCGGTGAGCCGCTCGATCCGCCGCACCCGGTGCGAGAGGCTGGTGGGATGAATCGCCAGCCGCACGGCCGTGGACTTGCGATCCAGCCCCGAGTCGACGTACGCCCGCAGCGTCTCCAGCAGCTCCGGATGCGGTGTCAGTGGACCGAGTGCGGCCGCGAGATGGTCGCGAGCCGGGCCCGGCCTGGTCAGCTGATATTCCACGGCAACATCGGCGATATCGTACAGCCCCGGCGGACGGCCCAGTGCGCGTACCAGTTCCAGCAGGTCGTGGGCCTGCGCGGCCAGATCCGGGATTCGGGAGGTCACTCCGGTGACCACGGCCGCGGTCAGCGGCACCGAAGCCGCCGCCGACAGCACCTCGAGGGCATCGGCGGTGAGGACCGGCGCGTCGATACGGGCGGCCCCCTCGGTCGCGTCGACCGGCACCAGTACGGTCCCGCCGTCGACCGACAGCAACGACAGCGCACGGGAGCCGAGTACGGGCGCCAGCGCGCTCTGCAGCCGGCGCAGTTTGCGCCGCGCCACCGTCTCGGCGTTGCGCCTCGGATCGGTTTCTCCCGGATGCACCGCGATCGACAGCGCCACCACCTGATAGGCGGGCGCGATCACGATTCCGGTGCGCCGCGCCAGTGCGGCCCGGCCGTGCCCGCTCAGCAGTGCGGTCACCAAGGTCTGTGCGGCGGTTTGGTGATGGCGGGCGGCGGAGCGGTGCTCGTCGAGGTAGGCCGCCGAGGTGGCCACCGTCACCGTCTCGAGCAGCCGCAGCGCCTGGTCGGCGTCCGCGACGAGATCCGCGCCGGTGCGGCGCCCGCCCGCGAGATCGGCGAACGCGGTCCGGACCGTTTCGTGATAGGCGCGCAGAACGGTATCGAGATCGACCCCCTCACGTGCCCACGCGCCCGCGCGTCCGACCAGTTCGGCCAGCCGCGCGGCGTCCGCGGGTTCCGGATCGGGTTCGGCGACCAGATCCGCCGCGAGGGCGAGGCATTCCCGCACTCCGGCACCGAATTCGGGCACCGTGTCGGGGCGTTCGGCGGGCGCGTCGGCGCCCGCCGTCCGGGTCAGAGTCGCCGCCAGGCTGGGTGCGGATGGTGTCATCGAAACGCTCCAGAATCTGTCCCCGCGCGAGGTGTGCCCGCCGGATGCCTCGGGGTGAGGTGTGCACCCGGCGGGCGGCTCCACTGCTACACACGGTCACCGCGGCGAGGAAGGGGTTGGAAGTCCTGGTGCCGTGGGACGAACCGTGCGCCGTGAGCGGCCGACTCGAGTCAGGTCGCCACTCACCGGTGGCCGGTCCGACGTCCGCACTGTCGACCTCCTTGTCTCCCGAAGGTGCGGTGCGTCGGTGCCGAACGCGGCACCGCCCGCGCAAAAGCCGGTGCCGCGTTCATATCACGGTACGGCCACGGATTCACCTCGAGCCGGGGCCGGAGATGATCCGATGACAATTCATGAACCGTGCCTGTGGCGGCTGGGGTCTGGGCACAAAAGCGATTCGCCGCGAATATGCCCGGCCGTCAGCATTCGTTGGGTGCGGGCACTCCCTGCAAGCGTTGATCGACCCAGTTCATCGCCTCCGGATAGCCAACCCCGGCCGCGATGATGTGTTCGCCCAGGACGCTGCGGTAGACCGCGGCGACCCCCATCGAACACTGGTCGCGATACAGTTCGCGCGCACCCGCCGCGGGGATCCAGAACTCCTGTTCGCCGTTGTAGACATAGAGCGGGACAGCCGATTTCATGCCCTGCATCCGAGTCACCCGATAGATGTCGTCGGCCAGTGCGCTGTGCAGCGGATCGGGGGTGTCGGCGGCGATGTCGATCGGCAACGACAGCACCCCCGGCACGGCGAACACCCCGGCACAGGTGTCCTTGAGCGGCGACAACGCGGCCCAGCGTGCCAGATGGTTCATGCGCTCGAGGATTTCGGGCCGTTCCCGTCCCACGCCGAAGGTCGCGGCGAGGAACACGCCCGAGGCCAGATTCGCATTCATGCTGTGCGACAGGATCTGGTAATCGGCCGGCACTCCGCCCAGCGCCGCGCCGACGACGACCGACGCCAATTCCGGTGCGTAGGAATCGATCAATGCGACCGCACCACGTGTCGCGATCGCGCCACCGGAATATCCGTGCATCGCGTACCGGCTGCCGCCGAACTCTCCCGGAAGCGTCGCCCGCACGGCGCGGATGGAATCGAGTACCGCGTGTCCCGCGACGAACGGCTCGGCATAGGCCATGCGTGGCCCCTCGTGATCGGGGATCAGCACCGCGTATCCGCGCAGCAGCGCCAGCTGGGTGGTGGGCGGAACGAAATCGGTCGTGCCGGTGTCACCGCTGAATCCGTGCGCGAGAGTGTATCCGGGAGTGCACTTGCGGCCCAGCGCATCGATGGGCAGATTGTTCACCAGTACCGGCCGCGCCCCCGGCCCCGGCCACGGGGCGGCCGGAATCGCCAGGGTGGCAGTGGCATACGACGGATTGTCGTGAGCGTCGGTGGTCCGGAACTTCAACTGCAGCGCCTGGCGCACCGGCACCACCAGCAGCGGGGCCGCCGTCGCCGTCACATCCCGGGTGGTGATGACATCGCCGGGGGCCAGCCGGTCCAGGTCGGCCGGCCACACGTCGAGCAGGGTGTCGCCGACCGGTGACGGCATCACCGCATCCTGTAATCCGGCCAGATCGGGCGCAACGCCCGCCTCACCCGCCGCCGCCTCGCCGGCAGGCGGCATGGGCGGGGGCGGGATCAGCGCGTCGATCCACTGCTGTAGTTGTGGCAGTCCGGGATTCGCCACCGGCAGCGGGATCGCCGGGACCGCGGGCAAGGGCCCGGGCGGCTGCGCCGCCGCGATTCCCGTGACCGGACCACAGCCGATCAGCAGTACCGTGACCAGAATCTGCCGGACTCGCATGGCGCACCCCCAGAAGAGCTCACACTGGTCCCGATGTGCGCGCGCTAACCCGAGTTCCGCACTGAACCAGGTGTTTCGAGACTACCGGTGCGAATCCGCCTGTCCGGGTGGCGTGTTCGGATCGTGCGCACCGCGAGTCCGCTTCGAGACCGAATTCGGGTGCGGCGAGGGTCTCAGCAGTTCTTCGGTGCGGGCTGACCGCTCATCCGCCCCTCGAGCCAGCCCATCACCTGCGGTATGCCCAGCACCGCGGCCGTGAGGTGGTCCGGTACCGGGATCTCCTCGGACTGCACCTGCACCCCGGCCTGGCACCAGCGCCGATCGGTATTGCGGATCGAGTCCACCGGAATCAGGCCGTCGATCGGCGAATGCCATTCGAAGACGGGCATATTCGGCACACCGTCGGTATAGAACTCGAGGCTGTTGTCCTCGACGACCTTGCGGGCGACGGCATCCCCGGTCATCGTCGTGGTCTTCGCGAACTCCGAGATACCGTGCCCGGCACCGGCCGCCAGCAGCCCGTTCGTGCAGCTGTTGGCGAGCACCTGCCGGGTCGCGGCGCCCCTGTCGTTGAGTTGATCCGACAGCGGGAAGCGGTCCGGATACTCACGTTCCAAGCCGAGCCCCGCGGCGAACGCGAGCCCGAACGCCGGATGCGAGCCGTAACCCAGGCCCTCCAGCATCTTCACCATGTTCATCGGCACACCGCCGGCCGCGGCACCGGCGATCCGCAGATCCGGCGCGTAATTCGGCGCGAGCGCGGCCGCCCACGCGGTGGCCATACCACCGCCGGAGTAGCCCGCCATCGCCACCGGGCTGCGCCCGAGGTTGAGCCCCGCGGTGTGCTGCACCGCGCGAATGCCGTCGAGGGTGATCTGGCCGCCCAGACGCGCCGCGCCGTAGGCGAACTGCGGCCCGAGGTGGTCGGGCATCGCGATACTCCACCCGCGCTGCAGCACCACGTTGTATGCCGGGGCTTCCCGCACCATCAGGTCCGGGTCCTTGGTGTAGAGCGTGTGGGAGACAGCGCATTCGGTGCCCAGACCATTGATGATGGTCTGATACGACAGCAGCGGGCCGTCGACTGCCCGGTGTCGCGGCGTCAGGACCGTGGTGGTCGCCGCGATCGGCTTGCCCTCGGAGTTGGTGGAGCGGAACTTGATCAGGGTGATGTCGGTGTCGGGGAAGATGTCCAGCGCCGGCATCGGCCTGGTCGCCAGCACGTCACCGGGATGATGATCGGCGATATCGGCCGGTGCCGCGTAGAACGGATCCGGGTCCGGCGCCGGATAGATCGGTTGTGCCGGTGCAGAAGTCGTAGCGGCAGCGATCAGCAGCAGGGAGCCGGCGGCGACACTCAGCGCCCGCCGGATCGCGGTATGGCCCATGGGCCAAGAGAATATCGCGCGCGCGAAGGGACCCGAAATCCGCCCGGCGCGTCCTGACAAGTCACAAGCGCGTCGCGCGCGGGCCTGTGTTCGGAGCTGAATTCCGCACTGAAACCTGTTCGAGTTACTCGCGAGTACGTAGCTTCGTTCCTGCACCGATGCAAAGGAGCACGGCTCATGAACATCCCCGACATGATTCCCGAGTCCCCCACCCGCCGGATCACCGTCTACTTCGACGGCTCCGCACCCGGCGACGGCATGATGCTCGAATACGCCGCCACCCGCGCCGAGGCATGGGAGTTCGCCGCGGCGGCCGTCCATTCCGGTCTGGCCGTCACGGTCGACGGCATGGTCCGGCCCGGACTGCGGCCGCTGCCGTGCCGGCGGCTGTGGCATTGAGCCAGGTCGACAGCGAAACCTGTGATACAGCCCGAACTCAGCGCCTCCGGCGCACTGTGAGGATTCACAACGCGCAGCCGATCAGCTTCGACTTCCGCACAGACGATTCGGGAAGCGACCTGGGTTTCCACAACGGCAGTTAGCGTTAACCGCCGCAACAGATAGATTCGGGAGTGGAAGGAGTCAGCGATGACCGTCGACAGTTCAACCCGGTCCAGCCTCACCTTCTCGGGACGACCCATGTCGTCGCCGTTGAAGGATGTCTGGTCCCTGTCCCGCCACATGGTCGGACACTTCGTCGAAAACGTCGCCCCCTGCGGCACACTCCCCGGCGAC